>CAIOFO010000114.1 GCA_903857685.1 uncultured Alphaproteobacteria bacterium
AAAAATGTCAGCAGCAAGGTGCGAATATGGGCGCCGTCCACATCGGCATCGGTCATGATGATGATCTTGTGATAGCGCAGCTTGTCGGCGTTGAACTCTTCCCGCCCGATGCCGGTGCCCAGCGCCGTGATCAGGTTCACGATCGCCTCGCTGGACAGCATCTTGTCGAAGCGGGCGCGTTCTATGTTCAAGATCTTGCCGCGCAGGGGTAGCACCGCCTGGTTGGCGCGGTTGCGGCCCTGCTTGGCGCTGCCGCCGGCGCTATCGCCCTCGACGATGAAGATCTCGCACTTGGAAGGGTCGCGCTCCTGGCAGTCCGCCAGCTTGCCGGGCAGCGAGGCGCCGTCCAGCGCGCCCTTGCGCCGTGTCAGCTCGCGCGCCTTGCGGGCGGCCTCGCGGGCGGCGGCGGCTTCCACCACCTTGCCCACCACCATCTTGGCTTCGGCGGGATGGGTCTCGAGCCAGGCGCCCAGCTGGTCGATGATCGCGCCCTCCACGATGGGGCGCACTTCCGACGACACCAGCTTGTCCTTGGTCTGGGATGAGAATTTCGGGTCCGGCACCTTGACCGACAGCACGCAGGTCAGGCCCTCGCGGCAATCATCGCCGGTCAGCGCCGTCTTGTCCTTCTTGGCGCTGGCCATGTCATCGGCATATTTGGTGACCACGCGGGTCAGGCCGGCGCGGAAACCCGCCAAATGGGTGCCGCCGTCGCGCTGGGGAATGTTGTTGGTGAAGACCAGCGTGCTCTCGTGATAGCTGTCGTTCCAGGTCAGCGCGACCTCCACCGTGATACCGTCGCGTTCCGACAGGATCATCACCGGCGCCGGAATCAGCTGGTTCTTGGCGCGGTCGAGATATTCCACGAAGGCCTTCAGCCCGCCCTCGTAATGCAGGCTGACTTCCTTGGATTCCACGCCGCGCTTGTCGGCCAGGATGATGGTGACCCCGGAATTGAGGAAGGCAAGTTCGCGCAGGCGGTGTTCCAGCGTGGCGAAATCGAATTCCGTCTTGGTGAATGTCTCGGTTGAGGGCAGGAAGGTGATCTCGGTGCCCTTGCGGCCCGGCGCATCGGCCACCACCTTGAGCGGCGCCACCGGATCGCCGTGGCGGAACTGCATGTAATGTTCCTTGCCGTCGCGCCAGATGCGCAGGTCGAGGAATTCCGACAGGGCATTGACCACCGAGACGCCGACGCCGTGCAGCCCGCCCGAGACCTTGTAGGCGTTCTCGTCGAATTTTCCGCCGGCATGCAGCTGGGTCATGATGACCTCGGCGGCGCTGACGCCTTCTTCCTTGTGAATGCCGGTGGGAATGCCGCGGCCATTGTCGCGCACGGTGCAGGAGCCGTCGGGGTTCAGCTGCACGTCGATGCGGTTGGCGTGCCCGGCCAGGGCCTCGTCCACGGCATTGTCCACCACTTCATAGACCATGTGGTGCAGGCCCGAGCCGTCATCGGTGTCGCCGATATACATGCCAGGGCGCTTGCGCACCGCATCCAGGCCCTTCAGCACCTTGATGCTGTCGGCGCCATATTCGTTCATATTGGGCTCTGCCATGGTTTAATCCTGACGCATGAACTGGCCGTTCTCGACCAGAAAGATTTCGGCGCGGGCGCCGTGGAAAAGCGAAAGATCGGTGCCGGTCATCCAGGCCTGCGCGCCCAGATCGGCGATTTCCTCGAACAGCGCGGCGCGGCGCACACTGTCGAGATGGGCGGCGATCTCGTCCAGCAGCAGCAGCGGCGCCATGCCGTCCCGCGCCCGGGCAAGTTCCCGTGTCTCGGCCAGCATGATGGAAATGAGAAGCGCCTTCTGTTCGCCGGTGGAACAGTCGCGGGCATCGGCGCGCTTGGCGGTATGGCGCGCGCTCAGGTCACTCACATGCGGCCCGGCATGAGTGCGGCCGCTTTCGGCATCGCGGATGCGGCTGGCGGCCAAGGCATCGCGCAGATCCTGCGCCATCTCGAAACTTTCGCCCGTCAGGGTCAAGGCGGCGGCGGGAAACACGCCGGCGGCCTCGCGCTCCGCCAGGGCGCGGTTCAGCCGTTCCACCGTGGCAAGGCGCGCGGCCGTGATGAGCACGCCCGCCTCCGCAATTTCCTTCTCAAGGCCGTCCAGCCAGGCGGGATCGCGCGGCCCGTATTTCAGCAGCCGCGCCCGCTCGCGCATCGCAGTTTCATAACGCGTGGCGGCACGGGCGTGCCCGGCATCGAAGCCCAGCACCAGCCGGTCGAGAAATCGCCGCCGCCCGCCCGCGCTTTCGATGAACAGCCGGTCCATGGCCGGCGTCAGCCAGATCATCTGCACCACATCGCCAAGGTCGGCCGAACCCTTGGCCTCGACGCCATTGAGCCGCACATGACGGCGTTCGCCGCCATTGGGCCCCAGAGTCAGTCCGGTGCCGATCTCGTAATCGGTGCCAGCGCGCGTTACCGTCGCCGCCACCGCCCACAGGGCGTCCTCCTGCGCAACCGGTCCCTTGCGGACATGCTCGCCGAGCCTGGCGCCGCGCAGGCCCCGCCCCGGCGATAAGAGCGAGATCGCGTCCAGGATATTGGTCTTGCCCGCACCGTTGGGGCCCGCCAGCACCACCGAGGTGCCGGCAAGGGCAAGCTGTCCCACCGCATAGGAGCGGAAATTGGTCAGCTGCAGCCGCGTTACCGCCAGCCTGGTGGCCGGAATGGCGGCAGCCTCGCCGGAACGGCGCGGATCGGGCGCGAAGGTCAAACTCAAACCCTGAGCGGCATGAGGACGTAGAGGGTGCGCGGGTCCTCTGCGTCTTCGATAATGGCGGGCGAGCCGGCATCGGACAAAAGGAAACGCACTTCCTTGCCTTCGATCTGGCCGGTGATGTCCAGCAGGTAGCGCGCGTTAAAACCGATCTCCAGCGCCGCGGCGCGATAGGTGGCGCCCACATCTTCCGTCGCCGTGCCCGATTCCGGGTTCACCACCGACAAGGTGACCTTGTCCTTGGCGATATTGAGTTTCACCGCGCGGGTCTTGTCGGCGCTGATGGTCGAGACGCGGTCCACCGACTGGGAGAATTCCTTGGCTTCCAGCGCCAGGGACTTGTCATTGCCCGAGGGAATGACCCGCTCATAGGGCGGGAAATTGCCGTCAATCAGCTTGGAGGTGAGTTCGACGCCGTTGAAGCCGAACTGGATCTTGGTGTCCGACAGCGAAATCTCGATGGCGCCTTCGGCATCGTCCAGCAGCTTGCGCAGTTCATTCACGGTCTTGCGCGGAATGATGACGCCCGGCATCTGTTCGGCTCCGGCCGGCAGTTCCAGCTCATAGCGCGCCAGACGGTGGCCATCGGTGGCCACGGCCCGCATCACCGGCGGCTTGGCGTCGGATGCGGCATGGACATAGATGCCGTTGAGATAATAGCGCGTCTCCTCCGTCGATATGGCGAAGCGGGTCTTGTCGATGATGCGCTTGAGATCGTTCGCCGCCAGCCGGAAGCGATGGGGCAGGGCGCCCGCCGCCATCTGCGGAAAATCGTCCTTGGGCAGGCAGGCCAGCTCGAAGCGCGAGGAACCGGCCGACACGGCCAGCCTGCCGCCTTCGCTGGTGAGAAGCTCGACCTGCACCTGGGCGCCGTCCGGCAGCTTGCGGACAATGTCGTAGAGCATATGCGCCGGCGCGGTGGCGAAACCATTGCGCAGCACATCCGAGGGGATGGACTCCACGATTTCGATATCCAGGTCGGTGGCGGTGAGCTTCAGCGCGCCCTTGCCCGCTTCCAGCATCACATTGGACAGGATCGGGATGGTGTTGCGGCGTTCGACAACGCTCTGCACATGGCTGAGAGCCTTGAGAAAGGCGCCCCGTTCGACATTGATTTTCATGATCGCGACCGCTGTTCCGCTGCTGACAAAACCCCAAATCCCGGCCGAAATCGTCCGGCCGGAAAACCCGTTTTCTTGTGTTTTGGAACGGCCCCGGGCAGCAAAAAAGGGGCGCCAAGACTCAAGTGGAGGACCATACCAAAAGAGGCGGAAAAGGGCAAAAAAAACGCGGCCGAAACCGCGTTTTTCTGGTCCGCTTTTGGGCGGGATTCCGGGCTTTTTTCAGCCCCTAGAGTTCGCCCCGGCGCTGAAGCATTTGCGACAGAAAATCGACCTCCTGGCGGAACAGCGGATCCTCGTCGATCAAGGCCTCGATCCGCCGGCAGGCGTGCAGCACCGTGGTGTGGTCGCGGCCGCCGAAACGCCGTCCGATCTCGGGCAGGGAGCGGCTGGTGAGCTTGCGCGACAGGTACATCGCAACCTGGCGCGGCCTGGCCACCCGCCGGGCGCGCTGGGGCGAATGGAAATCCTTGACTTCCAGCTTGTAGAACTCGGCGGTCTTGCGCTGGATATCCTCGATCGAGGTCTTGGCGCCGGGGCTGGACCTCAGGCCCACCGCCTCTTCCGCCGTCTCCAGCGTCACCGGCTTCTTGGTGAGGTCGGCATAGGTCGCCAATTTGGTGAAAACGCCAATCAATTCGCGTGGGCTGGCATCGTCAAGGTCGGCAATGCGCTCCAGCACGGCTTCCGGCAGCACCACTTCGGGCTTGTGGCGGCTGAATTCCGCCGCGCGCGCCCGCACGATGAGCAGGCGGGTATCGCGATCCGGCTTGTCCAGGGCAATGCAAAGGCCGCCTGCCAGCCGCGATTTGACGTCCGCGCCCAGACCTTCCAGCGCTTGCGGGGCACGGTCGGCGGCGATCACCACCCGGCGGCGCAGATCGGCAAAGGCGTTGACGGTGTAGAGGAATTCCGACGCCGTGGCGGTGGAGCGGCAGATATGCTGCAGATCGTCAATGATCAGCACTTCGGCGGTGCGCAGCTCTTCTTTGAAGGCCAGCGTGTCCTTGCGATAGAGCGCTCCCAGGAAATGGCGCATGAAATCCTCGGCGCGCAGGAACAAGGTGCGCTTGCCGCGCTTGCGGAATTCCAGCGCCGCGGCATTGAGCAGATGGGTTTTGCCGAAACCGAAGCCGCCATGGATATAGAGCAGCGGGATGTCGCTTTGCTGGCCTTCGGCAAAGGCGCGTGCCGCGCCGTGGCCGAACTCGTTGGCGCGGCCCGGAATGAAGCTGTCAAAGGTCTGCTGCGGGTGCAGCATCCGCGTCCACAAGCCCTTGGCTGTGTCTTCTTCGCGGCATTCGGCGCGCGGCGGCAGGTAGGAGACATTGCTGGCGGGCAGGTCGGCGGGCGCGGTGTCGCGCAGCGCATTGCCGCCGATGCTGGGCGGCGGCGCCGCCATCACAATGGACAGGGAAACCGGCTCGGCGCCCTCGGCCCGGAAGGCGCGTTCGATGCGGGCGACATAGTGATTGGCCACCCAGTTGCGCACAAACGGCTTGCTGGCGCCGATCTTGAGCTCATCCTTGTCGCAGGATTCCAGGCTCAGGGGACCGATCCAGGCCTCGAACACCGGATCGCCCAGTTCCCGCCGCAGCCGGTCCCGGACCGCACTCCACGCCGCCGGCCAATCAGGCCGCATCGGCTTTCCCGTCAATTGTCCCATCATCTTACCCATGCATTGTGGCCCGATATACGGCGCCATCTGTTTCTTGTCGGCGCGCCTTTGCGCGTCCGTCGGCTCATTCATCCGGCCCTCAGCCGGCAATCTGCTTTCGTCGCATGCATGTCCCCTTCAGGATTGTTTCCAGGCAAGGCCCTCGGCCTTCCAGCCTTTTTCATTGCCGCGGTGGCGCTTGGCATCGAGATCGCCCTCAAAACCGCCCGCGATATTGAAAGCCTTTTGAAATCCCGCCCGTGTCATCGCGATGGCGGCGGCGCGCGAACGCGCGCCCGAGCGGCAGAGAAAAAATACCGGCGCCTCGGGGCTCGCGCCGGCGCCGGCCAGCGCGCCCGAGGTTTGCACCACGAAATCGCCATTGGGCGCCATGGAAGGGAACATCTGCCATTCGACGCAATGAACCTTGCGGCCCAGCTCCGCCAGATCCGGCAGGCCGACGAAATTCCACTCCGCAACGGTGCGCACATCCACCAGCTGAGCCTTGGGATCGCTCTTGAGCGCGTCCCAGGCTTCGGCAGCGCCAACATCGCCTGCATAGTCGAGAGAGGAAGGGGAAGAAGACATCGCAGCGCCCAAAAGACAATTTGCCAGTGCTGGGGTATCGCCCAACATTAAAACGTCATAAATGAAAGAGTTTAAGAGGCTTTATACTTACTCAAATGGTCAAAAAGCCTAAAATGGCCGCCGAATATTGTTGTTTTACTGTTGTTAGTCTTCGGCATTGCTTCGTATCCGCCCCAACCGTTGGTTAAGATACGATCAAGCCGGCGCCCCACACAAGAGAACAAATGCTGATTCTCCAGATTTTTTCAATTTTGTTACCGGCGCTAAGCGATTGTGCAGTATACGGAAAATAACGTTTTTCGGGCTCTTTCCGCCGAATCAGTGGCTTAGCCGGGCTGCCACTCTTGGGTGCAGTGCGAAAACGTCATAATCGGTGAAATTCAGCACACGGACAATAAAAAAGGCCCGGATTTGTGCCCGGACCTGATCTAGACTTGAATTCATCAAAGGATTCAGCACGTTCGCCTATTTGGCGAGTTTTGCGACCCGTTTGGTGAGGCGGGAGACTTTCCGCGACCCGGTATTCTTGTGCAGGATGCCCTTGGAGACGCCACGCATGATTTCTGGCTCGGCGGCCTTCAAGGCGGCCAGTGCGGCGGCCTTGTCGCCCTTGGTAATCGCTTCCTCGACCTTGCGGATAAAGCCGCGGACGCGGGTTTTGCGCGCGGTATTGATCGCGGTGCGCTTGGCCGTGGTGCGGACGCGTTTGTGGGACGAGGCGATATTGGGCATGGGCTTCCTGATGGTTTTGCCGAAAAGAGGCGCGCATATACCCCCCAAAGCGCCCAAGGTCAACAAATCCGGGCAGAACGGGCTTTGACAGGGCTATGACACCTGCCCATCCTCGGCCGGACGGACATCAGGGGAGGAAACCATGAAAAAGCATTTCGGGGCGGCGCTGGTCGTGGCGGCGGGGTTTGGTCTTGTGGCGGCTGACGCCGCGCCGTCGGCCGACAGCGCCGACGGCCATATCGCGGCGGCACAGAAGGCGGCGGGAACCGATTTTCCCGGCACCCTGGCGCGGCTTTGCATCCAGCCGGCCGACGGCGCCGATGCACAGGCCTCCCGGCGCAATGCTGCCGGCGGGGCCGCCAAGCCCGTGGCCAGGGTCATTCCGGATCGCGCCACCTGGTATGCCGCGCCGGTCCAGGTGTTCGACAATCTCTACTGGGTCGGCACCAAAGTGCATTCCTCCCGGGCGCTCAGGACCAGCGCCGGCATCATCATCATCGACACGCTTTACAACTACGCCGCCGAGCCGGAAATCGTGGAGGGCCTCAAGACGCTGGGGCTCAATCCCGCCGACATCAAATACGTCATCATCAGTCACGGGCACGGCGATCATGACGAAGGCGCCAAGCTGCTGCAGGACAAGTATGGCGCGCATATCGTGATGGGCGCGCCCGACTGGGATTCCATCATCAAGTCGAACAACATGGCGGGCGGCGTGCCCCGGCGCGACATGACGGCGACGGATGGCCAGAAACTGACCCTGGGCGACACCACCGTAACCATCATCACCACACCGGGCCATACGCCCGGCACGCTGTCATTGCTGTTTCCGGTCAAGGACAGGGGCAAGACCCTCATTGCGGCCTATTCCGGCGGCACCGCCTTCAACTTCCCCCGCGATCCGTCGCATTTCGACATCTACATCAATTCGGCGGAAAAATTCGCCAGGGCCGCCAGGGCTGCGGGCGCCACCGTGTTCCTCACCAACCATTCCGAGTTCGACGAGGCCTATATGAAAGGGCGCATGCTGGCCGCGCGCAAACCGGGCGAAGCCAGCCCCTTTGCCGTCGGCGGCGACGCGATCCAGCGCTACTTTACCGTCACGGCCGAATGCGCCGAGGCGGAAAAGCTGCACCTCAAGGGGTCCTGATCATCATTTCTGGCAGGCGGGGCAGTAAAAGCTCGAGCGTCCCGCCTGCACGATGCGCTTGACGGTGTCTTTGCATCTTTTTTTATGGCCTACCGCTTCGCTACTTGAGGCCAGGCCCTTGCACGGCTTGCCTTCGCGGCCATAGACCAGAAAGCGATGCTGGAAATTGCCGGGATCGCCGGTGGCCTGGGCATGGTCGCGCAGGGTGGAACCGCCTGCCGCAATGGCATCCTTCAGCACCGATTTTATGGCCTTGAGCAGTGGCGCGATCTGGTCCTTCTTCAGGCTGCCGGCCAGCCGCTTGGGGGAAATGCCGGCGCGGAACAGCGCCTCGCAGACATAGATATTTCCCAGCCCGGCAACCAGCCGCTGGTCCAGCAGCGCCGACTTGACCGGCGTCTTCTTGCCGCCCAGTGCCTTGGCCAGATAGGCCGCATTGAACTTGTCCGACAAGGGCTCGATGCCCATGTCTTTGAACAATTTGTCCTGGTCCAGCGCATCGGTCGCCACCAGGGTCATCAGTCCGAAGCGGCGATGGTCGTTGAAGACGATGCGGGCAGGGACATCGGTTTCAAATACGACATGATCATGCTTGCCGTCGCCGGCGCCATCCGGCGCCTTGTCGTAAACATAATTGCCCAGTTTCTGGCGGTGGCCCTCGGCGTAGACGCTCATGCGCCCCGACATGCCCAGATGGATCACCAGCGTCTCGCCGCTGTCCAGCGCCGCCAGCAGATATTTGGCGCGGCGGGTCAGCCGTTCCACCTTGCGCCCGGTCAAGCGCTCGGCGAAGCGGGGCGGGAAGGGGATGCGCAGATTGCCCCGGCGAATCCTGGCCTGGGTGATGACATGACCTTCCAGCGCGGGGGCAAGGCCCAGGCGAACGGTTTCGACTTCCGGTAATTCGGGCATTTGCTGTTTACCTAGCCCATTGCGCCCGGCCCGGCTATGTTTGCGCCATGAGCGACCCAAAAACTGCCAGCTTTGGCTTCCGCGACGTGCCGGAGGCCGAGAAAGAAGGCCTTGTGCGGGAGGTTTTCTCCTCGGTGGCGGCCCGCTATGACCTGATGAACGACCTGATGAGCGCCGGCGTCCACCGCATCTGGAAGGATGCCATGGTGGAATGGCTGAACCCCCGGCCAGGTTGGCAGGTGCTGGATGTGGCGGGCGGCACCGGCGACATCGCTTTCCGCATCGCCGACATGGCGCGTCTGCGCGAAGGAGAAGCCGATATCACGGTCTGCGACATCAATGCCCAGATGCTGGGCGAGGGAGTGCGCCGCGCCACCGAAAAAAATGAATCCGCCATCCAGTGGGTGTGCGGCGATGCCGAAAAACTGCCGGTGCCGGACAATCATTTCGATGCCTACACGATCGCTTTCGGCATCCGCAATGTCACCCATCTCGATATTGCCCTGCGCGAAGCGTTCCGGGTGCTGAAACCGGGCGGGCGTTTTCTCTGCCTGGAATTTTCCCATGTCGAGGTCCCCGGACTCGACACGCTCTATGATGCCTATTCCTTCAAGCTGCTGCCGAAAATCGGCGGGTTGGTGGCGGGGGATGAAGCATCGTACCGCTATCTGGCGGAAAGCATCCGCCGCTTTCCGCCCCAGGCGGAATTCGCGCAGATGATCGGCGAGGCCGGCCTCTCCCAGGTGAAGGTGCGCAATCTTTCCGGCGGCATCGCCGCCATGCATTCCGCTTTCAAGGTATGACGGCAAGTTGATGCGCGGCGTTCTCAGCATTCCCCGCCTCGGCCGCGCCGCGCGCGCGGTGTGGGTGGGCGTCCGGGTGCGGCAGGGCCGCTTGCCGCCGGCAAGACTGGCGCAGGTGCTGGAACACCAGGGTCCCGCCTATATCAAGCTGGGCCAGATGCTGGCGACCCGTCCCGATATTGTGGGCGAGGCTGTCGCCACGGCGCTGGAGCACCTTCAGGACCGCTTGCCGCCCTTTTCCGACGCCCAGGCCCGCGCCATGGTCGAGCAATCGCTTGGCAGGCCGCTGGCGGATTTATTCTCCGCCTTCGGGCCGCCGGTTGCCGCCGCTTCCATCGCCCAGGTGCACAAGGCGACCACGACCGAAGGCGCCGAGGCAGCGGTCAAGATATTGCGGCCCGGCATCGAAGCCGAATTCGCCCGCGACCTGGAAGCGCTCGGCTTCTTTGCCCGGGCTGCGGAATTTTTTTCCGCCGAAGCCCGCCGCCTGCGCCTGACCGCGCTGGTTGAAACCCTGGCTGCCTCGATGGCGCTGGAACTGGACCTGCGCATGGAGGCTGCCGCGGCATCGGAGCTGTATGACCGCACCAGCGGCGATGCCGAATTCCGGGTGCCGCATGTGGACTGGACGCGCACCTCCGCCCGCGTCCTGACCAGCGAGTGGATCGCGGGCACGCCGATCCGCGACGCGAATGCCTTGCGCGCGGCCGGCCATAATCCCGGGAAAATCGCCCTGACGCTGGTGCGCTCTTTCCTTACCCAGGCGCTGCGCGACGGCTTTTTCCATGCCGACATGCACCCCGGCAATCTCTTCGTGGACGCGCAGGGCCGCCTGGTGGCGGTGGATTTCGGCATCATGGGACGGCTGGATGCGCCGATGCGCCGTTTCATGGCGGGAACGCTGGCGGGGTTCCTGGCGCGCGACTACGCCAAGGTGGCTCAACTTCACTATGATGTCGCCTTCGTGCCGCAGCAGCATGATGTCGAAACTTTCGCCCAGGCGCTGCGCGCCATCGGCGAGCCGATCTTCGGCAAGAGCGCCCGCGATGTTTCGATGGCGCGCCTTCTGGGCCAATTGTTCGAAACCACCCGCCGTTTCGACATGCAGGCCCAGCCGCAATTGGTGCTGCTGCAAAAGACCATGGTGGTGGTGGAAGGCGTGGCGCGCGGCCTGGATCCCGATTTCGATATCTGGGAAGCGGCGCGACCGGTGGCCGAGCGCTGGGTGGCGGAAAATCTGGGACCGGAAGCGCATCTGGCGCGCGCCGCCGAAGGCTTTACCGCGCTGGGCAAGCTGGCCCAGGACCTGCCGCAACTGGTCAGGAATGCCGAAGAATTGTCCCAGATGGTGGCGGAAGGCGGCGTGCGCCTGCACCCCGATACCGCCCGGCAGATCGCCCGCGAACAGGACCGCCGCAATCGTCCGCTGTTTATAGCCCTGATCGCGCTGCTGGCGTTGATTGCCGGCGCGCTGCTGTGGCGGCTTTACGCCTGACGCTCAATTGTGACGCCGCGACAGGATGAAAAACCGCGCGCTGAGCAGGATCGAAGCCACCAGAAGGCCGAAGGCCAGCCCCAGCCAGATGCCCAGGCCCTTCAATCCCAGTCCGAAACCCAGGAACACGCACATCGGCGCTCCCGCCAGCCAGTAAGAGGCGCCCGCCAGCCACATCGGCCAGCGCGCGTCCTTCAATCCGCGCAGGCTCATCGCCGCCGTCACCTGCACCCCGTCCATCAGCTGGAACGCGGCCGCGACATGCAGGAACGTCACCGCCAGCGCCAGCACCTGCGCATTGTCCGCCGTGTCGGGCAGCCACAGGCTGGCGATGGCGCGGGGATACAGCAGCAAGAGCAGCGCCGTGGCGCACATGAAGGTCATCGCCATGGCGATGGCGGTGAAGCCGGCGCGCCGGGCCGCCTTGGCGTCGCCCGCTCCCGCCGCCATCCCCACCCGCACCGTGGCGGCCAGCCCGATGCCCAGCGGCACCATGAAGGTGAGCGAGGGAATGGTGATGGCGATCTGGTGCGCGGCGATCGAGGCGGTGCCGAAGGCGCCCATCGCCAAGGTCGCGCCATTGAACATCGCCACCTCGAACAGCATGGTCACGCCCATCGGCAGGCCGAGCCGCAGGAGTTCCGCCAGCGTCTTCCAGTCCGGCCGCAGCAGCCGGTGCAGGATGCGATAGTCGCGCAATTTCGGTGCCAGCAGGCTGAATCCCAGCATCGCCACAAAGGTGAAAAAGTTGGAACTGGCGCTGGCAAGCCCGGCGCCGAACAGTCCCATTGGGGCCAGGCCGAAATGGCCGAAGATCAGGGCATAATCGCCCAGCGCATTGAACAGCACCGCCAGCCCAAGCACGATCAGCGGCGGCACGGCCAGCGACAGGGCGGTGGAAAAGCTCCGCAGCACCTGGAACGCCAGGGCGAAGGGCAGACACCAGCCCAGGCTGGACATATAGAGGGCCGCATCCGCCGCCAGTTTTGGATCCTCGCCGAACAGCAGCAGCAGGTCGCGGGTGAAAAACAGCAGCACCGCGAAAAACGGCATGGACAGCGCCACCGACCACAGCCCCATGCGCACCGCGGCGCGGACATCGCGATGATCGCGCGCCTGGGCGCTGTCGGCATATTCGCCCTGGATATGGGCGATTACCGGCGACACCGCCATCGGCAGGCCGCAGCCCATCAGCCAGGCCATGAAGAAGATGGTGTTGCCCAGCGCGGCCGCAGCCAGGGCATCCTTGCTGAAATGCCCCAGCATGGCGGTGTCGGTGGCCAGGATGACCATCTGGGCGATCTGGGTGGCCGCCAGCGGCACCGACAGGCGCAGGAGCTCGCGGGCTTCCAGCAGCCATGCGGCGCGGTCGGAAATTGCGGTGGGCGATGGCCTGTCCATGCGCGCCGCGTTACGCCCGCATGGCCCCCCGGTCAATCGCGCCTGCTGGTATTCCGGCCCCGACTCCCGTTAATTTCGCACGGTGGGGAAATCGCTCAATATCGCCCATCGCGGCGGCGCGGCTCTGAGGCCGGAAAACACGCTGACGGCTTTTTCCGCCGCCATTGCGCGCGGCTATGACGGCGCCGAACTCGATGTCCAGCTTTCCGCCGATGGCGTGGTGGTGGTGCATCACGATTACCGCCTCAATCCGGCCATCACGCGCCATGCCGGCGGCTGGCTGACCAGCCCGACCCCCGCGATCAAGGATTTGAGCTATGCGGCGCTGCAGGCCTTCGATGTCGGGCGCGCCGATCCCGATAGCGAATATGCCCGCGCCCATCCCAAACTGGCCGCCGCGGAAGGCGAGCGCATTCCCACCCTGGAAGCCGTCGTGGCGCGGGCGCGCGAGGCGCGCTCGCCTTTTTTCCTGTTTGTGGAATTGAAAAGCTCGGACGATCCGGATTCCGGCGATCCCATATCCCTGGCCGATGAAACGCTGGCGGTGATGGAATCCTATCTCGATCGCACCATCTTTGTCGGCTTCGACTGGCGCGGCCTTACGCACATCAAGCAGATGGCGCCCCGCGCGCATTGCTGGTTTACCACCGACAGGCTGGAGGGAGACCTGCGGCCCATTCTCGGCAATATCGCCGACAACAAGGCCAATGGCTGGTTCCCCGATTATCGCAATGCCACGCCGGAAGATGTCGCCTATGCCCGCGAACTCGGCCTCAAGGTCGGCGCCTGGACTGTCAACCAGCCGGCCGACATGAAAAGACTGATCGCGCTGGGCCTGAACGCGATCTGCACCGACCGCCCCGATCTTCTACAATCCCTCGAATAGGGCCGTGGAAAGATAGCGTTCCGCGAATGAAGGAATGATCGCGACGATGGTCTTGCCGGCATTTTCCGGCCGCGATCCCACTTCCAGCGCCGCCGCGATCGCCGCGCCCGAGGAAATCCCCATCGGGATGCCTTCCAGCTTGGCGGCCCACCGCGCCGTTTCCAGCGCCGTCTCGTTGGAGATTGTGATGACTTCGTCAATCACCTTGCGGTCCAGGATGGTGGGAACGAACCCCGCGCCGATGCCCTGGATCTTGTGCGGCCCGGCCTGGCCGCCCGACAGCACCGGACTGTCCTCCGGCTCCAGCGCGATCATTTTCACCGATGGCTTGCGGGCTTTCAACACCTGGCCGACGCCGGTGATGGTGCCGCCGGTTCCCACGCCGGAAATCACGATATCCACCTTGCCCTCGGTATCGTTCCAGATTTCCTCCGCCGTGGTGCGGCGATGCACGTCCGGATTGGCGGGATTTTCGAATTGCTGCGGGATCACCGCACCCGGAAGCAGCGCCACCAGCTCATGGGCGCGGGCGATGGCGCCTTTCATGCCCAGCGCCGCCGGCGTCAGCTCCAGCTCCGCCCCCAGGATCAGCAGCATCTTGCGCCGTTCGATGGACATGGAATCCGGCATTACCAGGATCAGGCGATAGCCTTTCGACGCGGCGACAAAGGCCAGGGCGATGCCGGTATTGCCGCTGGTGGGCTCCACCAGAGTGCTTTTGCCCGGCGTGATGATGCCCTGTTTCTCCAGGGCCTCGACCATCGCCACGCCGATGCGGTCCTTGACCGATGACAGCGGATTGAAGAATTCCAGCTTGAGCAGGATGTCGGCCTTGACGCCGGCTTCCTGGGGCATGCGTTTCATCCGCACCAGCGGCGTGTCGCCGATGGTTTCTGTGATGCAGTCATACACGCGGCCCCGGCCGGGCTTCTTGTCTGTCATGGCGTTCCTCAAATGGTGAAATCGGCGCTGGCGTTCTTGTCGGCGTCAACCCCCTGGTTGCGGGCGCGCTGGCAAAGATCCTCGATGGTGACGGAATCCAGCCGCGCCATCACGTCATCCTGCAAGGTCTGGATCAGCGGCGCCACGATGCGCTGGCCCAGGTCGGAGCGGGGGCGGATTTTTTCCTCTTCGGCATCCTCGATGCTTTCGGCGACCCGGACCACATCGCCCACCGAAATGCGGCGGCGCTCGCGCGCGAGGCGATAGCCGCCGCGCGGCCCGCGCACGCCCTTGAGCACCCCGGCCCGCACCAGCTGCTGCATCACCTGTTCCAGATAACGCTGCGGCACACCTTGCCGCGCCGTGATTTCCTTGGCCTGCACCGGCTCGGGCCGCGCATTGAAGGCGATGTCGATCACCGCCTCCAGCGCCAGCAAGGTCTTGCGGGACAGGCGCAGCATCATGATTTCACCATGCCGGTCGAGCCGAAGCCGCCCGCGCCGCGCGCGCTACCGGACAGCGTTTCGCTTTCCACCAGCTCGGCCTGTTCGTGGCGGGCAATCACCATCTGGGCGATCTTGGTGCCGCGCGCGATTCGGAACGGCTTGTCGCCATGGTTGATCAGGATCGCCTTGATCTCGCCGCGATAGTCGCTGTCGATGGTGCCCGGCGCGTTGAGACAGGTGATGCCGTGATTGAGCGCCAGGCCGGAGCGCGGCCGGATTTGCGCCTCGACGCCGGGCGGCAATTCGATTGCGATGCCGCAGGGCACCGCCATGCGCGCGCCGGGCAGAAGCTCGATCTCCGTCTCCACCGCCGCCAGCAGGTCGAGTCCCGCCGACCCCGTGGTGGCGTAGAAGGGCAGCGCCAGGTCCTGCGCATGCGCCAGTTTCTTGATCCCGACTTTCATGCCGCGCCCTTGATCTCGGCGGCAATGCGCGCGGCCAGCCGCGTTCCGACGTCGCGCTTGCTCATCTCGGGCCAGTCTTCGCGCCCGGCGGCGCTGATCAGATGCACCCGGTTGCGTTCGCCGCCCATGACCGATTCACCATTCAGGTTGGCGGAAACATCATTGGCGATGATCCAGTCTGCGCCCTTGCGCGCCCGTTTGGCGATGGCGTTTTCCACCACATCATCGGTCTCGGCGGCAAATCCGATCACCAGCCGCGGCCGCTTGGCGTGATGCGCCAGCGTCGCCAGGATGTCGGGATTCTCCACCAGTTTGATCAGCGGCACCACCCGGTCCGTGCTTTTCTTGATCTTGCTGTTGGCGGCGATGTCGGGCCGCCAGTCGGCCACCGCCGCGGCCATTACCAGTACATCGGCGGGCAGGCTGGCCTCGCAGGCCGCCAGCATTTCGCGGGCCGTGGTGACCCGCATCAGCTTGACCCCATCCGGCGGGGCGATGGAAACCGGACCCGATATCAACGTCGTCTCCGCGCCCGCCCGCACCAGCGCCTCGGCAATGGCATAGCCCTGCTTGCCGGAGGAATGATTGGCGAGAAAGCGCACCGGGTCCACCGGCTCGCGTGTCGGCCCGGCGGTGACCAGGGCGCGGACGCCCGCCAGCGGACTTGCAAGCGATTTGGCGCCGCCCAGCGCGGCCTCGATGGCGGCGACAATTTCCAGCGGCTCGGCCATGCGGCCGGGGCCGAACTCACCACAGGCCATTTCCCCGTCATTGGGCCCGGCAAACAGCACGCCGTCCTTTTTCAATATCTCGAAGCTGCGCCGCACCGACGGGCTTTCCCACATGCGCACATTCATCGCGGGCACCATCAATATCTTCTTGTCGGTGGCGAGCAGGGTGGTGGAGGCCAGGTCATTGGCCAGCCCGCCCGCCAGCTTGCCCATCAGGTCGGCCGTGGCCGGCGCCACCACCACCAGGTCGGCGGCGCGCGACAATTCGATATGACCCATTTCGGATTCGTCCGTCAGGCTGAAAAGGTCCTGGAATACCTTCTGGCCGGTCAGCGCCGACACCGACAGCGGCGTGACGAATTCCGCCCCCGCCCGGGTCAGGATGGCGCCGCACGTCACGCCGAGCTCGGCCAGGCGGCGGATCAGTTCCAGGGATTTGTAGGCCGCGATGCCGCCGCCGATGATCAGAAGAACGCTCTTGCCATGCATGACTGTGAATTTCCAAAAAATACGGCGCCGGGCGCGGGAAATATAGCAAACCACGCGGGCGAAGTGTAGTTCCGCGCAAGCCTCTGAAAAAGCGAGGAAAAACCACCAGACCGAGGGTTAATCCTTCGCTAATCTTGTCATGCTCAAATGGTCCTGGCGAAAAAGGCGTGGCCCATGGCGGCGACCAGGACCCATCTGACGACCGGCGACATGTATCGCCTGGCGGCGGATTTTGCCGAAGAGCATGGCGACAACGCCAGCGACTATGCCTACCGCGCCGTGATCTGTTTTGAAGCCGAAGGCGAGGGCGACCGGGCCTATTTCTGGTTCCTTCTGCTGGTGATGCTGGGCGATATCGCCAGCAAACGCATCCAGCCTGGTGCGGCGATCACGATTCACTAGCCGAAACAAGCGCGATTTCCTGCAACTTCGCATGTCCGGCGCGTGCCCAAATGCGTTAGCGTAGGGCCGCACCCAAAGGACTCTCATGCCCCTCGATCCGCAGGTGAAAGCCTTTCTCGATCAGGCGTCGGCGATGCCGCGCCCGAAAATGTGGGACATGCCGCTCTCCATGAGCCGACAGGGCTTCTCGCAGATGATGCAGATGATGGGGCCGCACGATGTGCCGGTGGGCAAGATCCAGAACATCACCATTCCCGGTCCGGCGGGTGACATTCGCGCCCGCGTTTACGCCCCCATCGCGGCGGGCGGCGAGTCGCTGCCGGCCATGGTGTTTTTCCATGGCGGCGGTTTTGTGGTGGGCGATCTCGACACCCATGACGGGCTTTGCCGCCTGATCGCCCATGAGGGCGGCTTTATCGTGGTGGCGGTGGATTATCGCCTGGCGCCGGAAAACAAATGGCCGGCGCCGCTCGACGATGCCATCGCCGCCACCCGATGGATATCCGAGAATGCCTCTTCCTACGGGATCGATGCCGGCCGCATCGCCATCGGCGGCGATTCCGCAGGCGGCCATCTGGCCGCCTGCGTCACCCAAGCGGTGAAGGCGCAAGGCGGGCTGAAGCTGGCCTTCCAGCTGCTGCTGTTCCCCGGCACCGAATTCACCACCGACACCGGCTCAATGAACCGGTATGCCGTGGGTTATCTGATGGAAAAACAGACCATCGAATGGTTCTACAGCCAGGTGTTGCCCGCCGATGCCGACCGGTTGTCGCCCAGGGTCTCGCCGCTGCTGGCACGCGATTTTTCCGGCCTGCCGCCCGCCTATATCATGCTGGGCGGTTACGACCCCTTGCACGATGAAGGCCTGGCCTATGCCGAGAAACTGAAAGCGGCAGGCGTCAAGACCACCGTCGCCGATTACACCGACATGGTGCATTGCTTCATCTATCTGCAAAGCGTGCTGCCCCAGGCGCATGAGGCGATGGCCAGGGCCGCCGAGGCCGTGGCCGAGGCGCTGGACCAGGCCTGATTTTTTCAGCAGCGCAAGTTGATTGCCGACGGCAATATCTCAAATGTCGCGGGCAGCAGGCCGGCGCTTTCTCCGTCCGTCTCCACCGTCACCGCGCCATGCGTGTCCACGGTCGGGGCCGCCATCAGGCGGGAGGCGCGCACCAGCCGCACGCCCGGCTCGGACAGATGCGCGCCGGAGCGGACCTTTTTCAGCGCCCGCAGGATATGCCGCCGCGGCGTGCCGCCCATCACCACGATGTCGAACAGGCCGTCGCCCGGCTCAGCCTGGGGCGCGATGCGCAGGCCGCCGCCGAACCAGCGGCCATTGGCCACCGCGACATTGGCGATGCCGGCGATCTCGTCATAGCCGGCATTGGTAATCAGCCGCACCCGCTGCGGCCGCCAGCCGATCAGCGCCGCCAGCGCATGGAAGGCGCGGGCGAATCCGCCGCCGAACAGTCTGGCAATGCGGGCACGATTGATGCGCGCCACCAGCTGCCCGGAAAATCCGAAGGATGCGACATTGACGAAATAGCGGCTGACGGGCTCGCCCTTGGGCGAAAGACACGCCACCCGCCCCACATCCAGGCGGCGGATGCGCGATTGTTTCAGGCGCGCAATGGCCGCCTCATAGCCGCTGCCGATGCCGAAGGTGCGGCGGAAATCGCCGCCGCTGCCGGACGAGACAAATCCGAACACCGCATCGGGCGACACCGCCGCGCCATTCTCGAAAAAGCCGTTGATGGCCTCGTTGATGGTGCCGTCGCCGCCCACCGTGATAATGTCCAGATGACCCTCCTTCAGCGCCGCCCGCACCAGCTTTGCGGCTTCGCCGCGGGCGTGGCTTTCGCTGACCGTCATCAGGGGAAACAGCAATTCCAGACCGGCGCGGATCTTGGGCCAGTCGTGCCCGGTGCCGCCATTGCCGGATGTCGGATTCACCACCACGAATGCCGTCATGCCGCCTCTCGCGTCTGATAGAGAGGCGCCAGGCTGTCCATCTCGCGCCAGCGGCGCTGCTCATCCCATCCCAGCAGGGCGCCCATGGTGTCCGCGACCTTGGCCAGGTTGCGCGCGGGCCCGAACTGGCCCAGGCAGGTGCGCCGCATCACCACATCTTCCAGGGTCAGCGCCATTTCGTGCCGCACGGCGTGGGTCACCTGCGCCAGCGTATCGCCGCTTTCCCCCAGCGGCTCCAGGTCTTCCATGCGCGCGTCATCCAGCAGCAGCGGCAGCCGCGCGCCGAACATGTGGGTCAGGTGCCGCAGGCCGGTCAGGCCGCGCCAGCGTTTCTCGAACGTCTTCACCAGTGCCTCGAAATTTTCGAAGCGCCCGCCCGGCAGCGTTGTTGCGGCGGTGGCGCAAGGCTTGGCTGTGACGGCCAGCCGCTGGATCACCGCGTCGGTAATGGTCTCAGCCAGGTTGCGCGAGGTGGTCCATTTGCCGCCCAGCGCGGAAAACAGCCCATCCACGCCGTCATCGAGGCCATGATCCACCAGTTCGGAGCGGCGGCTGGCGTTGTAAGTCTCACCCGAGCCGTCATCCACCAGCGGCCGCAGGCCCGCATAGAAAAACTGCACCTGCGCCCGCGTCAGCTTTGCCGCCGGCAGATAGCGGTTCACCAGCGCCAGGAATTCGCCGATATCGCCTTCGCTCACCGCCACGCTGGCGGGGTCGCCGCGAAACTCGGTGTCGGTGGTGCCCAAAAGCGTATGGCCGCGCCAGGGCAGGACGAAGAAATGTCCGTTGCCCGCTTCCACCGTCAGTGCCGAATGGCTGACTTCCGGCAGCAGCAGGTGAATGCCCTTGGAGCGCAGCAACTTGTGCTGGGCCGGCCGCCCCGTGGCATGTTCCAGGAACAGATCCGCCCATGGTCCCGCCGCCACCAGCGTCGCCTTGGCCCGAATGTCGAAAACTGCGTCACCCATCGCATCGCGCACGCTGCAGCCGACGACGCGCTTGCCCTGCATCAGCAGCTTGTCCGCCGCCAAATGATTGGCGATGGCGGCGCCATGGTCCTGCGCATCCAGCAGGCATTCCAGCGCAATCCGTTCGGGCGCATACATCTGCGCATCGTGATATTCGAAGGCGCCTGAAAAGCCGGGGCCTTCCAGCACCGGCTCGCGCGCCAATGCCGGCCTGCGCGGCAGGAAATAATGTCCCGGCATTTTCTGCGCCGGCTCCGTTCCCCGGTTTCTGTCCAGGGACAGAAGATCGTAAAGCATCAGGCCGGCGCTCAGCGTCAGTCTTTCGCCGATGCCGTTATAGACCGGAACCAGGAAGGGCAGGGGCCTCAGCAGATGCGGGGCGATGTGTTGCAGGTTGCGCCGTTCGCGCAGGCTCTCGCGCACCAGCCCTATTTCCAGGTTGCGCAGATAGCGCAGACCGCCATGCGCCAGCTTGGAATTGTGGGCGGAGGTCGCGGCGGCGAAATCGCGCGCCTCGACCAGCGCCACTTTCAGCCCGCGCATCGCCGCATCGCGGGCGGTGAAACAGCCGGTGGCGCCGCCGCCGATGATCAGCAGGTCGAAAGTTTCATTGGAAAGCCGGGTGAGGGCGCGCTGCATGCGCGCCAAGGCTAGGACAGCAGATTCAAGAAAGCGAGGAGCTTACTTGATCTTGCCTTCCTTGAATTCGACATGCTTGCGCAGGACCGGATCGTATTTCTTGATCGAGAATTTCTCGGTCATGGTGCGGGTATTCTTCCGCGTCACATAGAAAAAGCCCGTCTTGGCTTCGCTGTTGAGGCGAATTTTGGCGGTGGTCGGCTTGGCCATAGCGGGCTCCAAAAACACGGGTCGGGAGGCGGGGTAATGAAGCAGCCGCCTCTTTCTGTCAAGCAGAACCAGGCAAGCAGCTGAAATTTATCGCTTTTTTGCCTTGAATCGCTGGCCTGGCCTGCCCCCGCCGGGCTTGCCGGAACGGTGCGAACGCTGCGGCGCGCCGCCCTCGGCCAGTTCGAAGCGCAAGCCTCCGGTGACCGGGGCGGCTTCCATCAGCTTGACCTGGATGGTGTCGCCCAGGCCGTAACTCGTGCCGCTGCGTTCTCCGATCATCGCCTGGCGGCGCTCGTCATGGCGGAAATATTCCGCGCCAAGCGAGCGGGCCGGCAGCAGCCCTTCTGCGCCCGACTCTTTCAAGCGCACGAACAGCCCGAACTTGATCACCCCGGTAATGCGCGCCTCGAAAGTGGCGCCGACATGCGCCTCCATATAGGCGGCGACATAGCGGTCGGTGGAATCGCGTTCGGCCGCCATGGCGCGCCGCTCGGTCATGGAGATGCTTGCTGCGATCTCCGGCAGCTGCTTGATCTCGCGGTCCGTCAAGCCGCCGCCGCCGCCAAGCCCAAGGCCGCGGATCAGCGCACGATGCACAATCAGGTCGGCATAGCGCCGGATGGGCGAGGTGAAATGGGCATACTTGGCCAGGTTCAATCCGAAATGGCCGATATTGGCGGCGTCATAGATCGCCTGCGCCTGGCTGCGCAGCACCACGTCATTCATCACCGCCTCATGCACCGTGCCCTTGGCCCCGGCCAGGATGCGGTTGAAGGTGCCGGGCTGCACCACCTGGCCCTTGGCGAAGTTGATATTCAGGGTACGGAGAAAATCGGAAAAGGCGAACAGCTTTTCCTTCGACGGCGTGTCATGGATGCGGTAGATCAGGGGCGTGCGCGCCTGTTCCAGCGCCTCGGCGGCGGCTACATTGGCCAGCACCATGCATTCCTCGATCAATTTCATCGATTCCAGCCGTTCGCGATAGGCGATGGAGGCGACCTTGCCGTCGGCGCCCAGCACGATGCGCCGTTCCGGCAGGTCCAGATCCAGGGGGCTGCGCTTTTCCCGCGCGATGGTCAGCGTCCGGTAGGCCGTCCACAGATCGGCCAGGGTCTTCTTTGCCACCGCATTCATCTCGGCGTCGGGGTGGCCGTCGAACGCTTTCTGCGCCTTGGCGTAGGTCAGCCGGGCCGCCGAACGCATGATGCCGCGCATGAACTTGTGAGACTGCTTGCGGCCATGCGCGTCGAACACAATGCGCACGGCCAGGCAGGGCCGGTCCACGCCTTCCTTCAGCGAGCAGAGATCGGCGGACAATTCCTCCGGCAGCATCGGCACGACGCGGTCGGGGAAATAGGCGCTGTTGCCGCGCTTCAGGGCTTCCTTGTCCAGGGCCGAGCCCGGCGTGACATAGTGGGCGACATCGGCAATGGCGACCAGCACGACATGGCCGCCCTTGTTTCCTTCATCCTCGTCCGGCCCCGCCCACACCGCATCGTCGTGATCGCGGGCATCTTCCGGATCGATCGTCAGCAGCGGGATGGCGCGCAAATCGGTCCGGCCTTGCGGCTCGATCGGCCCCGCCGCCTTGGCCTCGTCAATCACGTCCTGCGGAAATACGGTGGGAATGCCATGCGAATGAATGGCAATCAGGCTGATGGTGCGGGGCGAATCCATGCTGCCGATGCGCTCGACCACGCGAACCTTTGGAAAACCGGCGACCCGCTTCCCGACCAGCTCGCAAAGCACCAGTTCATTGTTCCTGGCGCCGTTCGCATCGCGCTTTTCCAGGGCATATTCGCCGCGCGCCTTGCGCTCCACCGGCATGACGCGAAAGCCGTGGGGACCCTCGCGCAGCACGCCCAGGATGCGCTCCGGCCCCGCTTCGTTTTCCAGCCGCCGGATCATGCGGGCTTCATACGTGACGCCGCGCTTTTCCAGCCGTGCCAGCAGCCTCGAACCCGGCCCCAGCGCATTGCCTTCCTTGGGCGGGATGACATAGATCACCGGCGGCGCGTCGTCCGCCTCCCAGTTCAGCGGGTGCGCGAGCAACTCGCCATCGCCATCCACGCCGGTGATTTCCAGCATGCTGACTTCGGGCAATTCGCCCTGCCTGGTGAAGCCTTTTTTCGGCTTGCCGGCGATGACGCCTTCAACCTCAAGTTCCTTGAGCAGGCGCTTCAGCAGGATGCGATCGGAACCCTTGAGGCCGCTCAGATGCGCCAGGTCGCGCTTGGTGGCGCCGGGATTGGCGGCGAGCAGGGCGAGCAACCGGTCTTTGTCGAGCTTGGGGGCGTTTGTTGTTGTCTTGCGCGCCAACTATTCGCCCGCCACCGGCTCCGGTTTTTTCTTGGGCGCGGCCTTCTTGGCGGGCGCGGCTTTTTTCTTGGCGGCAGCCTTCTTTTGCGGCTTCTCGGCCGTGGTCTCGGCCTTGGGCTTGGCGGCCGGCTTCGCCGCCGCTTTCCTTTTCTTTTTCTTGCCGCCGCCCTTGGCGATGCGCTCGGCCAGAAGCGCCTGCGCCTGCTCCAGCGTCACCGCCAGAGGATCGCTGACTTCGGGAATGGTGGCATTGGTGTCGCCATCGCTGACATAGGGACCATAACGGCCCTTCAGCACCCTGATCGCCACGCCATCGGCGCCGGCGCCCAGTTCCTTCAGGACTTCCGGCCCGCGCCGTCCGCCCTTGGCCTTTTTCTCGGCCAGGATGGTGACGGCATGGTTGAGACCGATATTGAAAACATCCTCGGGCGTTTCCAGCGAGGCATACTTGCCGTCATGGGCGACATAGGGCCCGAAGCGGCCGAAATTCGCCGTGATCATCTTGCCGTCTTCGGGATGGGCGCCCACTTCGCGCGGCAGTGACAGAAGCCTTACTGCCATGTCCATGTCCACATCGGCGGGATCGGTGCCCTTGGGCAAGCCGCTGCGCTTGGGCTTCTTGTCTTCGCCCAGCTGCACATAAGGACCGAAGCGGCCCGAGCGCAGAGTCACCATGGTCTCGGTGCCGGGGAACAGTCCCAGCTCGCGCGGGCCGGCATCGCCTTCGCCCGGCTTGGCGCCGATCTGGCGGGTGAATTTGCATTCCGGATAATTGCTGCAGCCGACAAAGGCGCCGAAGCGGCCCAGCTTCAGATTCAGGCTGCCATTTTCGCAGGACGGGCATTTGCGCGGATCAATGCCGGGTTCGCCCGCCGGAAAGATGTAGGAGCCCAGGACGGAATCCAGTTCGTCGATCACCTGGCGGATCTTGAGATCCTTGGTGCCGCCAACGGCTTCCGAAAATCCGGTCCAGAAATCGCGCAGCAGCTGCTTGTAGTCCAGTTCGCCGGCCGAAACCTTGTCGAGCTGCTCTTCCAGGTCGGCGGTGAAGTCATACTCGACATAGCGCTTGAAGAAGCTCTGCAGGAAGGTGGTGACCAGCCTTCCCTTGTCCTCGGGATAGAAGCGCCCGCGATCCTGCCGCACATAGGCGCGGTCGCGCAGGGTGGACAGGATGGTGGCATAGGTCGAAGGCCGGCCGATGCCCAGCTCTTCAAGCTTCTTGACCAGGCTGGCTTCGGAATAGCGCGGCGGCGGCTCGGTGAAATGCTGCGCCGAGTTGACGTTCTGCGCCTTGGCCGCGTCACCCGCCGCAACCTTGGGCAGCTTGGAGCCTTCTTCGTCGGCGCTGTCGTCCTCTCCTTCCAGATACAAAGTGAGAAAGCCGTCGAACAACGTGACGGTGCCGGTGGCGCGCAGGGTGATCTTCCGGTCGGCGGAAATCACGTCCACCGTGGTGCGTTCCTGTTCGGCGGACTCCATCTGGCTGGCGACGGCGCGCTTCCAGACCAGCTCGTAAAGCCTGGCGGCATCGGCATCGAGATACTTTGCCACTTCTTCCGGCGTGCGCGCAAAGCTGGTGGGACGCACCGCTTCATGGGCTTCCTGCGCGTTCTTGGCCTTGCTGGTATAGACGCGGGCCGAAGACGGCACATAGCGGGCGCCGTATTTCTCGCCGATCACCTGGCGCGCCTCGGCAATGGCTTCCGGCACCATGATGATGCCGTCGGTACGCATATAGGTGATCAGGCCGGTGGTCTCGCCGCCGATTTCCACGCCTTCATACAGTCCCTGCGCCACCTGCATGGTGCGCTTGGCGTTGAAGCCCAGCTTGCGCGAGGCTTCCTGCTGCAGGGTCGAGGTAATGAAGGGCGGCGACGGATTGCGTTTGACCGGCTTGGCCTCGACGCTGCCGATGGTGAATTTCTGCGCCTTGATCGCCTCCACCGCCTTGGCGGCGTCGGCCTCGTTGGTCAGCGACAATTTTTCCAGCTTCTTGCCGTCCAGCTGGATCAGCCGTGTCGGGAAACTGCCCGCGACGGTTTCCACCTCGGTATCGATGCTCCAATATTCCTGGGCCTTGAATGCCTCGATTTCCGTTTCGCGCTCGACCACCAGCCGCAGCGCCACGGATTGCACCCGGCCCGCCGAACGCGCGCCCGGCAGTTTGCGCCAAAGCACCGGCGACAGGGTAAAGCCGACCAGATAGTCCAGGGCGCGGCGCGCGAGATAGGCGTCCACCAGTTCCTGGTTGATCTGCCGGGGATGGGCAATGGCGTCCAGGATCGCCGATTTGGTGACGGCATTGAACACCACCCGCTCCACCGGCATCTTGCCCAGGGCGTGCTTGTCGCGCAGCACTTGCAGGATGTGCCAGCTGATGGCTTCGCCTTCGCGGTCCGGGTCGGTGGCCAGGATCAGCTTGTCGGCGCCTTTCACCGCGCTGGCGATGTCCTTCATCTTGGACTGGGCGCGGGCATCCACTTCCCACACCATGGAAAAGTCGTCATCCGGCTTCACCGACCCGTCCTTGGAGGGCAGGTCGCGGATATGGCCGAAGCTGGCCAGCACTTTGTAGCCGGAGCCGAGATACTTATTGATGGTCTTGGCTTTGGCGGGGGATTCGACGACGAGGACGTTCATGCCGGCTTTAAATTACCTTGGGTTTTCGGGGGCTTATCTGGGGTCACGGAGGTCCTGCGACAAGGTCCGGCTGGAAAACGGGGTTTTTCCGGCGCGGGACACTGATAGAAGCCGAACGCGCCTGTCAACGCTGGGTGGGTCATGTGGATATAACCAATGGTTGAAATAATTCCACTTACAGGCAATTACTAAACCATAGGTTGTTTATAAAAGGCATGATTTTGCTCGGAAACCCTGGTTTCAGGCCCAGGACACCAGATTTCCCGGGTGCCGGCGGCAACGCCCGGCCAATTCCAGCTCCAGCAGCCGGTCAGGACCGCCGAAGCGGGGGCGCCGGTCAGGCGAATCAGCTCATCGGCATGGACCGGGGCAGGGCCCAACGCTTCCTCGACCGCCCGGCGCACCCGGTCCGCTTCGGCTTCCAGCGCCGCCGCATCGGGCTGGATATTCGGGCCTGCGCCCTCGGGATCGCGGAACTCTTCGCCCAATATCGGTCCCAGCAAGGCCAGCACATCCTCGGCGCTTTCAGTCAATGTGGCGCCTTCGCGGATCAACCGGTTGGCGCCCCTGGCGCGCGGATCCAGCGGCGAGCCCGGCACGGCGAAAATCTCGCGCCCCTGTTCCAGCGCATATTGCGCCGTGATGAGGGAGCCGGAACGCTCCGCCGCTTCCACCACCACCAGCCCCCGCGCCAGGCCGGAGATCAGCCGGTTGCGGCGGGGGAAGTGACGCGCCTGGGGCTGTTCGCCCAGCCGCATTTCCGAAATGATGGCGCCCTGCTCGCGGATGGCGTCATAGAGTTTCTGGTTCTCCGGCGGATAGACCACATCCACCCCGCCCGCCAGTACCGCGACCGTGCCGGTGCCGAGCGCGCATTCATGCGCCGCGGCATCAATGCCGCGCGCCATGCCGGACGCGATGGCAAGATTTGCCGCCGCCAATTCCTGCGCCATCACGAAGGCGAATTTGCGCGCCAGCGCCGAGGCGTTGCGCGCCCCGACAATCGCCACCATGTCGCGTTTCAGAAGATGGCCATTGCCCAGCACGGCAATCATGGGCGGCGGCGGTTCCAGCGCCGCCAGACCTTGCGGAAAGTCCGGCTCGCAGGCGGCGATCAGCCGTCCGCCCAGTTTTGCAAGCGCCTCAATCTCGCGCGCACTGTCCGCTACCGGCGGCAGGATGAAATTCTTGCCCCCGCCGCGCGCCGCCAGGCGCGGCAATTCCGCAAGCGCCGCGCCGGCGCTGCCGAAGCGGGCGATCAGGCTGGCGAAAGTAACCGGGCCGACATGCTCGGTGCGCGCCAGCCGCAGCCAGTCGCGGCGCTCCCGGTCGTCAAGCGCCCGCACCGCCCGCCCCGTTCTTCTTGGATCCGATGCGCGGTTCCTCGCCGGCCAGCAGCCGGCGGATATTTTCCCGGTGCATGAAGATGATCAACGCCGCCAGCAGCACCGCCAGCGGAACATAATCGCGTTGGCCGAAGGCGAAGAAATAGACCGGCGAAAGGGCAATCGCGAGCAGCGCCGATAGCGACGAGACGCGCCAGACAAACGCCACGGCCAGCCATGTCGCTGCCACCAGCAATCCCACCGGCCAGAACAGGGCGAAGGCAATGCCCAGATAAGTGGCGACACCCTTGCCGCCCTTGAACCCAAGCCACAGCGGAAACAGATGCCCCAACACCGCCGCCAGCGCCGCGAAAATTTCTGCGCCGGGCGCCAGGAAATGCCGCGCGATCAGCACCGCTGCTGCGCCCTTGGCGCCATCACACAACAACGTCGCCGCCGCCGCCCACTTTTTGCCGGTGCGCAGCACATTGGTGGCGCCGATATTGCCCGAGCCGATCTTGCGCACATCGCCCGCCCCCGACAGCCAGGCGAACAAAAGCCCAAACGGAATCGCGCCGAGCAAATAGCCCAGCGCCAAGGCGGCAAGCGCGGCGGTAACCGGCAAGGGGGCACTCATGGCCGCGAAAGATGACAGGCTTTAGGGCCGAAATCTATCGGGCGAAGACGCAAGTCCCGCCGACAAATGTCATCTGCGCCCGGCCCTGGAATTTGCGGCCTTCAAAGGCGGTATTGTGCGCCCGCGAATGAAGCTCGCGCTCGTCCAGCACAAAGGGCTCGCCGGCATCCAGCAGCACCAGGTCGGCTTGCGCCCCCCTGGCCAGTGTTCCGGCATTCAGTCCCATGATGCGGGCAGGCGCCGAGGTCAGCGCCTTCAGGATATGGCTGATGCTGACATCGCCGTCGTGATGCAGGCTGAGCGCGGCTGGCAGCAGCGTCTCCAGGCCCACGCTGCCGAAGGCGGCAGCGGCGAAGGGCTGGCGCTTGGTGTCGGCGCCCTGCGGCTCGTGGCTGGAAACGATCACGTCAATCACGCCGTTGGCGACGCCTTCCACCATGGCGGCGCGGTCTGCTTCGGAGCGCAGCGGCGGCTTGACCTTGCGGAAGGTGTAATAGGATCCGACATCCAGCTCATTGAGCATCAGATGATGCGCCGCCACGCCGCAAGTGATCGGCAGCCCGCGCGCCTTGGCGCTGGCAATCGATTCCAACGCCGCACGGGTGGAAATCTGGCCGAAGTGATAACGCGCCCCGGTCAATTCCACCAGGCGGATGTCGCGCTCGACAATGATCGCTTCCGCCAGAGCCGGAGCAGCGGGCAATCCCAGCCGCGTGGCGAATTCGCCCTCCGTCATGGCGGTGCCGTCGCTCAAATCCGGATCTTCGGCATGGCCGACCACCAGCGCACCGAAAGTGGCGGCATAGGAAAGTGCGCGGCGCATCACCCGCGCATTGGCCACGGTGCGGTCGCCGTCGGTGAAGGCCACCGCGCCGGCTTCCATCAAAAGGCCAATCTCGGTCATGGTTTCGCCCGCCAGCCTGTGCGTCAGCGCCGCCATCGGCGCCACGCGCACCTTGGCGGTAGCGGCGGCGCGGCGCTTGATGAAATCCACCAGCGACGGTTCGTCGATCACCGGATCGGTGTTGGGCATGGTGACGATGGTGGTGACGCCGCCCGCCGCCGCCGCTTCGCTGGCCGATTGCAGGCTTTCGCGATGTTCGCTGCCGGGCTCACCGGTGAACACCCGGCAGTCAATCAAACCCGGCGCCAGGATCAGGCCGCGGCAGTCAATGATCTCGGGATCATTCTTGTCGGCGTCGTTGAACAGGCGCGGCCCGATATCGGCGATCTTGCCATTCTCAACCAGCAAGCCGCCCTTGGCATCCAGCCCCGATGCCGGATCAATCAGCCGCGCATTGCGGAAGGCGATGCGGCCGGTTTTTCCAAGATGGCCGTTCATGCCATCCCCCTTGCCAGCGCATCCAGCACCGCCATGCGGATGGCCACGCCCATTTCGACCTGTTCGGAAATCAGGCTCACATCCAGATCGTCGGCAATGTCCGACGCTATTTCGACGCCGCGGTTCATCGGGCCGGGATGCATCACCAGCGCGCTCGGCCTTGCATAGCCCAGCTTCTCGCGGTCCAGGCCATAGAAGCGGAAATATTCGCGCGACGAGGGCACAAAGGCGCCGGTCATGCGCTCCAGCTGCAGCCGCAGCATCATCACAATGTCCACGCCCGCCAGCCCCGCCTTCATGTCAGTGAAGATCTCCACCCCGAACCGCGCGGCGTCGCACGGCAACAGCGTGGCGGGCGCCACCAGCCGCACCCGCGCGCCCATCAGCGACAGGAGCCGGATATTGGAGCGCGCCACCCGCGAATGCAGGATGTCGCCGCAGATCGCCACGGTGAGATTTTCAAAACCGCCAAGCCGCCGCCGGATGGTCAGGGCGTCGAGCAGGGCCTGGGTGGGATGCTCGTGGCTGCCGTCCCCGGCATTGACGACGCTGCAGTCCAGCTTGCGGGACAGAAGCTCGGCGGCGCCGCTGTCATGGTGGCGCACCACCAGAATGTCGGGCCGCATGGCGTTCAGCGTGCTGGCCGTGTCAATCAGCGTCTCGCCCTTGGAGACCGATGACGTCTTGACGCTCATGTTCAGCACATCGGCGCCCATCCGCTTGCCCGCCAGCTCGAACGAGCTCTGCGTCCGGGTGGAGGCCTCGAAGAACAGGTTGATCAGGGTGCGGCCCTTCAGCAGGGCGGTCTTTTTCTCGCCACCGCGGTTGAGCGCGACATAAGTCTCGGCCAGGTCGAGCAAGGCGGTAACTTCGGACGCACAAAGTCCTTCGATCCCAAGCAGATGGCTTGATTTCAGGATCGGTTCTAGCGTCGCGGATGTCATTAAAGTGGGCCTTATAGACAGCTAATCGGTGTCCGGCAAGCCGGCATTGCGTACTGGGTTAAGCAGCCATTTCTTCCAGCGTTTTGCCCGCCGGTTCGGGCAGGAACAGAATGGCGACCAGGGTGACCGGAATGGTGCAAAGAAGCGCCTGGATCGCCGGGCCATGACCGTGGAAATGGTCGAACAGCCGCCCTTCCAGCGTCAGGCTCACCGCCCCCATGCCGATCTCCACCACATAGCGCAGCCCCGACACGGTGGCGCGGTAATGGGTGGGCACGATCTCCAGGGCGAAACCGGCGATCATCGCGTCGCCGGAGAAAAATCCGAAAAAGGACAGCACCCACAGCAGCGGCATCCACATCGCCGCCACGCCGCTGTAGAAAAGATAAAAGCCGATGCCGGCGATGCTGGCGATGGCCATGGGCCTGCGGCCGACACGGTCGGACAATCGCCCGGCCAATATCGCCAGCGCCAATCCGGCGAAGCCGCCGGGAATGAACAGTGCCGTCTCCTGGCCCGGCGTATAATGAAAGACGCTCTGTAGGTATTTGGATGACAGCACGCTGGCGGGCGCAACCGCAAAACCGAAGGCGGCGGCGGCGGTCACGATGGTGATGATGCGGCCGGGATATTGCCGCGCCATATCGCGCAGCAGCGCCAGGCCGGCCGCGCTGCGCGAGGAAAAATTCTGCAAGCCCTCCTGCGCCGCAAAACGCTGCGTCTCCGGCAGCCTGCGGCGCAGATAGGCGACAAAGAACAACGGCGCCGCCCCGATCACGTAGATCGCCCGCCAGCCATAGGGCAGAAAATTCACCGCCGCAAACACCAGCGAGGCCAGCCCCGCGCCGGTATAGTCCATGGCGCTGACGGTGCCGTTGGCCCAGCCGCGCGCCCCCGCCGACACTTCCTCGGCGATGACGACAAAGCACAGCATCTCCTCGGCATAGCCGAAGACGCGGGTCAGAAGCTGCGCCCAGACAAAGGTGACATAGGTGGTGGTCGCGGCGGTCAGCAGGGTGAAAACCGCCTGGCCCAGGAGCGTGAACAACAACAATCGCCGCCGTCCCACCAGGTCGGCGGACGCCGCCAGCAGCAGCGCGACAATCGTGGCCAGCCGGAAATAGGCGACCGTCACGCCCACCATGTTTTCCGGAATGGCAAGGCTGGCCTGGATCTGGGGAATGGCCAGGCCGAAAATATTCTGGTCGAAACCGGCAAACAGCGCCGCCGACCCCACCAGCAGGAAGACGCGTTCCTGCCGCCACACCATCGCCACCGGCGGCCGCAATCCTGGCGGCAGCCAGCGGAAGCGCGCCGGTGAGGCGTCATCCCTCATCGCCGCATCCGGTCGAGAGCGATTTGCAGGATGTAAGCCGCCGCCATCTTGTCCACCACTTCGCCGCGCTTCTTTCGCGAGGCATCGGCCTCGATCAGGGTGCGGGTCACCGCGCTGGTGGAAAGCCGCTCATCCTGGAATACGAGGGGCAGGGGGCTGTGGTTCACCCAGTTGCGGCCGAAAGCCCGGGCCGACTGGGCCGATGGGCCGTCGGAACCGTCCATGTTGAGCGGCAGCCCCACCACCAGCCCGCCGACCCCCTGCTCACTTATTATAATGTCCAGCCGGGCGGCATCGGCGGCGAATTTGCCCCGTTTCAGGGTCTGCATCGGGGTGGCCACGGTCAGAAGCCGGTCCGACAGGGCCAGGCCAATGGTCTTTTCCCCCAGGTCCAGCCCCAGCAGGCGCAGACCCGGTTCAAGCGACAAGGCGGCTATGTCGGTCACCGCCATGAAATTCCCGCCCTTTTCCTTGCCAGTGCCGCCCCTGATTGCTAGCAAGTTCGCGCCTTTCTTACAAAGCAGGAAGCCTTCCATGTCCGTTGACAAGGACACCGTGCGCCGCATCGCCAAACTGGCCCGTCTTGCCGTGCCCGAGGAAAATCTGGCGCCGATGGCCGATGCCCTGAACGGAATCTTCAACTGGGTGGAGATGCTGGGTGAGGTGAATGTCGAGGGCGTCCCCGCCATGACATCCGTGATCGCCCAGAAACTCAAATGGCGGCCGGATGCGGTGACCGACGGCGGCAATGCCGATGCCCTGATGGCGAACGCGCCCGAGCATGAAGGCACCTTCTTTGTAGTGCCCAAGGTGGTGGAATAACCATGTCCACCGCATTCACGCTTGCCAAGGCGCGCGACGCGCTCAAGGCCAGGAAAATTTCTTCCAAAGAGCTGACCCAGTCGTTCATCGCTGCGGTGGAACAGGGCCGTCCCCTCAACGCTTTCGTCACCGAGACGCCGGAAAAAGCGCTGGCGATGGCCGCCGCCTCCGATGCGCGATTGGCCAAGGGTGAGGGCGGGGCGCTGGAAGGCCTGCCGCTGGCGATCAAGGATCTGTTCTGCACCAAGGGCGTGCGGACCACGGCGGGCAGCCGGATCCTGGGCAATTTCGTGCCGCCTTACGAATCCACCGTGACGCAGAATCTGTGGAACGCCGGCGCAGTGATGCTGGGCAAGACCAACATGGATGAATTCGCCATGGGCTCTTCCAATGAAACATCCGCCCATGGCCCGGTGTTCAATCCCTGGCGGGCGAAAAATTCCAACGCCAATCTGGTGCCCGGCGGTTCCTCGGGCGGTTCTTCCTGCGCCGTCGCCGCCGATCTTTGCCTGGCCGCCACCGGCACCGACACCGGCGGCTCGATCCGCCAGCCCGCCGCCGTCACCGGCACGGTCGGCCTGAAACCCACCTATGGCCGCTGCTCGCGCTGGGGCATCGTTGCTTTCGCCTCGTCGCTGGACCAGGCCGGGCCCATGACCAAGACGGTGCGTGACGCCGCCATCCTCCTGGGCAGCATGGCCAGCGTGGACGCAAAAGATTCCACCAGCATGGATGTGCCGGTGCCCGATTATGAAAAGCTGCTGGAAGGCGGCATCAAGGGCCTGAAGGTCGGCATTCCGAAGGAATACCGCATGGACGGCGCCCCGCCGGAAATCGCGGCGCTGTGGGACAAGGGCGCGGACTGGCTGAAGGCCCAGGGCGCGGAGATCGTCGAAGTCTCGCTGCCCCACACCAAATATGCCCTGCCGACCTATTACATCGTCGCCCCGGCGGAATGCTCGTCCAACCTGGCGCGCTATGACGGCGTACGTTTCGGCCACCGGGCCAAATCCGCCCGCGACATCACCGATCTGTATGAGAAAAGCCGCGCCGAGGGCTTCGGCGCCGAGGTGCAGCGACGCATCCTGATCGGCACCTATGTGCTGTCGGCGGGCTATTACGATGCCTATTACGCCCGCGCCCAGAAACTGCGCACTCTGATCGCCCGCGATTTCACCGAAGCCTACAGGAAATGCGATGTGCTGCTCACGCCCGCCACGCCGGGTCCCGCCTTCGCGGTGGGCGACAAGAGCGACGATCCCGTCGCCATGTATCTCAACGACGTCTTCACCGTCACCGTCAACTTGGCCGGGCTGCCCGGCCTTGCCGTGCCGGCGGGCCTGACCGAAACCGGCCTGCCGCTGGGCCTGCAGCTGATCGGCAAGGCCTTTGACGAAGCCACCGTGCTGCGGGCCGGCCTGGCCATCGAGCAGGCCGCCGGCTTTGCCCACAAGCCCGCCAACTGGTGGAGGGCGGCATGAACGCGCCAGTTCCCAACAAATTCATCAAGGGACAGACCGGCGAATGGGAAATCGTCATCGGACTGGAAGTCCATGCCCAGGTGCTGTCGAAATCCAAGCTGTTTTCCGGCGCCTCGACCGAATTCGGCGCCGAGCCCAATGCCCAGGTCAGCTTCGTGGATGCCGGAATGCCCGGCATGCTGCCGGTGATCAATGAAAAATGCGTCGAGCAGGCCGTCCGCACCGGACTGGGGCTGAAGGCGAAAATCAATCTCTCCAGCATTTTCGACCGCAAGAACTACTTCTATCCCGACCTGCCCCAAGGCTATCAGATCAGCCAGTACAAGAACCCGATTGTCGGCGAGGGCGAGGTGTTTATCGACCTCAAGGATGGCAGCAGCGTCCGGGTCGGCATCGAACGCCTGCATCTGGAACAGGATGCCGGCAAGAGCCTGCATGACCAGAATCCCGACAGTTCCTATGTCGACCTCAACCGTTCCGGCATCGCCCTGATGGAAATCGTCACAAGGCCGGACATGCGCTCATCGGAAGAAGCCGCGGCTTTCCTGAAAAAACTGCGCGCCATTGTCCGCTATCTGGGCACCTGCGACGGCAATATGGACGAAGGCTCGATGCGGGCCGACGTCAATGTCTCGGTCAGGAAGCCTGGCGCCCCGCTGGGGACGCGCTGCGAGATCAAGAACGTCAATTCCATGCGCTTCGTCGCGCTGGCGGTGGAATATGAAGCCCGCCGTCAGGTCGAGATCATCGAGGGCGGTGGCGCCATCAAGCAGGAAACCCGCCTGTTCGACAGCAAATTGAACGAGACCCGCTCCATGCGCTCCAAGGAAGAGGCGCATGATTACCGCTATTTCCCCGATCCGGACCTGTTGCCGCTGGAACTGGACGTCGCCTGGGTTGCGGCAATCGAGAAAACCCTGCCGGAATTGCCCGACGAAAAGCGCGCCCGCTTCGTTGCGGCGGGCCTGTCGCCCTATGACGCCTCGGTTCTGACCGCCGAACGCGAACTGGCCGACTATTATGAGGATCTGGCCAAGGGCGTGGATGCCAAAGCCGCCGCCAACTGGCTCAACAATGAAGTTCTGGGCCGCCTCAACCGCGACGGCCTCTCCATTGCCGATGTGCCGGTGAGTGCGGCTGCGAACAATGCCATTGTCGCCATGATCGCCGAGGGCGCCATATCGGGAAAGATCGCCAAGGACCTGCTCGACATTGTCTGGAACGAAGGCGGTGACCCCCGCGCCCTGGTGGAATCGCGCGGCCTGCGTCAGGTGACGGACACAGGCGCGATCGACGCCGCCATCGAAGCGGTGATCGCCGCCAATCCCGCCAAGGTGGAAGAGGTGAAGGCCAAGCCGAAGCTTGCCGCCTGGTTTGTCGGTCAGGTGATGAAACAGACCGGCGGAAAAGCGAATCCGGTGGCGGTCAATGCCGCTCTCAAGAAGCGACTCAATCTGCCCGAAGAGGGGTGATTCGCACAAAATGCACAAAATCGGCCAAGGCGCCGCCCAAATCCGGTTTTTTCGTCCGTGTACGGAATAGCTAATCTAGCCCAATGATACCAAGGGTTATACGAATTTTCGCAAAAACGGCCATTTTCGAAAGTCAAGGAAGAGTTGCAATACCAAATGCAAGTCTTTCATATTCATCTTGTTTTGGGGGGTGACCTCAGTCGCCTCAGACCAAACAAACACATGAGGAGTTGATCATGGCTGCGAAGAAAAAGGCCAAGAAGGTTGCCAAGAAGAAGGCCACCAAGAAGAAGAAGACGAAGTAGTCTTATTGACTTTACGTCAATCTGACGCTCACGGTTACCCCTGACATTCAGGATGTATCCGATGAACAAGGCAAAGGCCGCGGTCTCCCGGAAGGGTGCCGCGGCCAAGCCCGTTCTGGAGCCCAAGTCTCGGTGCGCGCCGGGCAGGCAACCGATCAAACCCACCGCGCGTTAGCGAGACGCCCATGCCCGCCAAACCAAAAAAATCCCCAGCAATTGAACTGTATTATTGGCCGACCCCCAACGGCCACAAGATCAGCATCCTGCTGGAAGAGCTGAAGCTCCCTTACATCCTGAGGTCGGTGAATATCGGCAAGGGCGAGCAATTCGCCCCCGCCTTTCTCAAAATCTCGCCCAACAACCGCATGCCGGCCATCATTGACCCCAAGGGGCCGGGCGGAAAACCGATCTCGGTGTTCGAGTCCGGCGCGATTCTGCAATATCTCGGCCGCAAGACCGGCAAATTCTATCCGAAGGATGAGCGCCAGCGCGTCGCGGTGGATGAATGGCTGTTCTGGCAGGTCGGCGGCCTTGGCCCCATGGCCGGCCAGGCCAATCACTTCCTCAATTATTCCAAGGAAGACCTCGTCTATGCCAAGAAACGCTACACCGACGAGGTCCACCGGCTGTTCGGGGTGATGAATACCCGCCTCAAGAGCCGCAAATACCTGGCGGGCGCCTATTCCATCGCCGACATGGCCTGCCTCAGCTGGGTGAAGTCCTCCACCCGCTTCCAGCCGCTGGACGAATTTCCTCCTCTGGCGGCCTGGATGGAGCGTCTGCTGGCGCGCAAAGCCGTCCAGCGCGGAATGGCGGTGGGCGCCGAACTGCGCAAGCCGATGACCGATGCGGAGCACAAGATACTGTTTGGTCAGCGCGCGAAATAGCGCCCGGCGTTAGGACCTTGTTCACCACGCCTAACGGTTCTTAGCAATTAAGACTAACCGCCATTTACCGCGTCTTAGTTTCTTCGGCTTCACCATGTGTCTCGCGTGTGGTCAGGCAAGGAGAATATCGTGGCGTGTATCGATATGGATTCACTGGCGCAATATGAAAGCGAGGCCAAGCTTGGCCGCGCCGATGCGCTCTACAATCTGGGGCTGGCATATTCGACCGGCCAGGGCGTGGCGCAGGACTATGTCGCCGCCCACAAATGGTTCAATCTCGCGGCCCAGCGCGGCAGCGACATTGCCAAGAACTGGCGAAACCAGATTGCCGAAGAGATGAATGCGGGCCAGATCGCGCAGGCGCAGAAGCTCGCGCGCGAGTGGCTTAATATTTTCAGGTAATCAGTTCGTCTTGCCTTTTGCGGGCTGCGCCACGGGCGCGCTCAGCACCATAGCCGCCGGCGCGGCCGGCGCATACAGATCGCTCAGAATCTGCAGCGGCACGTCCTTCCCCGCCAATCGGGCCCGGTAGACCTCGGAATTCTCCAGCACGCGCTGCACATAATTGCGGGTCTCGCTGAACGGGATCTGCTCGATGAAATCCAGCGGATCCACCGCGCCGGTGCGCGGGTCGCCGAACGCCGCCACCCAGCGCCTGGCATTGGTGTCGCCGGCATTGTAACCCGCTGCCGCCAGCAGCAGCGATCCGTTCCAATAGGCGACATGTTCGGCTGCCTCGATCATGCCCAGTTCGATATTATAGTCCCTGTCGGTCAGAAGGTCGCCAGGGCGGTAGGGCAGGCCGGCGACCCGGGCCGATTTCCTGGCCGCCTCCGGCATCACCTGCATCAGGCCTCGGGCGCCGGCGCTGCTGACGGCATAGGGATCGAATTCGGTTTCCTGCCGGATCAGCCCCAGCACCAGCGCCGGATCGGGCGGCGTGCCCGAAGCCTTGTAGGGCGGCAGCGCAATCACGGGATGGGTGTAATCCAGCATGGTGGCCCCGGCATAACTGGCCTCCTTGGCCAGCCGCACCGCGATCTCCGGATAGCCCCATTCGGTCAGTGTCTGCATCAGGGCCTTCAGGTGCCGGGGTGAGGAATAAACCTGGGCATCGGCCTGCACGAACAGCCGCAGGTCACCCGCCTGGCCCAAATCGGCCAGCACGCGGATTTGCGGCATCAGGGCATCCTCCTCGATTTCGCTGCGGGACGCTGCCGCCACATCGGTGTCATTCACATGCAGCAGCGGCGCGGATTCGATGCGCGCCTGCGCCAGCTGGCCATAGAAAGTCTCCGAATGTTCGCCGGCCAGCCGGTAATGGGCGATGGCATCGGCAGTGTCGCCCGCCGCCTCATAGGTGCGGCCCAGCCAGTATTCGGCGCGTGACTTGCTGATGGGACGCGAGACGCCGTCGTCCAGCCTCTGGAAATAGGGCAGGGCGGCCTGCGGCACCTTCAAAAAGCGCAGGACGATGAACCCGGCCAGGAATTGCTGCTCGACGAATTCGTCGCCGCTGGAAAGCCCGGCATGGCTCACCAGCGCCATCGCTTCCTTGGCATCGCCGCCGCGCAGGGCATCGCGCGCCTCGACATTGACTTCCGCCCACCAGCGCGCCGCATGGTCCCGCGCCAGGGTGGCGGGCGCGGCGCGCAGCAGCATCTGGTGCGCTTGGTCATCCTTGTGTTCGTTGCGCAGCGCCTTGGCCCAGTCGAACAGCAGGCCCGGATCGCTGGATTTCGATACCGCCGCCAGCGCCGCCTTGGCTGATTTGGTGCCCCCGTCCAGCAGGATGCGCGCCCGCGCCACAGCGGCGGTCTGCGCGTCCACCCGCGTCATCTGCCGCCGCGCTGCGCTGTTCTCTCCGCGCCACAACAGGTTGTCCAGGCGGGCCTTGTCGCTTTCGGACGTCAGGTACGCCGCGTCATGGGCCAGAATGGCCGCTTCCGTCGCGTCATCGAAGCTGCCTTCGGCCCAGCCGCGCGCGATCAGCGGTCCACCCTTGGCGGCTTGCCCCGTTGCCACCAGCGCGTCGCCCAGCCGCACGCGGCCGATCGAGGAATTGGGCGGCCGTCCCTCGAACCAGGCGACGATCTGCGCCGGCGTCAGGGCGGGCGGCATCACCGTATCGGCAATGATCGCCGCCTCGGCCCGGGCCTGCAGCGTGCCCTTGAGCGGCCAGCTCGCGGCAAATTTCATCACCGCATCTATGTCGGCGAATTTGGCGCCGCTGTTGCGGTCCAGCGCATAGCGCCATTGCAGCAGCTGGCGCGCGGTGGTGTCCTTGCCCTGGTCGCCCAGCGTCAGGGCGCCAGCCCAGTCGCCCTTGGCGGCGGCGGCAAGGGCGCGCTGAAACAGGTCATGGTCTGCGGGAGAGAGAACCCGGATGGTACTGGGCCGCGCCCCGGCGATGCCCGGGTCACCCGGCGCGCTGTCCGGAATGGGCTGCATCATCACCACGCCGGCGCTCTGGGCCAGCGCCCGTTCTTCCTGCCAGCAGAGGGCGGGGGCCAGGAGACCTGCGATCAGCGCGATATGCTTGGCGGCCATGAAGAGGGAATACTTGTTGAATCCGCCAGATCAGCTTAGACGGTGGCTGCCCGAAAAGGCCATAATGCCGGGGGTTTAATTTAAGGACGGAACTGCCATGACCAGCGTCGCGGCGCGCATCCAGGGTTCCATGCCGGCCCTTGTCACCCCCATGCGGGACGGCAAGGTGGACGAGCAGGCATTCCGCAAACTCGTCTCCTGGCAGATTGAACAGGGCAGCCATGGCCTGGTGCCCTGCGGCACCACCGGCGAATCGCCCACCCTGTCGCATGAGGAACATATGCGGGTGGTGGAAATCTGCGTCCAGGAAACCGCCGGCCGCGTGCCGGTGATCGCCGGCGCCGGCTCCAATTCCACCGACGAGGCCATCGCGCTGACCCGCCATGCCAAGAGCGTCGGCGCCGATGCCGTGCTGCATGTCACCGGCTATTACAACAAGCCGTCGCAGGAAGGGCAGTATCGCCATTTCATGGCGATTGCCGATGCGGTGGATATTCCCATCCTGCTTTACAACATTCCCGGCCGCGCCATCGTGGAGATCTCGGTCGAGACCATGGCGCGCCTGGCCAAGCACCCCAACATCATCGGGGTGAAGGACGCCACGGCCAATCTGATGCGCCCGACCCGCGAGCGTAACGCCTGCGGCAAGTCCTGGCGGCTGATTTCGGGCGAAGACGGCACCGCGCTGGGCTACATGGCGCATGGCGGCCATGGCTGCATTTCCGTCACCGCCAATGTCGCGCCCAAGCTCTGCGCCGAGTTTCAGGACGCCTGCCTGCGCGGCGCCTATGACCGCGCCCGCGAGCTTCAGGACAAGTTGATGCCGCTGCATGACGCCATGTTCTGCGAACCGTCGCCCGCGCCGGTCAAATACGCCGTCTCGCTGCTGGGTCTTTGCACGCCCGAGGTGCGCCTGCCAATGGTGGAGCTCACCGATGCCGGCCGCGCCCAAGTCAAGGCGGCGATGCAGGGTTGCGGCCTGAAGGTCTGATGGCCAAGAAGAAGGAAGACGGTTTCAAGATCATCGCCGACAACCGCAAGGCGCGTTACGCCTATGCCATCGGCGAGACGCTGGAAGTCGGCATCATGCTGATGGGCTCGGAGGTCAAAAGCCTGCGCAGCGGCAAGACCACCATCGGCGAGAGCTATGCCCATGCCAAGGATGGCGAGCTCTGGCTGGTCAATTGCTACATCCCCGAATACACCCAGGCCAGCCGCTTCAACCATGAGCCCAAGCGCACCCGCAAATTGCTGGTGCATAAGCGCGAAGTGAACCGCCTGTCGGCCGCCATCCAGCGCGAAGGCATGACGCTGATCCCACTCAAGCTCTATTTCAACGCCAAGGGCCGGGCGAAGCTCGAGATCGGCGTCGCCAAGGGCAAGAAGCTGCACGACAAGCGCGAAACCGAAAAACAGCGTGACTGGCAGCGGGATAAAGCCAGACTAATGCGCGACAAGGGGTGAGGGCGCCGCCTTCGCTTCGCTCGAAGCGGGCCCGGCTTTTCTAGGCTCGCTCCGCTCACCAAGAAAAGCCAGGCCAACGCCGCGAGCTTGGGCGAGTGGCCGGGTGCCGATTAAGTCTCCGCCAGCATCTTCGCCTTGGCCACCGCATCCTCGAACATCTTGGGCGTCAGCCGGCCCGTATTGGTGTTGTAGCGCGAGCAGTGATAGCTCGAAACCAGCTTGAATTTTCCCACCGTCTCATACGCCACGCCATGCTTGAACGGATGCAGCGCCTTGCGCGCCCCCAGCGTGTCGCAAACGCTGTCATGGGCGATCTTGCCCAGCGCCAAAATCACTTTCACATTCGGCAAGGTCTCCAGTTCCGATTTCAGGAACGGACGGCAGGTCTTGATTTCGCTCGGCTCCGGCTTGTTCTGCGGCGGCACGCAGCGCACCGCGTTGGCGATGCGGCAATCCACCAGTTCCAGCGTGTCATCGGCGCGTTCGTCGTAAATGCCCTTGGCCAGCCCATGCTTGAGCAAAGTGGCGTAGAGCAGGTCGCCGGCCCAGTCGCCGGTAAAGGGCCGGCCGGTGCGATTGGCGCCCTGCATCCCGGGCGCCAGCCCCGCGATCAACAGCCTGGCGGTCAGCGGACCGAAGCTGGGCACCGGGGCATTGAACCAGTCCGGATGCTTCTTGCGGTTGTCGGCGCGAAAACCCGCCAGCCTGGGGCAAAGCGGGCAATCATGTGGGGGTGCGGCGGGGGCTTTCATGCGCCCGGAACTAGCCGCTCGCCGGTAGCCTGTCTAGGCCGGCTGGAACTGCGGCGGCTTGGCCCCGTCGCGCGCGATCTGGGATTTCAGTTCTTCCAGTTCGATGAAATTGTCGGCCTGGCGGCGCAGTTCATCGGACACCATGGGCGGGGAGGTGCGGATGGTGGAAACCACGCTTACCCGCTTGCCGCGGCGCTGCACCGCCTCGACCAGGTGGCGAAAATCCCCGTCGCCCGAAAATATCACCACATGGTCCACGCAGGCCGACATTTCCATCACGTCGATCGCCAGCTCGATGTCCATATTGCCTTTGACCCGCCTGCGCCCTTGCGTGTCGGTAAATTCCTTGAGCGGCTTGGTCACCACCGAACAGCCGTTATAATCCAGCCAGTCCACCAGCGGCCGCAAAGGGGAGAATTCCTGGTCTTCCGCCACCGCGGTATAATAAAATGCGCGCACCAGGATGCCTTTGCGCGCGAAGACCTCCAGAAGCCGCTTATAGTCTATGTCGAATTGCAGGCCCTTGGCCGCGCCGTAAAGATTGGCGCCGTCGATAAATAGCGCGATCTTCTCGCTTGGATAAAAAAGCATATGACCTCCAATAATCCCGATGCGCCAATGCCGGCCCTGTCAGGCCCTGTCTTCATTGGTATTGGCGCCAATATTCCGTCCCATGCGGGCTCGCCCGCCCAAACCTTCCACGCCGCCTTGGCGGCCCTGGCCGAAGCGGGAGTCGAAATCACCGCTGTTTCGCCCTTTTATGAAACCCAGGCCTGGCCCGATCCTGCCGCCCCGCCGTTCCTCAACGCCGTCGCGGCGATTCAAACACGGCTCCAACCCTTTGCGCTGCTGACACTTTTGCATGAAGTCGAAACGGCTTTCGGGCGTAAGCGTTCCGTTGCCAACGCGCCGCGCAGCCTGGACCTGGATCTGCTGGATTACGCCGGCGCCGTCCTGGACGGGCCGGTCCTGCTGCCCCATCCGCGCATTGCGGGGCGGCGCTTTGTGCTGGAGCCCCTGAAAGCGGTTGCGCCGCAATGGCGCCATCCGGTCTTGGGACAGGATGTGGACGCCTTGCTGAAGGGCCTGCAGAGCCGGGTTCCTTGACCGCAGCGCGACGCCCATGCTACCGGCAATACAGCGTCCGGGGCCTGTGAAACAGCGCATTTGCAGCAAAAAAGGACGCAGGGAGGCAGCGAAGTGACCTTTCGTCCACGCAACACTTATGTCCTCGCCGTTTTGCTGGGGCTGCTCGCGGCTCCCGCTTTCGCCGCCGATATCCAATACGCCACCACGCTCGACCCTGTTGCCTTCGACAATTCCACCGTCAAGAACACGGTCGGCAGCGGCGCGGTCACGGGAACCTTGTCCGGCGCCACCCTGACGGTATCGGGCACTTATTCCGGCCTGTCCTCGGATGCGACCGCCGCCCATCTTCTTCTCGGGCTGGGGTTCGGCGTGGCGGGCGGCCCCATGGGCGGCATGTCCGGCGCCGCCATCGGCGATATTTCGGTCAGCGGCGGCACGAACGGCCAGATAACCGGAAGCGTCAAGCTGACCTCGGCCCAGGTCAAGGCACTGGGCCAGGGCGCGATTTATGTCCTGGTCACCAGCACCAAGGCGCCGCAGGGCAATCTGTGGGGCTGGCTGCATCTTCCGGACAATAATTGAGAAGGACGCGTTCGATGTCTCGCCATGCAAAACGCCTCGCCCTTGCCGCAGCAGTCCTGGTGATGGGCGGAATGTATGCGCTGGCGCAGACAGGCGTTGGCCCCTTCACGCAAGCCCAGGTAACGGCAGGCCGCGCCGATTACGCGGCCAATTGCGCCGGTTGCCATGGCCCGGCCCTGGCCGGCGCGGGCGATGCCCCTGCCCTGACCGGTGCGACCTTCAACGGTTCCTGGTCCACGCGCACCACCAAGGAACTGTGGCAATTCATTTCCACCTCGATGCCCTATGGCAATGCCGGAAATCTCAGCGATAACATCTACACCAACGTTGTCGCCTACATTTTGGCTGTGAACGGCGCCAAGCCCGGGCCGGCACCCTTCACCAAGGACAGCATCGTCAGGATCAGCACCATCGCCAACGGCCAGGCGGTTGCCGCCGTGATCAATCCGGCGCCGCGTCCGGCAGCGGCCACGCCCGCCGCCGCTGCCGCCGGCGAAGGCGAGGCCGAGGGCGATGCCCGCGCACCCGCCCGTGGCCGCGGCGCGCCCGCCTTCCCGCTGGGCCAGACCGTCCAGGGCACGGTGAAGAACTATCAGGACGTCACCGACGACATGCTGGTGCATCCTTCCGACAATGACTGGCTGATGGGCCGGCGCAACTATCAGGGCTGGAGCTACAGCCCGCTCAAGCAGATCACGCCGGACAATGTGGGGCAAATTCAGCTGCAATGGTCCTGGGCGATGAACCCCGGCGGCGCGGTGGAAGTCACCCCCATCGTCCATAATGGCATCATGTTCCTGTCCAATACCTCCAACACCATCCAGGCGCTGGACGCCAAGACCGGCGAACTGATCTGGGAGAACCGCCTCGGCCCTGTCTCCACCGTGGCCTATAGCGGCACGCGCAGCATCGGCCTCTACAAGGACAAGGTGTTCGTCGCCACCACCGACGCCAAGATTCATGCCCTGGATGCGCGCACCGGCAAGACGGTGTGGACCACCACTATCGGCGTGCCGCCCAAGAGCGAAACCGGCGGCGTCACGGTGATCCACGGCAAGGTGCTGACCGGCCTGATGGGCTGCGACCAGTTTTCGGTGGAGGGCTGTTTCATCAGCGCCTATGACACCGAGACCGGCAAGCAGCTGTGGAAATTCCAGACCAATGCGCAATCCGATCAGCCCGGCGGCGACACCTGGAACGGCATCGCCAATGAACTGCGCGGCGGCACCGACACCTGGATTGCCGGCACCTATGACCCCGAACTGAACACGACCTATTGGGGCGTGGCCCAGTCAAAGCCCTGGATGCGCGCCAGCCGCGGCACCGGCAGCGCCTCGACGCTCTATTCCAGTTCGACCCTGGCGCTCGACCCCGACACCGGCAAGCTGAAATGGTTCTTCCAGCATTCCCCCGGCGAGAGCCTCGACCTCGATATCGTGTTCGAGCGCCTGCTGATCGACCATGGCGACCAGAAAACGGTGATGACCATTGGCAAGGACGGCATCCTGTGGAAGCTGGACCGCGTCACCGGCAAGTATCTCGGCCTCAAGCAGACGGTGTTTCAGAACGTCTTCTCCAAGGTGGACGACAAAACCGGCAAGGTCACCTATCGCGACGACATCATCAACCAGAAGACCAACCAGTATTACGCCTCGTGCCCGGGCCCGGAGGGCGGCCATGACTGGCCGGCCACCAGCTACAATCCGCCGACCGACCTCCTGATCATTCCCGAGAGCCAGAGCTGCGTGATGATGATGGGCCGCGACGTCGACAAGAAGGTCGGCGGCGGCGGCACCGCCGGCTCGCAGCTTTTCTACTTCATGCCCGGCACCAACCAGAATATGGGGCGGATGTACGCCATCAACACCACCACCATGCAGACGGCCTGGACCTGGCAGCAGCGCTCGCCATTCCTCAGCGCCGTGGTCTCCACCGGCGGCGGCGTCGCCTTCGTGGGCGACTTCGACCGCCACTTCAAGGCGATAGACGTCAAGACGGGCAAGATCTTGTGGCAGACAAGGCTGGGCCAGACCGTCGAGGGCTACCCGGTCTCCTTCGCCATAGACGGCAAGCAGTATATCGCCGTCACCACCGGCACCGGCGGCGGCAGCCCGGAGCAGAAACCCTCCACCCTGCTGACCGATGTCCACCGCCCGGTGGAGGGCAATGGCCACCAGGTCTATGTGTTTGCGCTGCCGTAGCGCCCGGCGCTTTTGCGCCGGGCTCGTCGCTCGTCGCTCCTGCCCGGACGGCCAAAATCCCTCGGGCGCCAGACCCCGCTGGTCACGCCTCCCTTGCCTGAATCAGTCTTTTTCTG
>CAIOFO010000115.1 GCA_903857685.1 uncultured Alphaproteobacteria bacterium
CGGTGCGCCCCACGGCGCAGCAGATCACCGCCATGCTGCCCCGCTTTACCGGCAGCCTCACCCAGGTGCCGCCCGCCTAGTCCGCCATCAAGGTGGCCGGGGAACGGGCCTATGACCTGGCCCGGGAGGGGGAAGAGGTGGTGCTGGAACCCCGCCAGGTCCAGGTCTTCGAAGCCCGTTTATTGCACACCGGTCCGGACGCGGCGGAGTTCGAAATCCTTTGTGGCAAAGGCACTTACGTCCGCTCCTGGGTGCGGGATATGGCCCTGGCGCTGGGCACTTTGGGGCATGTTTCGGCCCTGCGCCGCACCCGGCTGGGCGCCTTTACGGAAAAAGACGCCACGCCTCTTTCGGACCTGACCCCTTTTATGCATAGTCCCGCCGCTTTTGCGTATTTAAAGCCCCTTTCGACCGCGCTGGACGGCATCCCGGCGCTGGCCGTGACGAGCAGCGATACGGCCCGCCTCCGCAGCGGCAATCCCATCCTCATCCGCGCGAATTTGTTCGCCAGGCTGAAAGAGGGATTCGCCGATGACGGCGGGCTCCAGGGGCAGACCGTTTTCCTCAAGGATGAGGGAGGCGGCCCCGTGGCTTTGGCCGAGATCGCCGACGGCGAGCTTCGTCCCTTCCGTGTTTTCCAACTTTAGGACCTGATGACCGATGATTACGCCTGAACGCAAAAAAGAAGTTATCGCCGAATACGCGACCAAGAAGGACGATACCGGCTCGCCGGAAGTCCAGATCGCGGTTCTCTCCGAGCGCATCTCCAACCTGACCGAGCATTTCAAGCTGCACGCCAAGGACAATCATTCCCGTCGCGGCATGATCCGCATGGTCTCGGAACGCCGCAGTCTTCTCGACTATGTGAAAAAGACCGACGTCAAGCGCTATGAGTCGATCATCGCGCGCCTTGGTCTGCGCCGCTGAGTTCGCAACACACAGAATTGGCTGCGGTGTATCCCAAGGGGATATGCCGCCGCCTGCATTTGCGCCGGATGAGCCTGCGCAAAGGCTGATCCCATAGGGGGATCATGACGACGCTCGCGCGCAATATGGCGCGCGCGCAATGACTGAAAGAAAAACCAAAATGTTCAAGATCCACAAGGAAAGCTTCGAATGGGGCGGCCGCACGCTGACCCTGGAAACCGGCAAGATTGCCCGCCAGGCCGATGGCGCCGTGCTCGCCACCTATGGCGAAACCGTGGTGCTGGCCACCTGCGTCGGCGCCGGGAGCCCGAAGGAAGGCATCGATTTCTTCCCGCTCACCGTGAACTACCAGGAACGCTATTACGCCGCCGGCAAGATTCCGGGCGGCTATTTCAAGCGCGAACGCGCCCCCACCGAACGCGAAACCCTGATCTCGCGCCTGATCGACCGCCCCATCCGTCCGCTCTTCGCCGACGGCTATCGCAATGAAACCCTGGTGGTGGCGCAGGTTCTTTCCCACGATCTGGAAAACGATCCCGATATCCTGGCGATGATCGCCGTCTCCGCGGCGCTGACCATTTCCGGCCTGCCCTTCCAGGGCCCGATCGGCGCGGCCCGCGTCGGCTATATCGACGGCGAATACAAGCTCAACCCGCCCATCGAAGAGATGCCCAATTCCAAGCTGGAACTGGTCGTCGCCGGTACCCATGACGCCGTGATGATGGTGGAATCCGAAGCCAAGGAGCTCAGCGAAGACGTGATGCTGGGCGCCGTGATGTTCGGCCACCGCGAAATGCAGCACGCCATCAACGCTATCATCCGCCTGGCGGAAAAGGCGGCCAAGGAGCCGCGCGCCGTGCCGGAAGATGTGCATGCGCCCCTGCGCGCCAAGCTGAAATCGGCGGCCTCCGCCGAACTCGGCAAGGCGTTTTCCCTGCCGATCAAGTTTGAGCGCCGCGATGCGCTCAGCGCCGTCAAGAAGAAGTTCGCCGCCGATTTCGTCGGCGAAGGCGAAGGCAAGGTTGCCGGCAGCGTCTATTCCGGCCTGATGCATGACGTCGAAGCCGATGTGATGCGCAACGCGGTGCTCGACACCAAGAAGCGCGTTGACGGCCGCGACCTCACCACCGTACGTCCGATCATCGGCGAAGTCGGCATCCTGCCGCGCACCCATGGTTCGGCGCTGTTCACCCGCGGCGAAACCCAGGCGCTATGCATCGTCACCCTGGGCACCGCCGAGGACGAACAGTTCGTCGACAGCCTGGAAGGCACCGGCAAGCAGACCTTCATGCTGCACTACAACTTCCCTCCCTACAGCGTGGGCGAGACCGGCCGCATGGGTTCGCCCGGCCGCCGCGAAATCGGCCATGGCAAGCTGGCCTGGCGCGCCATTCGCCCGATGCTGCCGCCGACGGACGAATTCCCCTATACGATCCGTGTCGTGTCGGAAATCACCGAGTCGAACGGTTCGTCTTCGATGGCCTCGGTCTGCGGCGCGTCTCTCTCGCTGATGGATGCGGGCGTTCCCTTGAAGCGGCCGACCGCGGGCATTGCAATGGGCCTTATTCTGGAAGGCTCGCGCTTTGCCGTGC
>CAIOFO010000116.1 GCA_903857685.1 uncultured Alphaproteobacteria bacterium
AGTCGGCCTGGGTTCCACGTTTTGAACGCTCCGAGGTCCATCGACGCCTGCGGTTCGCTGATCTCGAACTTCGTTCGTAGGTCTGAACGGTTCACTCGGCCCTGCGTCTCAATCAGGTGGCCTATGAACCGAAGTCGCTGGACCTGTGCCCAGCGCATATTCGGACCTGCATTGACCCACGCTCCGCTCAGCGAGCCCTTTTCAAGGTCAGCCACTCGCTCGCGCAGCCATTCAACCTCTCGCGCCTCAACCTCTCCGCTGGCGGGTCTAACCGAGCGGGCGAGTAGTTCGCGGCAGATGCGCTTGGCGTCGGCCATCGACATGAGAGGCTCGCCGGGGATCGGCGGCTCGTCCTCGCGGCGTAGGGCTATGCCGTAGCCGGCGAAGGCTTGGTCAACAGCGTCGGTCACTTGGGTTGCTCCGCTTCGTCAGGCGCGTCGCTGAACACGTCCTCACACGCCTTCCAGCCCGCAGAAAACGCGGTCCACAGTGCGCCTTCGGTATGCTGCTCAACGAGCGCCCAGCGCTTCGCATTTTCGTATGAATAGTCGTCGCCGCTGACTTTCCAGAGCGCGAAGGCTTCAACGAGCGGGTGACCGTCAGGGAGTTGTTGTGCGTTAGGCATCGTCGGCACTCAAGCGCTCGCGCAGAGCAAAGCCCATAAGGGGCCACAGTTGGCGGATAGCATCCTCGAACGCGAAGGTGCGGCCCTTCTCGGCGTCGAAGTTCTCCGGGCTGGCTGGGGCGCTCTTGCCGATCACGATGAAACCGTTGTCCATCTTCAAGACGCAGAGAGTGAGCACGTCGAGCGCAGCGTCCTCTGGCTTGGCGAGAGCGCGCACCGCCTCACCAGCGGTGAAGTAGTATTGTTCGGCGATCTTGTTTTTGATATCTTCAAGAGCTACGCGAGGCGCACTTGCACCAGATGCGCCGAGCACTTCAGTTGCTTGTAAAGCGTCAGTCATTGTTGTTTCTCCTTGGTTGATTGGTCTAACCATGCCTATCCGGTTAGCGCCCATCGCCACTACCTGTTGATTTTGCATGGCGTTCGGCCCACGCCCTGTGCGATGGATGGCGATAGCCGGGCTTGGCGTCTGGGCGATCCGTCCGCTCAAGGTCGGTGGTTAGGAAGCGAGAGCGCGCCTCATAAATGTGGGTGCCTGGAGGGGCCGCCTCAAGCACAAGGTGTTCGTGGCCCGAGTGGTTGCTTGGGTTCGAGGAAACCCAATTCTCGTGGACCCAGACACTCTCACCGGCCCACTCTAGCGGCGCTTGCCAGTAGCCGCGCTGGAATAGGATCGTGCCGTCAGCGCGAACGAGGCGAAGGCCCCCGAGCAGGTATCCATCCGGGGCTTTTATGTCGTAGTTGCGGCGGTTGCTCACTAACTCCCCCGCGTATTGGGATGGCGTCGGAAGTCCTCGTGCTCCATCCACAACAGCGCAGCGTAGGCGACTAACAGAAGCACTGACGGGACCATCACTCGCTCCTAAATCTGGTGGTCATGGGTGAAAACCGGATAGGCA
>CAIOFO010000117.1 GCA_903857685.1 uncultured Alphaproteobacteria bacterium
ACCAGGTGCAGGTGGGCGACCTGGTGCTGGCCATCGGCGATCCCTTTGGCGTCGGCCAGACCGTGACCATGGGCATCGTTTCGGCGCTGGCCCGCACCCAGGTCTCGGCCAGCGATTATCAGTTCTTCATCCAGACCGACGCGGCGATCAATCCGGGCAACTCCGGCGGCGCGCTGGTGACCACCGACGGCAAGCTGGCGGGCATCAACACCGCCATCTATTCCCGCAGCGGCGGCAATATCGGCATCGGGTTCGCCATCCCCGCCAATCTGGCGCGCCGTGTGGTGGAAGGGGTCGAAGGCGGCCAGGGCGTGCGGCTGGCCTGGATCGGCGCCACCGGCCAATCGGTCACCAGCGCCATCGCCGGCAGCCTGGGCCTGCCCCGGCCGGGCGGCGTATTGGTCAAGGACATCTATCCCGGCGGACCTTTATCCAATGCCGGTGTGAAGAGTGGAGATGTGGTCGCTTCGGTGGACGGCGCGGCGGTGGACGATATGCAATCGCTCAATTACCGCATCGCCACCCACAAGCCGGGCGAGGCGGTCAACGTGCATGTGGAATCCGGCAAGACCGCGCGCGATGTGAAAGTGACCCTGTCGCTGCCACCGGAAAGCCCGCCGCGGGAAACCCAGGCCATCTCCGGCCACAATCCGCTGGGCGGCGCCAGGGTGGAAAATCTGTCTCCGGCCGCGGCGCTGGATCTGCAGATGGATCTTCTCGCCAAGGGCGTGGCGGTGGTGTCGGTGGACGACAATTCCCTGGCACAGGGGCAGGGGTTCCAGCCCGGCGACATCGTGCGCAGCGTCAATGGCAGCAGCATCGCCCGGGTGGGCGACCTGGTGCGCTCGCTGAATGGCGCCAATCACTGGGACATGGTGATCGAGCGCGGCGGACGCAGAATATCCCTCGCGGTTGACGGCTGATGCTATAAGGGGGCGTGAGCGATCTTTTCGAATCCGGTGGGCTTGTAGAGGACGCGCCGCGCCCTCTGGCCGACCGGCTGCGGCCAAAATCCCTGGCCGAGGTGGTGGGGCAGGAGCATCTGCTGGACGAAAGCGGTCCCATCGGCCGCATGGTCGCCGCCCGTACGCCGCATTCCATCATTCTCTGGGGTCCGCCCGGCACCGGCAAGACCACGATCGCCCGGTTGCTCTCCACCGCCTTCAACCTGCATTTCGAGCAATTGTCGGCGGTGTTCAGCGGTGTGGCCGACCTAAAGAAAACCTTCGAGGCGGCACGGACGCGGCGCAAGATGGGCCAGGGCACGCTGCTGTTCATCGACGAGATTCACCGTTTCAATCGCAGCCAGCAGGATTCTTTTCTGCCTGTGGTGGAAGACGGCACCGTGGTGCTGGTCGGCGCCACCACCGAGAACCCGTCCTTTGAACTGAACGGCGCGCTTCTGTCGCGGGCCCAGGTGCTGGTGCTGCGGCGGCTGGACGATGCGGCGCTGGAGAAATTGCTGTTGCGGGCCGAGGCGCATTATGGCGAGACGCTCAAACTCACGCCCGACGCCCGCGCCAGCCTGCGCGCCATGGCTGACGGCGATGGCCGCTATCTGCTCAACCTAGCGGAAGAGGTTGCCGGATTGAAGATCGCCAAGCCGCTGGACTCTGCCGGGCTGATGGCGGCGGTGCAGCGGCGCATGCCGCTTTACGACAAGTCGCGCGAAGAACATTACAACATCATTTCGGCGCTGCATAAATCCATTCGCGGCTCCGATCCCGATGCCGCGCTTTACTGGCTGGCGCGGATGCTGGCGGGCGGGGAACAGCCGCTGTTCATCGCCCGGCGGCTGGTGCGCGCGGCGGTGGAGGATATCGGGCTCGCCGATCCGCAGGCCGTGCATCAGGCGCTGGCCGCCAAGGATGTCTATGATTTTCTGGGCTCGCCCGAAGGCGAGCTGGCGCTGGCGCAGTGCGTGCTCTATCTGGCGAGCGCGCCAAAATCCAACGCGGTTTATGTGGCGCTGGGCGCGGCCAAGCGAGCGGCCGAGGAGCATGGCTCGCTGATGCCGCCGGCCCATATTCTCAATGCCCCGACCAAGATGATGAAAAATCTCGGTTACGGCAGCGGCTATCAATATGACCATGACGCCGAGGAAGGCTTTTCCGGCCAGAATTATTTCCCCGACGGCATGGCGCGGCGGCAATTCTACAGCCCGAAGGAAACCGGCTTCGAGCGCGAGATTGCCAAGCGGCTCGATTACTGGTCAAAACTGCGCGAGAAGCGGGAAGAGGGCGGTTAAATGCGGGCGATTATCCTGGCGGCGGTGGGCGTGGGCGGCGCCATCGGTTCTATGGCGCGCTACCTGATCGCGGGCTGGGTGCAAAGCCCGGCCTGGAACGGTTTTCCCTATGGCATCTTCATCGTCAATGTCACGGGCGGCTTTGTCATGGGCCTGCTGGTCGAGGGCATGGCGCTGAAATTCAATGTCACGCCCGTCACGCGGGCCTTCCTCACCACCGGCATCATGGGCGGCTATACCACCTTCTCCACATTCTCGCTGGAAGCCGCGCTGCTGATCGAGCGTCATGCTTATGGCCAGGCCAGCGTCTATATCGCCGGTTCGGCGCTGCTATCCATCATCGCGCTGTTCGCCGGGCTTTGGCTGATGCGTTCGATTTATGCCTGAACAACGCCAGATCGCGCAAGACGATGACGGCATTCGCCTGGACCGCTGGTTCAAGCGGCATTATCCGCAGCTCACGCATGGGCGGCTGGAGAAACTGCTGCGCAAGGGCGAAGTGCGGCTGGATGGCAAGCGCGCCAAGGCAGCGGATCGCGTGATCGCAGGCCAGTCCCTGCGACTGCCGCCCCAGGTCATTCACGACAAGAGCGAGCTGAGGGTCAAAACCGTTCAGCCCGTCAAGACCAGCTTCAAGCTGGAAGACACGATCCTCTACATGGACAAGCACCTTTTCGTCCTGAACAAGCCGTCGGGGTTGGCGACGCAAGGCGGCTCGGGCCTCAAGGAGCATGTCGACGGCATGCTCGACCAGCTGTCCTACGAAAAGACGGTGCGGCCAAAGCTGGTGCATCGTCTGGACCGCGATACTTCCGGTGTGCTGCTGATTGCGCGCACCTCGCAGGCGGCGGCCGGCCTATCGCGCGAGCTGGCGCGCCGCGATGCCCAGAAAATCTATTGGGCGCTGGTCAAGGGCGTGCCGAAGGAAAGGCGCGGCCTGATAAAGGGCGCGCTGGCCAAGGAAGGCACGCGCGGCAAGGATGAGCGCATGGAGATCAGCGAAGACGAAGATGCCAAATTCGCCTTGACCGAATATGCCGTGATGGCAACGGCGGGCCAGGAATTCGCCTGGGTGGCGGCCAAGCCGGTGACGGGGCGCACGCACCAGATCCGGGTGCATTTGGCCAGCCTGGGCACGCCCATTGTCGGGGATTTCAAATATGGCGGCGTGGCGGCGCGGGGCAAGGGCGCCATCGCGGACAAGCTGCATTTGCACGCCCGTTCGCTCGATATCGCCCGCCCGGATGGCGGGCGGGTGCAGGTGAGCGCGCCGCTGCCGCCGCATATGCTGAAAAGCTGGGAGCTGCTGGGCTTCGACCCGGAAGACAAGCGCGACGCCTTTCCCAAGCTGAAAAAGAAAAAATGAAGCGTTTCTATGAAGAGGTGGGCGTGGATCACGCGCCTGAGGGTTTCCGCATCCTGCTGGATGGCAAGCCGGTCAAGACTCCCGGCCGCCGCACCCTGCTGCTCCCCACCCAGGCGCTGGCACTGGCGATTGCCGATGAATGGCGTGCCCAGGGCGAGGAGATCGTGCCCATCTCCATGCCGATGCTGCGCATGGCCAATACCGCGCTGGACGGCATCAGCCATACGCGCGATGCGGTGATCGCCGCCATCCTGCGTTTCGGCCAGCATGAACTGCTCTGCTACCGCGCCCAGAGTCCGGCGGAGCTGGCGGCGCTGCAGGCGGCGGAATGGAGGCCGATGCTGGAATGGGTTCATTCGCATTTTGGCGTGCGGCTTCTCACCAGTACCGGCGTGATTCATGTCCAGCAGCCGCCGGAAACGCTGGCCCGGCTGGGTGAGGCGGTCGCCGCCCATGATGATTTTGCGCTTGCGGCGCTGCATGTGGCGGCCTCCATCACCGCCTCGCTGGTGCTGGCCCTGGCCCTGGGTGAGGGCGTCCTCAATCCGGCACAGGCCTTTCAACTGTCGCGGATTGACGAGACCTATCAGGCCGGGCTTTGGGGCGAGGACGCCGAGGCCGCGGCACGGGCCAAGGCACTGGCCCGGGAGATGGATGTGGCGGCGGCATTCTTGGCCGCGTCGCGGGCTTGACGGGTTCCCAAGTCCCACCCAGTCTCCCGCCCATGAAGGACGTTCTGGAAGAGCTGGAAAAGCGTCGCGCCCAGGCCAAGCTGGGCGGCGGGCAGGTTCGCATCGACGCGCAGCATGCCCGCGGCAAGCTGACGGCGCGTGAACGCATCGAACTGCTGCTGGACGGCGGCAGTTTCGAGGAGTTCGACATGTTCGTCGAACATCGCGGCACCGAATTCGGCACCGAGAAGAACCGCATTCCGGGCGACGGCGTGGTGACCGGCTGGGGCACCATCAACGGCCGCATGGTCTATGTCTATGCCAAGGACTTCACCGTGCTGGGCGGTTCGACGTCGGAAGCCCATGCCCAGAAAATCTGCAAGATCATGGACATGGCGATGCAGAATGGCGCGCCGGTGATCGGGCTGTTCGACAGCGGCGGCGCCCGCATCCAGGAAGGTGTCGCGGCGCTGGCGGGCTTCGGCGAAATCTTCAAGCGCAACGTGCTGGCCTCGGGCGTGGTGCCGCAGATTTCCGTCATCATGGGACCCTGCGCCGGCGGCGATGTCTATTCCCCGGCCCTGACCGATTTCGTCTTTATGGTTCAAGGCACCTCCTACATGTTCATTACCGGTCCGGAAGTGACCAAGACGGTGACGCATGAAGATGTGACGCCGGAAGAACTGGGCGGCTCCAAAATTCATACCACCCGTTCGTCGGTCGCCGACGGCGCCTATGAAAACGATATCACCTGCCTGGAGGAAATCCGCCGGCTCTATGATTTCCTGCCGCTGAACAACCGCGATGCCGCGCCCAAATGGCCGGTGGAGGATGATCCGCGCCGCCAGGACCTGTCGCTGGACACGCTGGTGCCGGACAACGCCAACAAGCCCTATGACATGATGGAACTGATCCAGAAAGTCATAGACGAGGGCGATTTTTTCGAGATCGGCGAGGCCTTCGCCCGCAACATCATCACCGGCTTCGGCCGCATCGAAGGCTCGACGGTGGGCTTTGTCGCCAACCAGCCCATGGCGCTGGCGGGGGTGCTGGATTCCGACGCCAGCCGCAAGGCGGCGCGCTTTGTGCGCTTCTGCGACTGTTTCAATATTCCGCTGGTGACCTTCGTGGACGTGCCCGGCTTCATGCCCGGCACGGCGCAGGAACATGGCGGCATCATCAAGCATGGCGCCAAGCTGCTGTTCGCCTATGCCGAGGCGACGGTGCCCAAGGTGACGGTGATCACCCGCAAGGCCTATGGCGGTGCCTATGACGTGATGGCGTCCAAGCATATGCGCGCTGATGTGAACTATGCCTGGCCCAGCGCCCAGATCGCGGTGATGGGCCCCAAGGGGGCGGTGGAGATCATCTTCAAGAAGGAAGGCCCCGAGGCGATTCCGGCGCGGATCGCCGAATATGAGGACCGCTTCCTCAATCCCTTCATCGCCGCCTCACGCGGCTATATCGACGATGTCATCCGGCCCCATTCCACCCGTTGGCGCATCGCCCGGGCGCTGCGCATGCTCAAGAACAAGCAGGTGGCGCAGATCTGGAAGAAGCACGACAATATTCCGCTCTGATGCAGCGCAAGCGTCCGCTGCGGCGGCAGCCGGAGATCGAACATCTGTTGTGGCTGAAGCTGCGCGCCCTGAAGGAACTGGGCTGGCATTTCCGCAAGGCTTCGCCCTTTCGCTCGTTCCTGTTGCCCTTTGTCGAACATGACGCGCTGCTGGTGGTGCAATTGGGCGGTGTTCAAAGCATCGTGCGCGACAGGTTGCTGCGGGAAGCGGGTTATACGATTTTGCGTTTTCCCCGCGCCGATGCGGCGCGCAACCTGAATGGATTGGTGGATACTGTTCGCGCCGTGCTGCAGGACCGGGCCTAGGGCTGGTCTTCCAGGATGGGCCGCGTCGCCAGCCGCGCCACTTTTTCGGCGGCATGTTCGATATGGGCCAGGCGCCGCGCCAGAACAGTCATCGCCGCATTTGTCGCCATGCCCGACAGGCCCTCTCGCGGCGGCGCGATGAGGGCAGCGCCTGGAGGCGCATCGGGTGACAGCAGCACCAGCACCTTGCTGCGCGAGGCTTCAACCGCTTGCTCTGCGTCCTGGTCAAGATCCCCGCCGCGCAGCCGGACCAGCACCGGCATGGAAGCGAGGTCGGAGGCCAGGAGGTAATTGGCGCCCAGAAGCTCGGTCAGCGCGGCCAGCGCCCGGCGATGAATATTGGGCTCGTCGGCCAGGCGGCGGATGGCGCCCGACAATTGCGCCACCGCGTCCAGCGCCTTCTTGCGCGCCAGGCGATAGCGCTGGGAGGGGCTGGAAAGGCGCAGCGCCGCGTCCGCAAAGCCGCTGTTGGCGGTCAAAAGGCCGCGCACGACGCGGGGCAGGTCGCTCTTCTCCCAATAGGGCAACAGGAAACTGAACGCCCAGCTCAACGCCGCGCCGATCAGCGTGTCCACGATGCGCTCGAAAAATTGCGGATGATCCAGCGGCGCCGAGAAATGCAGCAGCAGCAGCGATGACACCGAGGCGGCAATGGCGGTGATGCGGTATTTGACGGCGCCATAGGCATGGCTGATCCCCACCGCCACCACGATGGCGGCCAGGCAGGCCAGGGTCGGGATGGAATAGATCAGCGCCACGGCGATGGCGCAGCCGATCAGGGTGCCGATGACGCGGTCGCGGCGCCGCTGATTGGTGACGCTGTAATTGGCCCGCATGATCAGGGCGATGGTGAGCAATATCCAGTTGGCATGGGCGAAGCGGGGAAAGGCCAGCGTCAGCGTCAGGCCCGCCGTCATCGCCAGCGCCAGTCTTATGGCATAGCGCAGCGCCGGGGCCTTGAAGTCGAACTGCCGCCGCAACACGGCCAAGCCATGCGGGACGGGCGCGCGGAAGGCGTTGAGATCGAGTTCCGCCGCCAGCCGGGACGGCGGTGTATTCCTGTCCAGCGCGGACGCCAGGGACTGAACATAGGAGTCCGCCAGCTTGAGCTTGGCGGCAGTGGCCGCGAAAGCGGCATCGGTGAGACCGTCTTCCGGCGCCTCGCCAAGCGCCGCGATCAAAGCCGTCAATTCCTCGTCATGCCCGCGCGCAATTACGCTGGAATGGCGGCGGCGCAGCGCCAGGGTCAATTCGTCCACCTGCTCGGCGATGTGGAGCAGCAGGGCATTGATGCGCCACTTGATGTCGCGGCGGTGGGAGCGGCGCAGCAACTCGAAATCGGCATCGCTGGACAGCATGGTCTCGAATGCATCCAACAGCGCGATCAGCGTGTCTATGCGCTTGAGCTGCACCGGATGATTGCGGCGGGCGAACAATGCATCGCGCGCCGCCTGCAACCGGTCCACCAGCGCGGCATGGGCGTCAATCAGACCATGAAAGGCTTTGGGCCCTTCGGCGTCGGGATTGTAGAGCGCGGCCTTGGCGCGCAAATAGGTTGCGAAGGCCCGCATCGCCTCGGCCAGCAGCAAGCGGCGCACCCGGTCGTCGAAAATCCAGGCGAAAAGTCCTGCATAAAGGGTGTAGAGCGCCGCGCCCAGCGCGGTGAGCGCCAGATGCGAAGCCGCATCGGCTGGAGCCGAGAAATGCTGGCCCATGGCGAAGACAAAGGCCAGCACGGCGGTCATGGAAAGAGTGAGGGCGCGCTTGCCGTAAGCGGAGATCAGGCCGGTGAACAATCCGGTAAAGGCCGTCGCGGCGATGAAGGTGAAGGGATAAAAGCGCGCGAAGGACGACAAAGCGGTAAAGGCAATCGTCAGCGCCAGGGCAAAACCCAGGACCCAGGGTTTCTGGCGCAGGGGATCAGGCTGGTCGGAGATGGAAACCGCCACCGCGCCGGTGGCCGCCGCCACCGCCGCGGCAAAGCCGCCGCCCCAGCCCACCAAAAGCCCGGTCAGCCCCACCCCCAGCGCCACGGAGAGGCCGTTTTCGATATGCACGCGGAAAACCGCCAGCGCCAGATTGCGCGGGGTTCCCGAGATCAGGGTCTGGGGCATATTCGCCATTTCCATGGGCGTACAGCGGTTTACGCCGCAGCTGCAACCCCTTAAGTTTCGCCTCCGCCCGCCATTGGTGAAGCCCTTGTTTCGCAAGATATTGATCGCCAATCGCGGCGAAATTGCCTGCCGCATCATCAAGACCGCCCGCCGCATGGGCATCAAGACCGTGGCGGTTTATTCCGAGGCCGATCGCCATGCGCTGCATGTCCGCATGGCGGATGAGTCCGTCGCCATCGGTCCCGCGCCGGCGGCGGGGTCCTACCTGGCGATGGACAGGATCATCGAGGCCGCCAAAGCCACCGGCGCCGATGCCGTGCATCCCGGCTATGGCTTCTTGTCGGAGCGTCCAGCTTTTGCCGAAGCTTTGATTAAGGCCGGGATCGCCTTCATCGGTCCCAACGCCAAGGCCATCGCCGCCATGGGCGACAAGATCGAATCCAAGAAGCTGGCCAGGGCGGCGGGCGTCTCCACCGTGCCGGGCTTCATGGGCGAGGTGGAAGACGAGGCCCATGCCAAAAAGATCGCCGCCGAAATCGGTTATCCGGTGATGGTGAAAGCCTCTGCCGGCGGCGGCGGCAAGGGCCTTCGGGTGGTGCAGCGGGAAAGCGAACTGGCCCAGGCCATCGCCTCGTCGCGCAGCGAGGCGCTGGCCAGTTTCGGCGACAGCCGGCTTTTGATCGAGAAGTTCGTCAGCGAGCCGCGCCACATCGAAATCCAGCTGATCGGCGACAAGCATGGCAGCGTGCTGCATCTGGGTGAGCGGGAATGCTCGATCCAGCGCCGCCACCAGAAAGTGATCGAGGAAGCGCCATCGCCATTTCTGGATGACAGGACGCGCGCCGCCATGGGGGCCCAGGCCGTGGCGCTGGCCAGGGCCGTCGGCTACGACAGCGCCGGGACCGTCGAGTTCATCGTGGACGGGCAGAAGAATTTCTATTTCCTGGAAATGAATACTAGGCTGCAGGTCGAGCATCCGGTGACGGAGCTGATCACCGGGCTTGATCTGGTGGAATTGATGATCCGCGCCGCGGCGGGCGAGAAACTGCCCTTCGCCCAGACAGACGTAAAGCGCGAGGGCTGGGCGATCGAAGCCCGGGTCTATGCCGAAGACCCCTATCGCGGCTTCCTGCCATCGTCCGGAAGGCTGGCGCGCTATCATCCGCCGGAGGAAGGCACCAAGGACGGCGTCACAATCCGCAACGACACCGGCGTGACGGAAGGCGGCGAGATATCGGTCTATTACGATCCCATGATTGCCAAGCTCGTCACCCATGCCCCCACCAGGCCCCAGGCGGTGGAGGCCATGGCGGCGGCGCTGGACCGCTTCGAGATTTCCGGCATCGCCGGCAATCTGCAATTCCTCTCCGCCATCATGCACAATGCGCGTTTCCGCGAGGGCCGGCTCACCACTGGCTTCATTGCCGAGGAATATCCGGGCGGCTTTCACGGCGCGCCGCTGGGCGATCCCGGCGGTTTCATCGCCGCCGCCGTGGCCGCGAAAATCCTGCGCACCCAGCGGGCCGGGCGCATTTCCGGCGCGCTGAATGGCGGCCACAAGCTGTCCGACAATTTCACCGTCACCCTGAACGGCCGGGACCATGCCGTCCGCGACGCCCACCTGGAAGTGGGCAGCCTGCATTTGGTGATCGACGGGGCGGTGACGGAAGGCGTGGTGGATTATTTTCCCGGCCGATCCATGCTCAAGCTTACGGTACGCGGCCGGGAAACGGTGTTCCAAATCGCGCGCGAGGCGGGCGGTTATTGTCTTTCCCAGGGCGGCCGCGAAAGGCTGGTGACGGTGCGGGCGCCCCATGCGGCCGAACTGGCGGCGCTGATGCCCGTCAAGCCGCCGCCGGACAGCTCGCGCCGCCTGCTCAGCCCCATGCCGGGCCAATTGCTGGCGCTGCCTGTCAAGCCGGGCCAGGCGGTCAAGGCCGGCGAGGTGCTGGCGGTGGTGGAGGCCATGAAAATGGAAAATGTCCTTGTCGCCGAGCGCGACGTCACCATATCAAGGCTGCATGTCCGGCAGGGCGATGCGCTGGCCCGCGACGAAACCATCATGGAATTCCAATGAGCGACGATGACATCACAACCCTGAAAGTGCGCGTCGAAGGCTTTGTCCAGGGCGTGGGCTTTCGCGATTTTCTGGTCATGGCGGCACAGCAGAACAACCTGCATGGCTGGGTGCGCAATATGTCGGATGGGGCGGTGGAAGCCCTGGTCTCCGGCACGACCAAGGCGGTCGAGGCCTTTGTCAGCGCCGCAACGCGCGGGCCGCAGGGCGCCCGCGTCACGGCGGTGGACCTGGATGTCAGCGAGCCGCCGCCCCACAAGGGCTTTCAGCGCTGGGAGTCCGCATGACCATGGAAAAGCGCAAGCTGGGACGCTCGGGCCTGCATGTCGCGCCGCTTTGCCTGGGCGGCAATGTTTTCGGCTGGACCGCGGACGAAAAAACCGCCTTCGCGATTCTCGATGCCTTTGTCGCGGCGGGATTCGGCTTTATCGATACGGCGGATGCCTATTCCGCCTGGGTGCCCGGGCATGAGGGCGGCGAGAGCGAGACCGTCATCGGCAACTGGCTGGCGGCGCGCGGCTACTCCTCCGGAGCCGGGCGCGAGACACTGACCATCGCCACCAAGGTCGGCATGTGGCCGAAAAAGCCGGGGCTCAAGGCCGCAAATATCATCGCCGCCTGCGAAGGCTCGCTCATGCGGCTGAAGACCGGTTACATCGACCTGTATCAGAGCCACCGCGACGACGCGGAAACGCCGCAGGACGAAACGCTGGAAGCGTTCGGCAAATTGATCGCAGCGGGCAAGGTGCGCGCCGTCGGCGCCTCGAATTTTGATGCCACAAGGCTGGAGGCGGCGGAACGGATCGCCGAGGAGGGCGGCTTTCCCCGCTACGACACGTTGCAGCCGCTTTACAACCTGGTCGAGCGCGATTTCGAAAAGGCCCTGCAGCCACTCTGCGTGGACGAGGAAATCGGCGTCATTCCCTTTTATTCCCTGGCGGCGGGATTTCTCACCGGCAAATACCGCAGCAAGGCCGACACCGAGGGCAAGGCGCGCGGCGGACGGGTGGTGCAATATCTCAATGACGAAAATCTCGCTTTGCTGGACCGGCTGGAGAAAGTCGCCAAGGCGCATGCTGCCGCCATGGCGGAAGTCGCCATCGCCTGGCTGCGCGACCGCCCCGCCGTGGTGGCGCCGATTGCCAGCGCCACCAGCTTGGAGCAGCTCAAATCCCTGATCCGCGGCGCCAGCCTGGAATTGACGGCGGAGGAAATCGCGTTCCTGTCTTGAGCGGTCAGCCGAATATTTTTTCGAAGCACTGCTTCAGGGCGGCATCCACATCCGCCATGGTTGCGGCAATGCCCAGATCGGCCAGGCTGGTGACGCCGTGCTCGCGCACGCCGCAGGGCACGATGCCGGTGAAATGCGCCAGATCGGGATTGACGTTCAAGGCCACACCGTGAAACGTCACCCAGTGGCGGATGCGCACGCCCAGCGCCGCGATCTTGTCTTCGCGATTTTTGCGGGCCACCCAGATGCCGACGCGGCCTTCGCGCCGTTCGCCCTTGACGCCCAGCAGCGCAAGACTCTCGATCAGCCATTGCTCCAGGTCGTGCACATAGGCGCGCACATCGGGTTTGCGATGCCGGAGATTGAGCATGACATAGCCGATGCGCTGGCCGGGCCCGTGATAGGTGAACTGGCCGCCGCGTCCGGTGCGATAGACCGGGAAGCGGGCGTCAATCAGGTCGGCGTCATTGGCGCTGGTGCCGGCGGTGTAGATGGGGGGATGTTCCAGCAGCCAGACTTGCTCCCCCGCCGTGCCGGCGGCGATGGCGTCCGCCCGTGCCTCCATTTCGGCCAGTGCCTCGGGATAAGGCACCAGCCGGTCCGAGGCTTTCCATTCCAGGCGGGGCTTGAGCAGGGCGTCCAAATTAAGCTTTCCGAAACCATGATCGGGCACCCTTGGTGCCAATCAACAATGTAAGGGCGCGCGGCATGGCTTCCAACCTGGATAATGTGAAGGTCGAGATTTCGGTGGTCCTGGGCCGTTCGGTGATCCCGATGCACCAGCTGCTGCGCATGGGGCGCGGCGCCGTGATCGAGCTGGATACCCACCAGGATGACCCTGTGACCATCCTGGCCAATGACAAGCCGGTGGCGAAGGGCGAAATCCAGATCCAGGGCGACAAGATCGCCGTGGCGGTGGTGGACCTGATCCAGGGTTACTAATCACAATAATGTTACTGTAAAATATTTTATTCTCCACTGTATTCTTGCATTTTAGCCACCCCCAGAATACCTCTCTGACCTGAAAGATAGGCCGGGTGGCATGCTTCCGCTTGTTCTTAATCCCCATTCCATAAAGGTCGGCTTGGCCGGGCAGGGCGAGGCCTTGGCGCGCCGTGCGGCGTTGCTGGCAGAGGCAGGGGTTGAGACGCGTCTGCTCTCGGCGGACGTCTCGGATGCGGTCCTGGAGCCTTTGCAGCTTCTTTTCGTGGCGGGCTTGGCGGAAGGCGAGGCGCGGCATCTGGCCGGCCGCGCAAGGGCCCTGGGCCTGCTGGTGAATGTCGAGGATGTGCTGCCGCTGTGCGATTTTCATGTTCCGGCGATCGTGCGCCGGGGGGAACTGCTTTTGACAGCCTCGACCGGCGGCGCGGTGCCGGGACTGGCGCGGCGCCTGCGGCAATGGCTGGCCGATACTTTTGGACCGGAATGGACGGAACGGCTGAACGACCTGTCTGCCGCGCGGGCGCGCTGGCGGTCGGCGGGTCTTTCCACCGCCGATGTTTCCCAGAAGGTCCGTGACCTGATCGATGAGAAGGGCTGGCTTTGAACAACGTCACGGTCATTGACGCCAAACGGGGGCTGATGCCCCGCGCCTTTGACCGGGCCGGCGGCGGCGCTGCCGATGCGGCGGTGAAGGCGCGCCTGGCGGCATTGCAGGACAATGCGGCAGGCCGCGATGCCCATGGCATTCTGCAGCTGGCGCTGAAGGAAGAGTTTGCCGGCATGACGGCGGTGGTTTCGTCATTCGGCGCCGAATCCGCCGTGCTGCTGCAGCTGGTCGCGGAAATCGATCCCCAAACGCCGGTACTGTTTCTCAATACCGGCAAGCTGTTCGGCGAGACATTGCGCTACCGGGACCGCCTGCAGGACGAGCTGGGACTGGGCGATGTCCGCAGCCTGGCGCCGACGCGGCAGGCGCGCGAGACGCTGGATCCCGATGGTGTGCTCTGGTCGCAAAGCACCGACGCCTGCTGCAATTTCCGCAAGGTGATTCCGCTGGCCCAGGCGCTGGCACCGTTCGAGGCCCAGATCACCGGCCGCAAGCGCTTCCAGACGCGCGAACGCTCCAACATGCAGCCGGTGGAATATTTCGAGGGCCGCTTTCGCTTCAATCCGCTGTGGCAATGGAATCTGGCCCAGCTGGAAGCTTATGCCGAGGCGCACAAGCTGCCGCGCCACCCCCTTGTCGAGGACGGCTATCCCTCGATCGGCTGCATGCCCTGCACCCGCAGGGTCCAGGCGGGCGAGGATTATCGCGCCGGACGCTGGGCCGGCGCGGACAAGGACGAATGCGGGATCCACTTGACCGACGGCGGTGGCATCTAGGCCGCTTGTCTTAATGAGGCGGGGTTGCTAAACCCGCCGCCTACCAGCTTTTTCCTGATTGTGCGGTCATGGCGGAACGGTAGACGCGCTAGCTTGAGGTGCTAGTGGGGCAACCCGTGGAAGTTCGAATCTTCTTGACCGCACCATTCATTTTGGAGGCGCCGTGCGCCCCAAAATGAATGCCAAGCGCCCCCGCGACAGCGCCTTGAGGAGCGCGCGGCAGGACACAAGATGAAATCCACAGGAAGCAGCGTCAGTGCGCCACGACGCTGGCGCTAGGCCGCTACGGCGCCCCGCGTCAGGCGAAAATGCGAAGCGCCCCGCGCGGCCCTTTCCACCTGTCCATAATTTGAGCGCTCGTCATTGTGCAGCGCAAAATGGGCCAACACGTCACACTATTTTGCAGGAAATGCCGGGCTCGCCCGATGCTGTGACATTGCCAACACGCATGAGGTATGGAAGGTTCAGCCCAATAAAGAGCATGTGCGGCTCGGCGCGGCCATAAGGCACCGCTCAATAAAATCGGGGAGGAAAATATGTCCGTTTTGAAGATCTCTAAGAGCTTGTCGTCTGTTTCGGCAATCGCGCTGGTGCCGTTTTTGTTCATGGGTCAGGCCGGCGCGCAGACTGCGCCCTATGGCCAGCCTTCAACCGCCAAGGGCGACTGGCCGATGTATTTCGCCGATCCGTCGGGATCGCGCTATCTGCCGTTCGACCAGATCAATGCGTCGAACTTCAACAAGCTGGAGCTGGCTTGGCATTTCAAGACCGACCAGCTGGGCGCCCATCCCGAATTCAAGCTCGAAGGCACCCCGATCGAAGTGAACGGCACCGTCTATACGACGGCCGGTTCGCGCCGCGACGTGGTGGCGCTGGACGCCAAGACCGGCGAACTGAAATGGGTCTACTCCATGAATGAAGGCCTGCGCGCTGCCCTGGCGCCGCGCCAGCTTTCGGGCCGCGGCGTGTCCTACTGGACCGACGGCAAGGGCGATGACCGCATCATCTACATCACCACCGGGTATCGCCTGGTGTCGCTCAACGCCCATACCGGCCAGCCGATCCAGTCCTTCGGCGAGCATGGCGTGGTGGACCTCAAAGTCGGCGCCTATCACGGCGTGCTGGGCAAACCCGGCGAATATCAGCAGATCGACCTGGTGACCGGCGAAATCGGCCTGCACACCACGCCGACGGTGGTCAACAACACCATCCTGATCGGTTCGTCCTTCAAGGAAGGCTCGCAGCCCCTGGAGCAGAACAACACCAAGGGCCTGACGCGCGCCTTCGACGCCGTCACCGGCAAGCTGATCTGGACCTTCCACAACATTCCGCAAAAGGGCGAGCCCGGCTATGAGAGCTGGGACAAGAATTCGGCGGACTTCAACGGCAACACCGGCACCTGGACGGGCATCACCGTTGACCCGGTGATGAACACCGCCTTCCTGCCGATCGAAGACCCCACCAACGATTTCTATGGTGGTCCGCGCACCGGCAACGATCTCTATGGCGACAGCCTTGTCGCGGTGGATCTCAGCACCGGCAAGCTGAAATGGTATTTCCAGGTCGCCCATCACCCGATTTGGGACTATGACCTGTCCTCGCCGGCGCTGCTGATTGATGGCAACATCAACGGCCAGACCCGCAAGCTGGTGGCGCTGCCGTCGAAGGAAGCCTTCCTCTATGTCTTCGACCGCGAAACCGGCAAGTCGATCTGGCCGATCGTCGAGAAGCCCGTTCCGCAGACCACCGTGCCCGGGGAAAAGACTTCCAAGACGCAGCCTTTCCCGACCAAGCCGGCGCCTTATGCGCGCCAGTCCGTCGGCATAGACGACCTGATTGACTTTACGCCGGCCCTGCGCGCGCAGGCGACGGACATCGTCAAGAAGTACTACAAGATGAGCCCGATGTTCGGCGCTCCTGTCGTCAGCAAGGTGGGCGGCCCCTATGGCACGCTGCTCATCGGCAATGGCGGCGGCGGCACCAACTGGCCGGGCGCCAGCTTCAACCCGGAAACCCATGTCGTGTTTGCGCCGGCGGCCAATGCCGGCGTCGGCGCGGTGGGCCTGGTCGAGCCGCCTCCGGGCCTGACCGACAACAAGTACCTTGCCGGTACGGCCGGACAGCCCTTCCGCATCAATGGCGGTCCGGGCTTCGGTTCGTCGTCGGATGCGCCCAAGGTCAGCGCCGACGAACAGAAGCTTGCGGCGGCCCTGGCGGCCCATCCGCAAGTCGCTGTCGAAGCGCCTCCGCCGCGCGCGGTGGGCGGGCTGCCGCTGGTCAAGCCGCCTTACGGGTTGCTCACGGCGATCAGCGTGGATACCGGTGATACGCTCTGGCAGGTCCCCAATGGCGACACGCCGGACGAAATCAAGAACAACCCGCAGCTCAAGGGCATGACCATTCCGCGTACAGGTCAGCAGGCCCAGGACGGGGTGGCGCTCACCAAGACTCTGGTGATCCAGGGTGACGGACTCTACTCGACTTCGAACGGTCACCCGCGCGGCGCATATCTGCGTGGTTACGATCAGAAAACCGGCCAGGAAGTGGGCGCCGTGTGGATGCCCGCACCCCAGAGCGGTTCACCCATGACCTACAGCTATGATGGCAAGCAGTACATCATTGTTGCGGTCAGCGGCGGCAACTATTCGGGCGATTATCTCGCCTATAGCCTGCCGGGCGG
>CAIOFO010000118.1 GCA_903857685.1 uncultured Alphaproteobacteria bacterium
CACAGGAGTAGAAACCATGTTCGGTAAATCAGTCATTAGTCTCATGTTGCTGGCCTTGCTCGGCTTCGCCGGGATGGCGCGCGCCGCCGAGGATCCGACGCTGCATCAAGTCTATGAGGCCGCCCAGGCCGGAAGACTGGATGAAGCACAGGCGATGATGGACAAGGTGCTTCGCGACCATCCCAATAGCGGCAAAGCACATTTCGTCGAGGCGGAGCTTCTTGCCAAGAGGGGCCAACTCACCAGCGCCAGATCGGAACTGAATACCGCGGAGCGCTTGGCCCCCGGATTGCCGTTTGCAAAGCCTCAGGCCGTCGAAACGCTCAGGAGCCGCCTTGCGTCATCGTCCGGCCCGGCCCGGATGCCCCCCGCCCCGCAAGCCATTCGCGGCGAAGCCTCGGGCGGAAGTCCCTGGGGCATGCTGCTATTCGGCGGCGGTCTCATCGCCGCCATCATCTACTTTGCCCGTTCCATGAGCAGGCGCAACGCCGCCACCGTCCAGCCAGGAATGAGCCCGGGCTACGCGCCGCAAGGAGCCGGTCCCGGTGCCGCCGCGCAAGCTTGGGGTCCTGGCGCCGGCGGAATGGCACCGCCGATGGGTTCCTCCGCCCCGGGTATCGGCTCGGGAATCATGGGCGGGCTGGCGACCGGCGCGGCCCTGGGCGTGGGCATGGTTGCCGGCGAAGCCCTCATGCATCGCCTTACCGACGGCAATCGCACTGCCGCGAGCGCCCCGCCGCCGGTAGCCGACGCCTGGAATTCCTCGGCCGACAACCTCGGCGGCGCCGACTTTGGGGTCGCGGACAGTTCCTCGTGGGATGACAGTTCCGGCGGAGGTGGTGACGACTGGAGTTGATCGCGATCCGTTCTGGCCTGGTGCTTGCTCAGCTCTCGTCATGCCACCAGGCATTCTGAAGATCCTGGTCAGCGACGAATCGCGCGCGAGTTGCCCCGAAGCGTATGGTGGACAAGGTGGACAAGGCTATCGGGATGATTGTCACCCTTGTGGCGACGGCAATTCCATCGTTTCGCCGGCCACCATGAAGGCCCCACAGCCGCGATGACGAAGGGTCCGCGGGCGCTTTGGTGACGGGGCTGGCCCAGCCTTCGGCACTTCAAGAACGAAGAAGTTGTATTGCGCCACCGTGCGGGCAGCGACGACGGCGCACGCTAGGCGCCGGAATCGGACGCCCGGTCGAGGTGGTAGAGGATCAGGATCAGCGTCAACGACGAGGCCACGAGGAAATGGGGCCCGAACAGCCAGAACAAGAGCGGCAAGGTGAAGTAGAAAGCGCGCATGCCGACACTGTAAAAATGTGCTGCGCGGTTGAGGAAGTCGGCGACGTAGCGCGGCGTGATCACCGGGTGCTGGAGGGCGGCGGGCACGTTCAGCAGGTAGCCGACATGGTTGAATTTCCGCACCGCCTGGGTGAAGGCGAAAAAAGCCACGCAGAGGTCGACCACTAGGATCAGGAGCTTCACCATCCATAGGGTGGGATCGACCCGGGTCACCACGTTGAGGGCGTGCAGGGCGTGATTCATGTCGCCACCGTGCTCGGCAAGACTGATCACGCCCATGATCAGCAAGATCGCGGTGGACGCAAGAAACGTCGCCGCCATGGTGGAATTGCGCAGCGTCTGTACCGCCAGGATGTCTCGGCGCTCCGCGATGACGCTGTCGACCCAGAGGCGGCGCGCTTCGGCATTGATCGCCTGTACGGTGTAATGAGGATCGTGGTGTGCGGTGCGCCAGCGGATCGTGATCTCATAGGCGGCGATCAGGGCTAAGCTGAGCGCAAAGGCGAGGAGATCGGCGTAGCTGTTCACGAGCAGGGAGGACATGGCAGAGGGTC
>CAIOFO010000119.1 GCA_903857685.1 uncultured Alphaproteobacteria bacterium
ATAATCGGCATCGGCAATGCGCGCGGCCTGACCGGCGCCGGTCTCGATCACAATGTCGAGACCCAGAGTTTTGAGTTTCTTGACGGATTCCGGCGTCGCAGCTACCCGCGTTTCACCGTTGGTCGTTTCCCTGGGGACGGCGAGTTTCAACGGACAATCCCAAGCAAGGCCTGCGTGAAAGAACCAATTTTTCATGCGTAACATTCCGCGGCGATCGAGGCATTGATCCAAATCAAGGAAATGCGCCGATAGAATATTATTATACCAAATTGGGGAATCGCTACGCCCGTGCAAAGATAAGCCTCAAGGGAGGCACAAACTGAACCTTCCCAAAGTTGCAAACAAGACGGACGGCGAGCGCGGTCATGGCTTATAAACTGACCGACATCACGCCGAAGGTCGATCTGACTCAGGAGCGCGGTACAGGACCAGTTCGAACCAGGCGTCCCGTCTATGTGGACCTCAAGCCGAGTTGCAACCACGCATGCCCGGCCGGCGAAAACGTCCAGGCGTGGCTTGATCTCGCACAGGCCGGCAAATACCGCGAAGCCTGGGAGGTACTGGTTCGAGACAACCCGATGCCGGCGGTGCATGGCCGGGTCTGCTATCATCCGTGCGAAGATTCCTGCAATCGGGGCGAAGTCGACGCGCCCGTCAGCATTCACGCGGTGGAGCGGTTTCTCGGCGACCTTGCAACCAAAGCAAATTGGCCGTTCAAGATAGAGGCTCCCCCCAGCGGCAAGAAAGTGCTGATTGTCGGTGCCGGGCCGTGCGGCCTCTCCGCCGCCTATCAACTCGCGCGGCTCGGTCATTCGGTGGAAATTCACGACGCGGGGCCGCTGCCCGGCGGCATGATGCATTTCGGAATTCCGGCCTATCGCCTGCCGCGCGCCGATCTAATGCGAGAGATCGAGCGCATCGAGGCGATGGGCGTCAAGATCATTACCAACCGCAAAGTCAAGAACCTGCTGGCGGAAAAGGAAAAAGGCGGGTTCGACGCCGTGCTGGTGGCCATTGGCGCCGGCGTCGGCAAGCGCGTGGGCATCCCGGCGCGCGACGCCGTGCGCATGCTGGACGCCGTCAACGTCCTGCAGGAGACGAGCGCCGGCCACCCGCCGCTCCTCGGCCGCCGCGTGGTCGTTTATGGCGGCGGCAACACGGCGATGGATGCTGCGCGCACCGCCAGACGGCTCGGCGCCACCGAAACGCTCATCATCTACAGGCGCGACCGCGCCCATATGCCGGCTCATTCCTTTGAGGCGGACGAGGCACTGGACGAGGGCGTGAAAATCAAGTGGCTCACGACGATCAAGCAGATCATGGGTCCCGCGCTGACCGTGGAGAGGATGGAAATTGACGCCGAAGGCCGGCCACATCCGACGGGAGAGTTCGAGACTTTGGAGGCGGATACCGTCGTTCTTGCCCTCGGTCAGGAGACGGACAGCGGCTTTCTGAAACTGGTGCCCGGTATCGCATTCGCGTCGGACGGCGCGGTCAAGGTCGGCCCGGACATGATGACCGGACATGACGGGATATTCGCCGGTGGCGACGCCGTGCCGGGCGAACAGTCCGTAACGGTATCGGTCGGACATGGCAAACGGGCAGCGCGGCACATTGATGCCTGGCTTCGGGGTGCAAAGTACGAGGCTGATGAGAAGCATGCCGTTGTCGATTTTTCCATGCTTCACCTGCCGGTTTATAGCGATGCAGATCCGAACGCGCCGCGCTCGCTCCCGCCTTCCGAGAGACTCGGAGGCTTTGAGGAAATCATTGCCGGCTTCAGCGAAACCGAGGCGCGCTATGAGGCGCGGCGCTGCTATTCCTGCGGCAACTGCTTTGAATGCGACAATTGCTATGCGGCCTGTCCCGAAAACGCCATCACCAAGCTTGGACCGGGACGGCGCTACCGGTTCGAATATGACAAATGCACGGGCTGCGCGGTTTGCTTTGAACAATGCCCTTGTCACGCGATCGAGATAATTCCGGAGGCGGGACAAGATGGATGACAGAGTACAGGTCCGGAAATCCTCAATCATGGACGGCAATACCGCCGCCGCCCATGTGGCCTACAGGATCAACGAAGTCTGCGCGATCTTTCCGATCACGCCTTCCTCGACCATGGCCGAGCTGGCAGATGAATGGGCGTCGGAGGGCGTCACCAACATCTGGGGAAATATACCGGTAGTTCAGCAGATGCAGAGCGAAGGCGGTGCCGCCGGGGCCGTGCATGGATCGCTGCAGGCCGGCGCGCTGACGACGACCTTTACCGCATCGCAAGGCCTGTTGCTCATGATCCCGAACATGTTCAAGATTGCCGGCGAGCTGACCGCCTCAGTCTTCCATGTCGCCGCGCGCGCGCTGGCAACACAGGCTCTTTCGATTTTCGGCGACCATTCCGATGTCATGGCGGCGCGCCCAACAGGCTTCGCCATGCTGGCTTCCGCTTCCGTGCAGGAAGCCCATGACTTTGCCCTCATCGCGCAGGCGGCAACCCTGAAATCACGGGTGCCCTTCATCCATTTCTTTGACGGGTTCAGGACATCGCACGAAATTAACACGCTCACGCTTCTGAGCGACGAGCAAATTCGCTCGATGATCGACGATGATCTGGTGCGGGACCATCGCAGCCGCGCCCTCAATCCGGAGCATCCCTTTATCCGGGGAACCGCGCAAAATCCCGATGTGTTCTTCCAGGCCCGCGAGGCGGCAAATTCCTACTATGACAAGGTGCCCGAAATAGTGCAGGGCGCGATGGATGATTTCGCCAGCCTTGCTGGCCGGCAATATCATCTCTTCGATTATGACGGCGATCCGGATGCGGAACGCGTGGTTATTGTGATGGCGTCAGGCGCGGAGGTTGTCCGCGAAACAGCCTTCCATCTGCGGAAATGCGGCGAAAAAGTCGGCGTCATCACCGTCCGCCTTTATCGGCCATTCTCGGCTGAGCATCTGCTTGACGCCCTGCCGGAGACTTGCGGCGCCGTTGCCGTACTCGACAGGACAAAGGAACCGGGCGCGACAGGTGAGCCGCTTTATCTCGACGTTGTCGCCTCGCTTGTCGATGCGGTTTCACGCGGCAATAGAAAGGCCGTGCCAAAGGTCATTGGCGGGCGCTATGGACTTTCCTCCAAGGATTTTGATCCGGCCCAGGCCAAGGCGGTTTTTGAGGAACTGAAAAAGGCGACGCCCAAGAACGGATTTACCGTCGGAATCGTCGACGACGTAACTTATACGAGCCTCAGCGCCGACCCCGCGTTCACCATTGAGCCGGATGAAGTTGTGCGTGCCGTATTCTACGGTCTCGGGTCGGACGGAACTGTGGGCGGCAACAAGAACAGCGCCAAGATCATTGCCGAGGATACAGGGCAATTTGTCCAGGCCTATTTTGTTTACGATTCCCACAAGTCTGGCGCTCAAACCACGTCACATTTGCGCTTCGGGCCGCAACCAATTCACGCGCCCTATCTCATCCGTTCCGCAAATTTCGTAGCTTGTCACCAATTCAACTTCCTGGAACGCCTGGATGTGCTGCGGCTTGCGGCGCCCGGGGCGACGTTCCTGCTGAACAGTTCGTACGGGCCCAATGACGTTTGGGACCGCCTTCCGCGTTCCATGCAGCAACAGTTGATCGACAAGAAGCTGAAATTCTTCGTCATTGACGCATCGAAGGTTGCGCGCGAAGTGGGCCTGAAATCCCACACCAACACCATATTGCAGACATGCTTTTTCGCAATTTCCGGCGTTATGCCGCGTGAGGATGCGATCACACGCATCAAGGACCGGATACAAAAGACCTATGGAAGCAAGGGAAAGGCCGTTGTCGAGCGGAATTTCGCGGCGGTTGATGGCGCTCTTGCGCGGCTGCACGCGGTGACGATTCCCGCCGCGGCCACGAGCCGAACCGAGCGGCCCCCGATCGTTCCGGCATCGGCGCCCGATTTCGTGCGCAATGTCACTGCCATGATCATGGCGGATCTGGGAGACGAAATTCCGGTAAGCGCCATGCCGGTTGACGGCACGTTTCCATCCGGCACGGCAGCCTGGGAAAAGCGCAATGTCGCCGAGGAAGTCCCAGTCTGGCGGCAGGATCTTTGCATCCAATGCGGGCAATGCAGCTTTGTCTGTCCGCACAGCGTTATTCGCGCCAAATATTATGACACGACGCTGCTCGAAGGAGCGCCGGCGGGCTTCAAATCGGCGCCGGTAAACCTTCGGGGCTATCCGAACGCCGCATTCTCTCTTCAGTTCTATATCGAGGATTGCACCGGCTGCGACCTTTGTGTCGATGCCTGTCCCGCGAACAGTCTGGTGGATCCGGGCGTAAAGGCCATCAATCTGCAACCAAAGGCGGACCTGGTTGAAAACGAGCGCCGAAACATCGCCTTCTTCGAGACACTTCCCGTCAATGATCGCGCCCGGGTGGATTTTTCCAATGTGCGGGGAACGCAATTCCTCGAACCTCTATTCGAATTTTCCGGCGCCTGCGCCGGATGTGGCGAGACTCCATACCTCAAGCTGCTTTCGCAGTTATTTGGCGACCGGCTGATGATTGCCAACGCGACCGGCTGTTCATCGATCTATAGCGGCAATCTGCCGGTCACGCCGTGGACAAAGAATCATGAGGGGCGCGGGCCTGCCTGGTCGAATTCCCTGTTCGAGGATAACGCGGAGTTCGGACTTGGTTTCCGGTTGGCGGCGGACAAGCATCTTGAGGTGGCTCTGTCGCTGCTGCATTCGCTGGCGCCGGAGCTTGGCGAAAGCTTGACCACGCAGATCATGACCGCGCCACAGATCCGGGAATCGGAGATCCGGACCCAGCGCGGTCGCGTCGACGAACTCAAGACCAAGCTGCTTGCAATGGCGGACCACAATGAAACGGCGAGAAATCTGCTCTCGGTCGTCGATCATCTCGTCAGGCGCAGCATCTGGATCGTCGGCGGCGACGGCTGGGCCTATGACATCGGCTATGGCGGCCTCGACCATGTGCTGGCCAGCGGCCGCAATGTGAATATTCTTGTGCTCGATACCGAAGTCTATTCCAATACCGGCGGCCAGGCTTCCAAGGCAACGCCGTTGGGCGCCATTGCCAAGTTCGCAACCGCGGGCAAGCGCCTTCAGCGCAAGGACCTTGCACTTCAGGCAATTGCTTACGGCAATGTCTATGTGGCCCAGGTTGCAATGGGCGCGAACCCGCAACAGACCTTGCAGGCATTCCGGGAAGCCGAAGCCTATGAGGGGCCGTCGCTTATTCTTGCCTATAGCCACTGCATAGCGCACGGCTACGACCTGCGGTATGGAATGAAACAGCAGGACCTGGCGGTGGCGAGCGGATATTGGCCGCTTTTGCGTTACGATCCGGCCATGCGTGAGATCGGCGAGGCGCCTTTCCGGCTTGATTCGCCGCGCCCCACGGTTCCGTTCAAAAATTATGCCTATAATGAATTGCGCTATAGCGCGCTGGTCCGTTCGCGGCCTGTCGAAGCCGACATGCTGCTGCACGAGGCGCAGGCCGCGGTGGACGAGAAATATCGCAGCTATGAGCAGTTCGCTGGAATGAAGGATGGCCCGGCGCCAAGTGAAACAGTGACGGTGGGAGCCAAGACCTGATTTTCGTGTTCCGGCACTTCCCGATGGAGCGGTAACGCCATGAATCTGACGACGCAATATCTTGGTATGAAATTGCGCAATCCGCTCATTGCAAGCGCAAGCCCGCTAACCGGCACCCTCGACAATATCCGGCGACTTGAGGATTATGGCGCCGCCGCGGTTGTTCTTCCTTCCATTTTCGAAGAACAGATAGAGCGCGAGGAGGAGTTGCTGGATGCGCTGATGACCAGCGGCGTTGACAGCTTTGGCGAAGCCCTGACCTATCTTCCCGCCTCGGCAGCCTATTCTCACAGCACGTCGAGATATACCGACATCGTAAATGCGGCAGCCAAAGCGGTGGATATTCCCATTATCGCCAGCCTCAACGGGATCACGAGTCATGGCTGGATTGATTATGCACGGCAGCTTGAGATGGCGGGGGCAAGCGCACTGGAGCTCAATATCTATTTTATTCCGTCGGACCCCGCCCTATCGGGTCGCGATGTGGAAATGCGCTACCTGGAAATTCTGAAGTCCGTGAAAGCGACGGTCCGCATACCGGTCGCCGTCAAGATCGGTCCCTATTTCAGCGCGCCCAGTCACATGGCCATGCAACTGGATCAGGCGGGCGCCGATGGCCTGGTGCTATTCAACCGGTTTTACCAGCCGGACATAGACCTTGAAAAGCTGGCGCTCAATTTCGAACTCAAGCTTTCCAGCCCATACGAGATGCGGTTGTCCCTGCTCTGGATCGGTATCTTGGCTGGACAAATCAAGGCATCGCTGGCCGCGACATCAGGTGTAGACAGCGGCGACGATGTCATCAAGTATCTGCTCGCCGGCGCCAATGTGGTCATGACGACGTCGGCCCTGCTGAAACATGGTTTGCCATATGTCAGGACGATTTTGGATCAGCTTGAGACCTGGCTTGATGCACGCGGGCTCGATTCTCCCGATCACATCAGGGGCCGCATGAGCCAGCGCGCAATACCCGATCCCGCATCCTACCAACGCGCAAATTATATCAAGACGCTGCAGAGCTATCCCAAATCCTGACGTTGATACGCATTTTGAGCGCAGCGGGTCGATTCAATTGCCCATGAGCGGAAATGGCGCTGTATTGGCTCAATAGCCCTTGGCGGCGTATTGGTTGGAGCGCCATTGCAAGAAACGATAACCGCAACGCGCCATCACACGATTGAGCCGGCCGCGGGGGCGAAGGCCGACGATCTTGAGCAGCATTGCGCCAATGCGTTCCACCAGGTCAAGCGGATAAAGGCGGTAAGCGCGGCGCACGTAAGCGCCATTGCTGCGTGCTCGATTAAAGCGTCCTTTATTTTCATTTGCCGCATGATACGCATAGGCCAATTCGTCATCGTTTGATTCAATCACCCGCCCGGCGACCACCCGTATCCGGTCCATCAGGCTGATACCTTCCTTCTCGAGATACTGCCTTGAAAGTTCATAGAAGGTTTTATAATGGCGCAGTTCGTCGGCTGCGATGCGCGTGCACAAATCATGCAAGACAGGTTCGGTCGTTCCGCGGCGAATGGCGGTGTAGTAAGAACTTGTTCCGGTCTCGACGACGCATCGTGCCAGCAATTCACCTGTCAAGGATCCCCGTATTGACTTTGTCACTTCGGTCGGGATGTGAAAGCCGTCCGTGTAGCGTTTGAAACGGGCATCGAAATCGAAATCTGGGTCGGCCATCTTGGCCCACCTGGCCAGCGTCTCGCCGTGCTGCATTTCTGCGTCTGCCCATTCCTTGGCCAGGCTCTGGATCGCCTCATTGTCATGAAACACGTGGGACAGATAATCTGCATAGTGCGGAGCATTGCGTTCGACCATGCTCGCCGCTTTTACCAATTTCAGGAGATCAGAATCCACGCGTCCGATGTCGAACTTCCCCAGGCAATATCGCTCGGCGCCCAATCGGACATTTTCAGCCACGGCGCAGGTGCAAGTCTTGAACTGGCGCGGTGTGGATGTTTCACGTCAAAGTTACTCAGCTAAAGGGGCCGGAGTCATCCATTATGACTGCACTGTAATCGCCCACGGAATTCAAGCATAGAAATGTCGCGTTCATCGCATGCAGACTTGATATCCAGGTTGGCGCAAGGAGAATGCAATGCGCCATATTGCGATGAATGGACGCGTTTTGATCTATGTCAAATGTTCCGGCACACGGAGGGCATTGTTGAGCCCTTGGATTGAGACTGACGGCAAGAATGGCATACGTAAAATCAGACGTACGGCGTCCTTGCTTGAGAACTTTTTAATAGCGTTGGTGCCAATTTTGGCTTACCCCTCGAAAGGGCGATGTGAGTGACCGGGGACTCGGAAGCAGGGAGCGTGCTTCCGAGTCTTCCCGTTTTTGGGGCCTTAAGTCCGGCCATGTAAGCCCTCAAGCGATTGAGAGGGTTGTAATGCGGCGAAGGTTTTGTGGCGTTTCCGCTGCCATTGGCATTGTGCGAATGGCGAAACATACCGGCTTGGATGCCGGTCAAATCACGTTTCACGTCCCGGCTGGGATTCGCCTTCTAACGATTGACCGGCGCCAGGACAATGAAGACGCGGCGAACAGGTTGGCGAAACCCACATGGCCGAGCAGTTAGGAGTTTCCCAGATTCGTATTGAAACCACATCGATATCAAATGGCTTCAGCAGGCTCTTCGCAACGTCAACAATTTCGCTGGTAATGTTTTCTACCGTCGGCATTCCGGCGAGAAGATAAATGGGTTTTCCGGCCGCCAGATTATAGGGATTTAGAACGGGCACTGCTGGGTCACCCCGGAACAAGATTGCATTGTGATCGAAATGGCGATCGATCCATTGTCCCAACGCTGTCTTGATAATCGAAAAGTCAATCACGCGCCCGAGATGATCTAGGCGCGCGCTCATGACGGCAATTTCCATCGCGTATCTGTGCCCGTGAAAGGCCGCGCATTTCCCCTCGTGCCCGGGAATGCGATGCATGGCATCCCATTCAAATCGGCGCGTGACGGTGATATTTCCTTTGTTGTGAGAGCATGCAGAAATCATCGTCATGTCTCGCGTCCGTTCGAGCGCTGCGGCTGTTTCGGATAACCCGCGCCGGATTATAAAGCCCGCGCGGTAGCGCCCAGGAAGACCTTGAATGGTAGGCTTAAGATAGAAGCCCGGCAGCGTGTTTTCGCTGCAGGGCTTCCATCCCAGGTGGTGGCTGCAGGAGGTGAGGACCACACAGGTCAGCCACTATCTGGAGTTTTATACGACCGCGAATATGGGCCGAGCGATCCCGATCAAAGTGCGTCTTTTTGCCTGTGCCGCCACAGCATTTGTCACACGGAAAACCAATCACCGCTGCGAGGGTGTGCTCTCAATGCGCTATTTGTCGCCGTTTGAC
>CAIOFO010000120.1 GCA_903857685.1 uncultured Alphaproteobacteria bacterium
CTGCTTATGCTGCTGTGCGCGGCGGACCTTATAAGCGACGCCTTACGTTTCGGCCACTGGCGCCTCGGCCACTGGCGTATCCGCCACCGGCCACTTTCCCATTACAGCACGACGCTCTGACGCGGGCCAGATCGGCCGCAGCCATGCTAAGGTTAAGGCCATGACGGAACGAACCAAAAAAGGCCTGGACCGGCGGCTGGCGCTGGGCGGGGGTGCGGCGGCGGCGGCGCTGGGGGCCGGGTATCTGGCCTTTGGCCGCGCCAAGACCGCGCCACGCCATGTCTCCCTCGATCCCAACACATTCTATCGCGGCAATGCAGACGAACCCGAAAGCCTTGACCCGTCGCTCATTCAGGGGACTTGGGAAGACTGGATCGCCGGCGACCTGCTGACCGGCCTGATAACATACAGCGCCGAGGGCAAGGGCATCCCCGGTATGGCGACAAGCTGGACCACCACGCCGGATGGTCTGACCTGGAATTTCAAGTTGCGCGAGGCGCTATGGTCGGACGGCAAACCGGTCACGGCGGATGATTTCGTTTTTTCCTGGCAGCGAACCGTCAATCCCGCCACCGCGTCATTTTATTCTTATTTTTTCTACGGCTTTCAAAATGCCCGGGCAGTCAATGCCGGAAAAATGCCGCTGACGGCGCTGGGCGTGCAGGCGCTGGACCCACACACGCTCCAGATCAAGCTGGAGCATCCAATCCCTTATCTGCTGCAGATGCTGACGCACAATTCCATGTATCCCCAGCCGCGCCATGTTGTCGAAGCCAAGGGCAAGACATGGGCGCTGCCAGGCAACTATGTCAGCAACGGGGCTTACATATTGCAGGAGTGGGTTCCCAACGATCACGTTACCCTAATCAAGAATCCGCTTTTTTACGATGCCGCCAATGTGGCGCTGGAGCGGGTGATATTTTATCCGACCGCAGATCACAGCGCGGCGCTGCGCCGATTGCGGGCCGGCGAACTGGACGTGCAGGAAGCCTACCCTGCGGCGCAGATTGGCTGGCTCAAGGCCAACATGCCCGAATTACTCAACCCCGTGCCGCAACTGACGACAGAATTTATTTCCATCAACGTCAAACGCAAGCCTTTCGACGACTGGCGTGTACGCGCCGCCATCAACATGGCGATCAATCGCGAAATGCTAGTCGAAAAGATCACCCGCGGCGGCGAGCCGGTCGCCTATAATGTTGTGCCGCCCGGCACTTCCAATTTTCCCGGCGGCAATCACTTTGCCTTCAAGGCGACGCCCTATCCGGCGCGTCTGGCGCAGGCCCAGCGACTGATGCGAGATGCCGGCTATGGGCCGGACCGCAAGGCTGAGGTCACCTATGCGATCCGTTCCACCGCTCCCGGCAATGCTCGCGCCGAAGCGGTGGCCATCCAGCAGGCCCTTGCGCTGATCTATGTCAATATCTCAATCCTGCCTTTTGATGCCGCGATTTTTTACGACACCATCCAACAACATGATTTCGACCTGGCCCAGGCCGGATGGCAGGCGGATTTCGATGATGCCGCGACATTTCTGGAATTGTTTCAGACCGGCGGCGGCAACAATTGGGGCCAGTACAGCAATCCCGAATTCGACGCGTTGCTGGCGGCCTCACAACAGGCGCTCGATATCCAAAGCCGTGGCGAGAAACTGGCAGCCGCCGAGGCGCTGGTGCTGAAGGATAACGCCGTAATGCCGCTTTATTTTGGGATCAACACCAATCTGGTGCGGCCCTATGTCAAAGGCTGGATCGCCAACAAGATGGAAATAAACCGCAGCCGCTGGATATCCTTCGACCAGAAGGCGCGCACGGCGCTGTTTGTCTGACGATGCGATACTGGCTGCTGGCGCTGGGATTGCTGTTTTTAACCGGCCCCGCTTTCGCCGCCCCTGCCCCCGACACGCTCAACCGCGGCAATGGCGCCGAGCCGGAGTCGCTCGACCCGCATTTTGCCGGCGGCATCGCCGAGGAAAATATCCTGAACGACCTGATGGTGGGGCTGACCACCCTGGACGCGGCAGGCCGTCCCATTGCCGGCATGGCGCAAAGCTGGACGGTGTCGCCCGACGGCAAAACCTGGACCTTCCATCTGCGCAAGGCGCTGTGGTCGGACGGCACGCCGGTAACGGCCGGCGATTTTGTTTTCGCCTGGCGCCGCCTGCTCGATCCCAAGACCGGCTCGCGCACCGCCTATAATCTGTGGCTGCTGCAGAACGCGCAAGATGTCAGCAGCGGCAAGCTGCCGCCGGAAAAGCTGGGAGTCGCGGCACCAAAGCCCGATACCCTGGTCCTGACGCTGGAGCATCCCGCGCCTTATTTGCTCGAACTTCTCACCCATCCCAGCGCGCTGCCGCTGCCGCGCGCCGTGGTGACGGCCAAGGGCGCGGCCTGGTCGCGGCCGGGCAATTATGTCGGCAACGGCCCCTACACGCTGAAGCAATGGCTGCCGGGCGACCACATCACCCTGATCAAGAACCCCCGCTTTTATGACGCGGCGCAGGTTCGCATCGCAAACATCAATTATTTTCCCACCGGCGACGCCGATGCGGCGTTGCGGCGCTTCCGGGCGGGCGAACTGGACATGCAGTCGCCGGTCCCCGCCGGGCAGACCGCCTGGCTCAAGGCCAACATGCCGGGCGCGCTGCATGTCACGCCGTCGCTGGCGGTCGCCTATATCGTCATCAATCTTGCCGATGCGCCACTGAAGGACGGCCGGGTGCGGCGCGCCCTCAATCTGGCCTATGACCGCGAAGCCATCACCGGCAAGGTGCTGAAACAGGGCGAAGCGCCCGCCTATAGTTACGTCCCGCCCGGCACGGCCAATTATTCGGGCGCGCCGGCGATGGATTTTCGCAAATCACCTTTCCCCGCCCGTCTCGCCGAAGCGCAGAAACTGATGCAGGCGGCGGGCTACGGCCCGTTCCAGCGCCTGCGCCTGAGCTATGAGACAACCACCAATCCCGACAACCGCCGGATGGCCGCCATCCTGCAGGCGATGCTGAAGCCGATCTATATCGACCTCACCCTGCAGACCGTGGAATTGCAGATTCACCTGCGCAACCTGCGGCAGCACCAGTTCGAGCTGGCCTCGGCCAACTGGTATGCCGATTTCAACGATGCCTCCAATTTTCTCGACCTGCTGCGCTCCGGCAGCGGCAACAATTACGCCGGCTACCGCAATCCGCGCTTCGACGCCGCCATGGATGCGGCGGCGAATGAGCCGGATGCCGCAAAGCGGGGCCGCGACCTGGCCGGGGCGGAGGCCATCGCGCTGGCGGATTATCCCTGGGTGGTGACGCGCTTTCCGGCGCAGAGCGATGTGGTGGCCGCCCGGGTCAAGGGCTGGACCGCCAATGCACGGGATTTCCAGGCCACGCGCTGGCTGTGGCTGGGGAATTAGTCTTTTTTTGTCGCGCAGCCGGACGGCAAACCGGGAAGGCCACTTTGCCTGGCCGTCGCTCCCGCTGGCGCTGCGCGGAAAAATGGGGCATTTCTCCGGCCGGGCTGACCCCATAGCTCAGCAGGATAGAGCGGCGGTTTCCTAAACCGTAGGCCGGAAGTTCGAGTCTTCCTGGGGTCACCATGCCTTCGGTATGTTGGCGCAAATGCCACAAACCCGCAGGAACCCTCTAAATGAGGGCTAAATCTGCAATTTTGGGCGCTTGCACCATAATACCGCTGATTTGGGGCGGAGCCGCTCAGGCGTTAGGGCCGCTGTTGCATCACGTGTCCCCTGTTCAATCCTGCATGCGCAGTTCATGCGCCGTGGATGGCCCCGAATATTCTAATTTTCACTACAGAGTCCGGAACGGGTATCGGGTGAGCACGGCCCCGGCTTCCGCGACACATAGATGGCTCCGGCAACTATCGCCAGAATGACAAAAACGACGAGGGCCCATTGCATGCGCGGAGTCAATTTTCTCACATCTCTCTCCGTCGCCCGACAATTCCGGGATCAGGCGTAACTCGCCGCGCTCCGCCATGAAAGCCGTATCTTCGGCCAAATGCTTGCCACCCGCTCCCCTTGAGACCGCCAGCGGTTGCCGGAAATTCACGATGAAATTGATCCTGGTCAAACCATGCGAGCGCCTAGCCGATTATTAAGAATGAGTATCACTATTGATTCGAGCGATCGGGGGCACCCCTTTGAGCACTTATGTTCCCGCAATTGGGCGCAGGCGCACGCGTCATCTGGGCCTGTTTCTGGGTGTCATGGGGCCCGGGCTGGTCGTCATGCTGGCCGACACAGAGGTCGGCAGCATCATCACGGCTGCCCAGAGTGGCGTCGAATGGGGCTACCGGCTTCTCCTCCTGCAACTGCTGCTCATGCCCATACTCTATGTGGTGCAAGAGCTGACCGTGCGGCTCGCCATCTTCACGGGCAAAGGGCATGGAGAACTGATCCGCGAGACGTTTGGACCTTTCTGGGCCTGGGTCTCCGTCACCGGCCTTGGCATTGCAGCGGTCGGCGCGCTGATGACCGAGTTTTCGGGTGTTGCCGGCGTGGGCGAGCTTTACGGCGTGCCCCGCGCCGCCAGCCTGAGCCTCAGCGCCGGATTCCTGCTTCTGGTTGTCCTGACCGGCAGTTATCGCCGCGTCGAACGTGTTGCGATTGCGCTCGGCCTTTTTGAGTTTGCCTTCTTTTTCGTGGCATACGCGGCACATCCCAACGGACTCGAGCTTGCCCGCGGCCTTGTCCAGATACCGCTGCGGAGCGGCAATTATCTCTATCTTGTTGCAGCCAATATCGGCGCCGTCATCATGCCATGGATGATTTTTTACCAGCAGTCGGCCGTCGCGGACAAAAAATTGCGGCCTGAGCATTACGCTTCGGCGCGCATGGATACCGCACTGGGTTCTGTAATCACCCAGGCCGTCATGGCCGCGATATTGATCGCCGCGGCGGCAACCATCGGCAAATCGAATACACATGCCAGTCTCAACACCATCGGAGATATCGCAAACGCCCTGGTCCCTTTTCTGGGACCCAATATCGACCGATTGGTTTTCAGCGTAGGCACAATCGGAGCGGCGATGGTCGCCGCCATCGTTGTGTCATTGGCATCGGCGTGGGGGCTGGGCGAAGTGACAGGCTATAGACATTCCCTCGAACTTCATCCGCTCGAAGCCCCCTGGTTCTACGCCGTCTTCACGATTGCCGTGGTCGCCGGCGCGATCGTCATCGGTGTCGTACCCAATCTCGTGGCGCTGAATGTCGGCGTAGAGGTCATGAACGCCCTGATGCTGCCGGTCGTGCTGGGCTTTCTTGTCCTTCTCGCAATCAATGCTCTTCCGGACGAGCATCGTCTGCGCGGATTTTATGCCTGGGTCGTCATTGCCGTGTCCTTGCTCACCGCCGGCCTCGGCGTCTATGGCGGGTTGTCCGGCGTGCTGTAATCTTGCGTGCAGCTCGGATTTGCCGGGTCGCGGAATTGGCCAGAAATGCGGCTCGCCTGTTGATTTCGTTGAATAATATCGGCGCCATGACCGAGCAGCGCGATCATCAACCTGTCTTATTTGACTCTCCTGCCGGGACAAGCCCAATGTGCGATATCGGACGCTAAGGTCCGGCTGAGAGACAAGCGAACCCGCAAAACGGGTCAAGCGCTCCCCATCCAGGTGGAGGCTATTGTGGCGCAAAAATTCAGCGATGCAGAAACGGCAATTTGGATAGCCACGGAAAATATCGCAAAATTTCAGCTGAAGTTGAGCGACGAGGCTGACATTTGCGAACGCAAATTGCTCGAAGGACTGATCGTTCTCGAGAAGATCAAATTGGCAAGGCAATTGAGCAGATAAAATCGCCGCTCATTGCGTGGCGGCAGGTTGGACCGATGTTTGCGGTGCGCCGGCTTCACAAGCCGACAAGCCGCGCGGCGGCATAAAGGGCAAAGCCCGCCACCACGCCAATCAATACCGCGATCAGCAGCCCCTGCTGTCCCATGCCCCATAGTGACCAATTTGCAGAAGCGAGTCCCCTGCACGGACGCGGCTTGCGGCATCTTGCTCCGTACGGTTGCAGACAGCGTGCGGCGCCCGCACGGCGTACGCAATCGTACCGCAATCCGCGCGGCCACGATTTTTCACCTTTCGCGGGTTCCATCGGGAAAGGTTTTTCGCGCGAGCCGTTGTCTCTCCGCGGCCGGAAGAAACCCGGCGCGCCACTGCGCGACGAACCAGGAGAGAAAAATGAAAACCATCATCCGCAGGGCCATGACGGCCGCAATTTTCGGCGGCGCCGTGGCGATTGCCGCCCCGGCCTTCACCCAGCTTGGCGGCGCGGCCACCGCCGGAGTGGGTGGCAGCCTCAGCACGCCGCCCGCCTCTGCAACCGCCGGCACGCTCAACAACAACACTGCCAGCACCGCGAACGGAATCAATAGCACCACCGACAGCGTCGGCAGCCGTGCAACGGCCGCCGAGCACAATGCCAGCAATGCCGTCAACAATGCCGCTACCGCCAACGCCGGCGTCTCGGCCAACGCCGCGGGCCAGAATGCCTCGGCCGGCGTCAGCAGTTCCGGCGCGCTGAACGGAACAGGCGATGCCGGCAGTCGCGCGGTCGGGATGGCGAATCGCACCTCGCGCGCCGCCCAGTCCAGCGCCAACACGGTCGAACAGCAGACCACACAGGCGCTGAACCGGGAGCAGGCCGGCGCCTCAGCCAGCGCGGGCGTGCATTAGGAATCCTGCCGGAAGCGCCCGCAAGGGCGTGGAAGGCGGAGAGGACGGCCGGGTGCCTCGCGCGCCCGGCCGTTTTTTCACTTGTCGCGTGATTTTCGCGGCCCCAGGGCGTACATACGGGGCGTTTCGGGAGGATGATCAGAAATGCCCATTTATCGCGCGCCGGTTGAGGATTTCCGCTTCCTGATTCATGAATTCCTGGAAGTCGAGAAACACCGCGACCTGCCGCAATATGAAGAATTGTCGCCCGACCTGATCGACGACATTCTCACCAACGCCGGCAAATTCTGCGAGGAAGTGCTGCATCCCCTGAACCAGGCGGGCGACGAGGAAGGCTGCCATTTCGAAAATGGCGTGGTGCGTACGCCCAAAGGCTTCAAGGAGGCTTATAAAGCCTATAGCGAAGCGGGCTGGGGCGGCCTGGGCGCGCCCGCCGAATATGGCGGCGCCGGCATGCCCACCTTGATGACCATGATCCTGGGCGAGATGGGCATGGCGGCCAACCAGTCGCTGGCCATGTATCCCATGCTGACGGCGGGGGCCTATGGCGCGCTGATCGCCACCGGCGCGGACTGGATGAAAAAGAACATCGCGCCCAAGATGGTGTCGGGCGAATGGGCCGGCACCATGTGCCTGACCGAGCCGGGCTGCGGCACCGACCTGCGGCTGATGAAGACGAAGGCGGTGGAACAGCCCGACGGCACCTATCGCATGAACGGCACCAAGATATTCATTTCCGGCGGCGACCAGGACCTTACCGACAACATCATCCATATGGTGATCGCCAAGGTGCCGGACGAGAACGGCCAGATCCACGACGATCTTTCCACCGTCAATTTCTTCATGGTGCCCAAGGTGCTGGTGGACGAGGACGGCAAGATGGGCAAGCGCAACACCGTCAACACGGGCGGCATCGAGCACAAGATGGGGATCAAGGGCCAGGCCACCTGCGTGCTGAATTTCGACGATGCCGTGGCCTGGCGGCTCAGCCCCAAGCTGCCGCCGCTGAAGCCGGGCGAAAAGCGCTCTTCCGCCGCCGGCATGGCGGGCATGTTCGGGATGATGAATGCGGCGCGCCTGGGCGTGGGCGTGCAGAGCATCGGGCTGGGCGAAATCGCCTATCAGAACGGCATGGCCTATGTGCATGAGCGGCGCGTCGGCCGTGCCCTCACGGGGCCCAAGGAGCCCGACAAGCCCGCCGACCTGGAAATCGTCCATCCCGATGTCAAGCGCATGCTGCTGCATGCCAGGGCCTTTGTGGAAGGCACAAGGGCGCTGGCCTGCTGGACCACACTCAACATGGCCATCGCCCAGTCGAAGCGCGAAGACGCAAGCGCGGCCGCCGCGCTGGCAGACCTGATGACGCCGGTGATCAAGGCCTTCTGCACCGATATGGGTTTCGAGGCCACCAACCTGGCCATGCAATGCTATGGCGGCCACGGCTATATCCGCGACAATGGCGTGGAGCAGTTCGTCCGCGACGCCCGCATCAACCAGACCTATGAAGGCGCCAATGGCGTGCAGGCGATGGATCTGGTGGGCCGCAAGCTGGGGCACAAGGGCGGCGCGGCTCCCCTGGCGCTGTTCGCGGCGCTGACCGGCTGGATCGCCGAGAATGAGAAGGACGAAGCGATGAGCGTTTATGTCAAAGGCGTCAAGCGCGGCACCGAAGCCCTGCAGGCCGCCACCATGTGGCTGGCACAGCACGGCCTCGCCAACCCCAATGACGCGGGCGCGGGCGCCGTGGATTATCTGCGCCTGATGGGCGTCGTGGTCACCGGCTGGATGTGGGCGCGGATGGCGAAAATCTCGCTGGGCAAGGACGACCCGTTGCACAAGGACAAGCTCATGTGCGCCCGCTACTGGATGGAGCGGCTGATCCCCGAATGCCCTATGCTTCTGGAACGCATCCAGGCGGGCAGCGGGACCGTGATGGAATTGAACTGACCCGTCACTGAACCTGTCATTTACCTGTCAGCCGACGCGGTCGCAACATCGACCTTAAGCCTTTGCCATGCGCACAGACGCGCCTATGCTCGGCGCAGGTCGCGCATTCTGTCCCACCACGCACGCGCGAATTCGAACTTGTTCTCAACAACGGCAATAGCCGGTCACAAATGTATCGGGGAAGGAAATCCATCATGCTGAACCGCAAACTCCTGGGCGTTGGTCTTGCCGCTCTCACCATCCAACTGTGCATGACAGCCGTCAGCTTTGCCCAGATGGACAACGGCCCCGTCACCGAAAAGACCTATGGCGTCGGCCTGCCGCGCGATCACGCCACCACCCTCTTCACCGACGCGCAATACCCCAAATTCCCGTTGCTCCCCAGCCAGAAGGCCTATGCCGATATCAACGGCGCGCGCATGAAGAAGGACATCATCGCCCTTTCCAATGTCGCCCTGAAATACCGGGCCGATGGACACCCACAATGGTGGGGGCGTTTTCCGGGCACCACTGCGGACAAGGAAGCCACCCAGTACATGCTGGATGAGTTCAAGCGTTTGGGCCTTAAGACTGAAACCGTTCCTTTCACCCTACCCGCCGACTGGCGCCCCACCAGCTGGGACGGCAGCTACACGACCGCCGACGGCAAGACCATCAATCTGACGACGATTTTCCCCGCCTCGGGCACCAAGGTACCCGGGCCAGAAGGCATCACCGCCGAAGCGATCTGGGTGGGTATCGGCGACAAGGCCGATTTTCTGGGGCGCGACGTCAAGGGCAAGGCGGTCATCATCTATTCCGTATTCGTGCCCGGCGGCCGTTCGCATTCGGCCTCCAACCGCGCCAATCTGTTCAATGCCAACACCAATGCGGTCAAGGCCGGCGCGGCCATGATCATCAATGTCATGGCGGTGCCCGGCAATGGCCAGTTCCAGCCGGAAGACGGCGTCAAGCAGGTGACGCAGATGACGCTGAGCCAGGATGAAGGTTTCGCCTTGCGCGACCGCCTTGCCGCGGGCGAGAAAATCACGATCACCGCCCACCTGAACGTGCCGCCTCTGAAGGACGTCCAGACCGCCTATCACTGGGCCACCCTGCCCGGAAAGTCTGACGAGCAGATCATGATCCAGATGCACACGGACGGCTATTTCCAGGCCTCTGAGGACAATAGCAGCGGCATGGCCGCAGGCCTGGAGCTGGCCCGCCATTACGCCGCCCTGCCGCTGGCAAAGCGTCCGCGCACGATGGTTTTCCTGATGTTCCCGGATCATCATCATGGTGAGTATGCCCATCGGAAACTGATCGACCCCACCTATGACTGGTCCAAGGTGGCGCTGAAGCTCACGCTTGAGCATCCGTCCGAAACGGCGCTCTACATGTACAATGAGGACCTCACGCCTTCCAATCAACTGAGCGCGTCGCGCTGGAATGCGCTGGGCAGCCCGGAATTCGAAGCCATGGCGCTGCAGCAATTGGCTGACTTCGGCAATTCCGTCTATGGCGTGGAGGACGGGCCCAAGAATGGTGCCTTTGCGCCGTCTTTCCACATCATCAACCACATCATCTATCACACGAGCCTCGACACGCCGGAGCTGGTGCCGGCCGAGGGCATGGCCCGCGCCACCCGTGCCTATGCCTCGATCATCGATCATGTGAACCGGATGACGATCGCCCAGGTGAAGGGGCCGGGCTGGCCCTATGACAAGGACCAGGGTTCAATCCATGGCTCGATCATCCCCCAGCCGGGCGCGCCGGCTCCCGCGCCGCGTCAACGTCAGCGCGAAGGTGGCGGCGACTGACGGGCCGGCAGATGGCGTTCCATTGACGCATCGTCAAGTGTCACAAAAGTGGTGACAATGGCCTCGGGCAATGAGGGCGGGGCGATGCGTTATCGGGAACTGATTCTGGCCGGCGTGATGCTGGCGTCACCGGCGGCGGCGAACCCGGTGCTAATGATATCGATCGACGGGCTGCGCGCCCGCGATGTGATCGACGCCCCGGCGCGCGGGCTCAAGATTCCCCATCTCACCGCCATGATGAAGACGGGCAGCTATGCCGAAGGGGTGCGCGACATGCTGCCCTCGGTCACCTATCCCAACCACACCACCCTGATCACCGGCGTGGCGCCCGCCCTCCACGGCATTGCCGACAATCTGGCGTTCGATCCGCAGCAGAAAAACATGGAAGGCTGGTACTGGTATTCCAGCGACATCAAGGTTCCTACCTTGTGGGACGCGGTGAAGGCCAAGGGCGGGCTGGTGGCCAATTATGGCTGGCCGGTCAGTGTCGGCGCGTCCGCCATCGGCGACAATATTCCGGAATATTGGCGGACTTATCAGCCGGATGACGTCAAGCTGCTGCGGGCGCTGTCCAGCCCCGGCCTGGTGGCGCGAATCGAAAAATTGTCCGGCGTTACGCTGAAAGCCACCAATGGCGACACCGCCGCCGCCGACGAAGCGCGCAGCAAGTTCGTCGCCGCACTGATCGCCGCCGACCATCCCGCCTTTACCACGGTGCATCTCGCCAGCCTGGACGAAACCCAGCATGAGAAAGGCCCCGGCACACCGGAGGCGCGCGCCAATCTGGAATCACTCGACACTTCGGTGGGCGAGCTGGTGGCGGCGGCGCGCAAGGCCGAGCCGGACCTGGTGGTGGCGCTGGTCTCGGACCATGGCTTTGCGCCGGTGCATAACGACGTCAACCTGATGACGGCATTCATTGCCGCGGGGCTTGCCACCCTCGACCCCAAGACCGGCAAGATCGGCGCATGGCAGGCCGAGCCCTGGTATGCCGGCGGTTCCAGCATCATCATGCTGGCGCATCCGGATGATGCGGCGCTTCATTCGAAAGTGGCGGCGCTGCTCAAAAAGCTGGCCGCCGATCCTAAAAACGGCATCGCCGGGGTGATGGACAAGGCGGAGATTGCCCGCGCGGGCGGCACAAAACTCGCCAGCTTCTGGGTGGATTACGCCCTGGGGTTCGAGGCGGGCAAGAAACTGACCGGCCCCCTGATCGGGCCGCCCGCCAATCTGGGCACCCATGGCTATTTTCCGGCCCATGCCGAAATGCGCTCCAGCTTCCTGATCAGCGGGCCGGGCATCGCGGCGGGCAAGTCGCTGGGCGAGATAGATATGCGCGACATCGCGCCGACCCTGGCCAAGATCATGAATGTCAGCCTGCCCAGCGCGACTGGCAAGCCGCTGATCTAGGCTGCCAGCTTGGCGAGCTGGGTGAGCAGTGCCTTGGCGCCTTGCAGGCGGTCGTCCGGGGTCGGCCAGTCGCGCGACACCACGATTTTCTGGTCGGGGCGCACTTTCATGGTGCCGCTGTGCCTGGCGATGAACTGGACCAGGGCGATGGGATTGGCGAAGGCGTTGTTGCGGAAGGCCACCGTGCCGCCCTTTGGACCGGCGTCAATCTTCTCGACGCCCGCCGCCAGCGCCAGCTGCTTGATCGCCACGATCTCGAACAAATGCCGCACCTCGTCGGGCAGCGGCCCAAAACGGTCAATCAGCTCGGCGGCGAAGGCATCGATATCCGCCCGCGTCTCCAGCCCCGACAGGCGGCGATAAAGCGACATGCGGACATTGAGGTCGGCGACGTAATCCTCGGGGATCAGCACCGAGGCGCCCAGATTGATGGTGGGCGACCATTGTTCTTCGGCGGCCAGGGCGTCGCCGCCCTCGCGCATGCTGGACACCGCTTCCTCCAGCATCTCCTGGTAAAGCTCGATGCCGACCTCGCGGACATGGCCGGACTGTTCCTCGCCCAGGAGATTGCCGGCGCCGCGGATATCCATGTCATGGCTGGCGACCGAGAAGCCCGCGCCCAATTGGTCGAGGGATTGCAGAACTTCCAGCCGCCGCGTCGCGGTTTCGGTCAGCTTCTTGTCGGGCGGGATGGTGAGATAGGCATAGGCCCGGGACTTGGAACGGCCGATGCGGCCCCGGATCTGGTAAAGCTGCGACAGGCCGAACATGTCGGCCCGCTGCACGATCATGGTGTTGGCGGTGGGAATGTCGAGACCGCTTTCGACGATGTTGGTCGAGATCAGCACATCCACCTTGCGCTCATAGAACAGGGTCATGACGTCTTCCAGCATGGAGGGCGTCATCTGGCCATGCGCCACTGCCGTTTTCACCTCGGGCACCGTCTCTTTCAGGAAGGCTTCGGCCTCGCGCAGATCGGCGATGCGGGGCGCCACGAAGAAGCTCTGGCCGCCGCGATAATGCTCGCGCAGCAGCGCCTCGCGCACCACCAGCGGATCGAAGGGCGTCACGAAAGTGCGCACCGCCAGCCGGTCAACCGGCGGGGTGGTGATCAGCGACAGGTCGCGCACGCCCGACAAGGCCAGCTGCAGGGTGCGCGGAATCGGCGTGGCGGTCAGCGTCAGGACATGAACATCGGCCTTGAGGGATTTCAGCCTTTCTTTGTGGGTGACGCCGAAATGCTGTTCCTCGTCCACGATCACCAGCCCCAGCCGCTTGAAGGCGATGCTTTCCGACAGGAGGGCATGGGTGCCAATCACGATATCCACGCTGCCGTCGGCCATGCCCTCCTTGGTTTCGCGCGCCTCCTTGGCGTCCACGAAGCGCGAGAGCTGGCGCACCTGGAGCGAAAATCCGGCAAAGCGTTCGACAAAGCCGCGATAATGCTGCCGCGCCAGCAGCGTGGTCGGCACCACCACCGCCACCTGCTCCCCCGCCATGGCGGCGACAAAGGCGGCGCGCAGCGCCACCTCGGTCTTGCCGAAGCCGACATCGCCGCAGATCAGCCGGTCCATGGGCCTGCCCTTGCCCAGGTCGGTGATGGTGTCGGCGATGGCTTTTTCCTGGTCTTCAGTCTCCTGATAGGGGAAGCGGGCGCAGAATTCGTCATACAGCCCAGCAGGCGGCTCGACCGGCGGCAGCGACTTCAGTTCGCGGGCGGCGGCGATGCGGATCAGCTCGGCGGCGATCTCGCGCACCCGCGCCTTCATCTCGGCTTTGCGCTTCTGCCAGCCCGCGCCGCCCAGGCGGTCGAGCTGGGCGCCCTCGTCCGAGCCGTAGCGGCTCAAGAGCTCGATATTCTCCACCGGCAGGAACAGCTTGCCGCCGTCATATTGCAGCTCCAGGCAGTCGTGCGGCGCACCCAGCGCCTCGATGGCTTTGAGGCCCAGATAACGCGCCACGCCATGCTCGATATGGGTGACCAGGTCGCCCGGCGCCAGGGACGAGGCTTCCGCCAGGAAATTCTGCGAGCGGCGCTGGCGGCTTTGCGCCCGCACCATGCGGTCGCCCAGAATGTCCTGCTCGCTCATCACGGCAAAGCCGGGGGCTTCGAAGCCGCGCTCGATGCCGAGGCACGCCAGCCCAACCGCGCTCTGGTGCAGGGTCAGCGCCTCGGGCCAATTCTGCACCCGGCGGATGGCCGCCAGGCCGTGATCCGACAATACCCCGCCCATGCGTTCGGCCGAGCCATCGGTCCAGCTTGCCACCAGCACGCGCTGGCCGGCTGCCTGAAGCGCTTTCAGATGATCGGCGGCGGCCTGGAACACATTCACATTGCCGCCGGTTCGTTCGGGCGCGAAGTCGCGGCCCTGGCGGCCGCCGGCATCGACGCTGGTCATGGATTCCGGCGCCTGGAACGGGGTCAGCGCCCGCACCAGGTTCTTGCCCAGCAGGGATTTCCATTCCGCCTCGCTCAGATACAGCGCTTCGGGCTTCAGCGGCTTGTAGGGAGCCGCCTTGATGGCTTTTTTGCCTCCATCCCTTGAGTCAGTCTCCTGATGGCGGAATTGCTGGCGGGTCTCGTAGCAATCGCCGATCACCTCCAGCCGCGCCGCCCTGGCCTCTTCCACCTGGTGTCCCAGCATCACCAGACAGCGCGGCAGGTAATCGAACAGCGTGTCGAGATGGTCATAGAACAGCGGCAGCCAATGCTCCATGCCCTGCGCCTTGCGCCCGGCGCTGACGCTTTCATAGAGCGGATCGTCGCCCGAGGGGCCGAAAGCCGCGACATAGCCGGTGCGGAAACGGCTGATCGCCGCCTCACCCAGCGGCGCTTCGCTGGCGGGCAACAGGGCGATGCTGCTCACGCTGGCGTCCGACAATTGCGTCACCGCGTCGAATTTGCGGATGGCGTCCAGCGTCTCGCCGAAGAAATCCAGCCGCAGTGGTTCATCGCTGCCGGGCGGCCACAGGTCCACGATGCCGCCGCGCAGGGCGAAGTCGCCGGGATCGCGCACCGTGCTGGCGCGGGCATAGCCGTTGGCGGCCAGGAAATTCACCAGCGCGTCGCGGTCCACCTCCTCGCCCATGCGCGCCTGGAAACTGGCGACGGCAATAGCATCCTTCGGCGGCACGCGCTGCAGAACCGCATTGACCGAGGTGACGATGACGCAGGCGCCCACGCCCTTGGCCAGGACGGCCAGCGTCGCCAGCCGCGTGCTCTCAATATCGGGCTTGGGCGAGACGCGGTCATAGGGCAGGCAGTCCCAGGACGGGAAGGACAGTAATTTCAGGTCCGGCGCGAAAAACGCCATGGCGTGCAGCGCCGCATCGGCTTCGGTCTCATCGGCGGCGACATACAGCACCGGCGCGCCGCGGCGGCGCGCCGCCTCGATCGCCAGATACGCGTCAAAGCCCGCCGGGGCGCCGGAAACCGTCAGCCTGGCATCGTGCCTGGCGATGTAATCTAGGCGTTCCACTTGGCATCCTTGTGGCCGATGATCGCCTTCAGCCCCGCGAACACGCCATTGTCATGTTCGGGCGGCACGGCGGCCGCGCCGCGCAGCCAGTCATAGACATCCTGGTCGGGGGCGGTGAGCAGCGCCTCGAACTGGTCAAGCCCGGCCTCGTCCAGCCCCGCCAGATGGTTTTGGGCATAGGCGCCGAAGATCAGGTCAACTTCCTTGAAACCGCGCCGCTGGGCCCGAAACAAAAGCCTTTTGCGGCGGTTCTCCGAAGAGCCACCCTTGTTGCTATCATCCATGGCGGGGATATAGCGGGGGAACAGGTTGAGAACAACGGGCGCAGGCGATTATCTTGGCCGCCATGCGGCCTTCGATTCTGTTCCCGCTTTTCGCCGAAATCCGCACCCTGTCCGGGGTGGGGCCCAAGCTGGAAAAACTGATTGCCAAGGTGGCGGGGCCAAAGCTGGTGGACCTGATCTTCGACCTGCCGGTGGGGGTGGTGGACCGCTCCTACCGCCCCCGGCTGATCGCCGCGGAACCCGGACGCATCGCCACCGTCGCGGTGGGCGTGCTGGATCATTTTCCGCCCCGGGTGAAAAGCCAGCCCTTCAAAGTGCGCGTGTCGGACGAAAGCGCGGCGATGGACCTGGTGTTCTTCCGCGCCGACGCCAAATACCTGATGGAAATTCTGCCGCCGGGATCGCGGCGGATCATTTCCGGCCGCATCGAGTCCTTCAAGGACAAGTTGCAGATGCCCCATCCCGATTATGTGGTGGAGGATGCGGCGACGATGCCCCAGCATGAGCCGGTCTATGCCCTGACCGAGGGGCTGCCCGCCAAGTCCTTGGCCAAGGCGGTGCGCGGCGCGCTGGCGCATGTGCCGGCAATGCCGGAATGGCAGGATCCGGCTTTCCTGAAACGCGAAGGCTTCGCACCTTTCGCCGAGGCGCTGGCCGCGGCCCATGCGCCCATCCACGAAGCCGACCTGTCGCCCGAAACACCGGCCCGTCGGCGGCTTGCCTATGACGAACTGCTGGCCAACCAGCTGGCGCTGATGCTGATCCGGGCGCAGCTGCGCGGTCCGGCAGGCCGGCGCATGGCGGGCGACGGCAAGCTGCGCGCCAAGGCCATTGCCGCCCTGCCCTTCGCCCTGACCGACGGGCAGCTGACGGCGTTGGACGAAATCGAAAAGGACATGGCCTCCGACAAGCGCATGCTGCGGCTGCTGCAAGGCGATGTCGGATCGGGCAAGACCATCGTGGCGCTACTGGCGCTGCTGAATGCCGTGGAGGCGGGCTTTCAGGGCGCGCTGATGGCGCCCACGGAAATACTGGTGCGCCAGCATTGCGCCTCGCTGGAGCCTTACGCCAGGGCGGCAGGCATAAGACTAGCGGCGCTGACGGGACGGGAGAAAGGCGCCGGGCGCGACGCCACCTTGAGGGCACTGGCGGCCGGAGAAATTGACATATTGATCGGCACCCACGCGCTGTTTTCGGAAGACGTGGCGTTCCGCGATCTGGGCCTGGCGGTGATTGACGAACAGCACCGCTTTGGCGTGCATCAACGCATGACGCTGCAGGCCAAGGGCGGCAAGCCGGCCGATGTCCTGGTGATGACGGCGACGCCGATCCCGCGCACCCTGGCGCTGACGGCATTCGGCGACATGGATGTCTCGAGAATTCTTGGCCGCCCGCCGGGGCGCAAGCCGGTGGAAACGCGGGTGATGAGCGCGCCGCGGCTGGACGACCTGATTGCGCATCTGAAAATGGCGCTGGCGCAGGGCCAGCGCGCCTATTGGGTCTGCCCGCTGGTGGAGGAGTCCGAAAAGATCGACCTTGCCGCTGCCGAAGAACGCGCCGCCATGCTGCGCCAGGCCCTGGGTGCCGCAAAAATCAATATCGGCCTGGTGCACGGACGGATGAAGGCGGCGGAGCGCGATGCCGCCATGGCCGCCTTCAAGTCGGGCGAGACGCAGCTTCTGGTCGCCACCACCGTGATCGAAGTGGGCGTGGATGTGCCCGAAGCCACCATCATGGTGGTGGAGCATGCCGAGCGTTTCGGCCTGGCGCAGCTGCATCAATTGCGGGGCCGGGTGGGGCGCGGCAGCGGCAAATCCTCCTGCCTGCTGGTCTATCACGGCCCTCTGGGCGAAACCGCCAAGGCGCGGCTGAAAACCATGCGCGACACCGATGACGGCTTCGTCATCGCCGAGATGGACCTCAAGCTGCGCGGACCGGGCGAAATGCTGGGAAAACGCCAGAGCGGGATGGAAGACTTCCGCCTGGCCGATCCCGTGGCGCATGGCGACCTGCTTGCGGTGGCGCATGACGATGCCAGGCTGATTCTGTCCCGCGATCCGGAACTGAAAAACACCCGTGGCGATGCCCTGCGGGTGCTGCTTTATTTGTTTGGCCGCGACGCCGCGGTGCGCTATCTGAGAGCGGGATGAGCGAGACATTTTCCTGCGACGCCGTGGTGATCGGTGCCGGCGTTGTCGGCCTTGCGGTCGCGCGGGCGCTGGCGCAGCGCGGGCTAGAGACTTTCATCCTGGAAAAGAATGCGCATTTCGGCATGGAGACCAGCGCCCGCAACAGCGAGGTGATCCATGCCGGCATTTATTATCCCAAGGGATCGCTGAAAGCGCAGCTGTGCGTTGCCGGGCGCGGGCTGCTCTATGAGTTCTGCCAAAGCCATGGCGTCGGCCACAAGCGCCTGGGCAAGCTGATCGTCGCCAGCCATTCGGGCCAGGAAGCCCAGCTCGACGCCCTTGTGAAAGCCGCGGCGGACAATGGCGTGGACGACCTGAAACCGCTCAGCAAGGCGCAGATCGCGCCATTGGAGCCCGACCTTTCCGCCACCCAGGGGCTGTTTTCGCCTTCCACCGGCATCATAGACAGCCATCAATACATGTTGGCCCTGCTCGGCGACGCCGAAAGCGCCGGCGCTTCCCTGGTGAAGGACGCGGAGGTCACCGCCATCGCCCGCGACGGCGAGAATTATGTCCTGACGTTAAAAAATGCCGGTGAGACCCTGACTCTGAGAACCCGGATACTGGTCAACAGCGGCGGATTATGGGCGCAGAAGATTGCCGGATTAATCGAGGGCCTCGACAAGCGATTTGTGCCGCCGCTTTTCCTGGCCAAGGGCAACTACGCCACCCTGTCGGTGAAAAGCCCGTTCCGCCACCTGGTCTATCCGGTGCCGGAGCCGGGCGGACTGGGCGTGCACCTGACCCTCGACATGGGCGGGGCGGCGCGTTTCGGCCCCAATGTGCAGTGGCTCGATAACAACGACCCGGCGGCGATCGACTACACCGTGCCCGCAACCCTGCCGCGCGAATTCGTCTCCCGCATCGCCGAATACTGGCCGGCGATCCGGGAAGAAATGCTGGCGCCGGGTTATTCCGGGGTGCGGCCCAAGACCGGCGGCGCCAAGCATCCCCAGCAGGATTTTGTCATCGAAGGCCCCGCCATTCATGGGCAATCCGGATTGGTCAATCTCTTCGCCATGGAATCGCCGGGGCTGACCTCGTCGCTGGCCATCGCCGCCCATGTCGAAGCATTGCTGGCATGAGCAAGCTCGGGCTCGGCACGGTGCAATTCGGCCAGGCTTATGGCGTGTCCAACCTTCATGGACAGGTGACCGTCACCGGAGCCGCCAATATCTTGCGGCGCGCAGCTGAAGCCGGCATCGGCTTGCTGGACACCGCAGCCAATTACGGCGAGGCGGAAACGGTACTGGCAGGCCTGGATACCGCGCCTTTCCGCATCGTCACCAAGACTATTGGCCTGAAGAACGGCCTGGAAGCCGTGGTCGCGCGGGCACGGCAATCGGCTGAGACCCTCAAGGCCGACACGCTGCTGGTCCATGCGGCCGGTGACCTGGCAGATGAAAAGCTCTGGCCGGCGCTGCGGCAACTGAAAAGCGATGGCGTGTTCCGCAAGATCGGCATTTCCGTCTATGTCGCCGACGATCCCGCCGCTCTTGCGGCCCGCTACAAACCGGACGTTATGCAATTGCCTTTCAGCCTGCTGGACCAGCGTCTGCTGGCGGATGGCAGCCTGGCGCGGCTGAAAGACATGGGCGTGGAAATCCATGCCCGCTCACTTTTCCTGCAAGGCTTGCTGCTGATGAACTCCGTGCCCGACCATTTGATGACGGCTGCGCCGCGATTGAAAGCCATTAGGGCCGAAATTACGGCGGCGGGCTCGACGCCACTGGCGGCGGCGCTGGGCTTTGTGCTGTCGCGACCCGAAGTTACCTTCGGCTTGGTTGGCGTGACCAGCGTGATAGAGCTCGAGGAAATCTTGTCGGCGGCGCGGCGCACCCTGCCCGACCTGAATTGGGGTTCCATGGCGCTTGACGATGAACGGATTCTTACGCCGTCGCTCTGGTAGGAGTGTCGGCCAGGAAAAGTGTGAAACGGTTTTCCGCCCGGCCGCGCGGCCAAAAAATGCGCTACGCGGTCGCCCGCGTAACGGCGTCCACCACGCGGCTGACATCTTCCTCGGACATGGCCGGGAACATCGGCAAGGTCAGTATCTGCTTTGAAGTGCGCTCCGCCACCGGGCAAAGGCCCGGGGCATAGCCGCGGGCGCGATAATAGGAATGCGAATAGACCGGCGCGTAATGCACATTGGCGCCGATGCCCTCGGCCCTGAGCGCGGCAAAGACCCGGTCGCGGTCCAGGCTGGCAGCCAGCCGCACCACATAGATGTGATAGGCGTTGCTGCGGTCGGAATGCGTATAGAGCGGCGCCACCTGCGGCAGCCGGGCAAAGGCGCGGTCGTAAAAGCGGGCGATTTTCTGCCGCGTCGTCACCCAACCATCCAGGCGCGGCAACTGTGCCATGCCCAGGGCGCACTGCACATCCGGCAGACGGTAATTGTAGCCCAGTTCGGCCATGTCATAGGCATAAGAGCCTTTGGCCTCGCGCGAGCGATGATCACTGTCGATGCCGTGATTGCGGAAGCGGCGCATATGCGCGGCCATTTCCGCATCGTCGGTGGTGCACATGCCGCCCTCGCAGGTGGTCATGTGCTTGACGGGATGAAAGGAGAAACAGGAAATATCGCCCAGAGTGCCGACCTTGCGGTCCCGGTAAATCGCGCCGGGGGCATGGCAGGAATCCGCAATCAGCCGGATGCCGCGGCTGCGCGCGATCTGGCGCAAGGCGTCGTAATCCGCGGGCTGGCCGGCATAGTCCACCGCCACGATGGCGCGCGTGCGCGGCGAGATGCGCTGCTTCACCGATGCCGGATCGATCAGCAGCGTGTCTTCCTCGACATCGGCGAAAACCGGGGTGGCGCCTTCGTAAATGGCGGCATTGGCGGAGGCGGCGAATGTCAGCGCCGGCACGATCACTTCATCGCCGGTGCGCACGCCGATGGCGCGCATCGCGGCATGCAGGGCGGCGGTGCCGGAATTGACCGCGACACCCTCGGCCGCGCCGCAATGCTGCGCGAAAGCCTGTTCGAATTGGGAAACGCGCGGGCCCGTGGTCAGCCAGCCCGAAACCAGGGCCTCGACCACCGCCTTGATGTCGGTATCGCCGATTTCCTGGCGGCCATAAGGCAGAAAGGGGATTGAGGCCGCGGCCTCGCGGTCAGGCATAGGCCATGGCCAGCAAGGTCTGAAGTCCCCGCACATCCAGTTTTTCCGGATTGCTGTCGCTGGAATAGCTGAAGCCTTCGGCCACCGGCCTGGCGCCGCGATGCAGATAGGCTTCGCGGGCGGCATGGGCAAAACTGGCCAGGATCACATAACGGTCGTCCAGTTCCACGGTGCAATGGGCGTCGTCGGCCGGGATCATGGTCTCATGCAGCTTCTCGCCCGGCCTGATACCGATGACATGCTGCTTGAGGGTGGGGCTGATCAGGGTGGCGACGTCGGGAATTGTGGTGGAGGGGATCTTGGGCACATAGATCTCGCCACCGCGCATCATTTCCATGCTGGAGAGCACGAAATTGACGCCCTGGGTCAGGGTGATCCAGAAGCGGGTCATGCGCGCATCGGTGATCGGCAGGCTGTCGGCGCCGTCCGCGATCAGCTTGCGGAAGAAAGGCACCACCGAACCGCGCGAACCGAAGACATTGCCGTAGCGCACCACTGAAAAGCGCGTGCCCTCGGAGCCAGAAAGGTTGTTGCCGGCGACGAAAATCTTGTCCGAGGCCAGCTTGGAAGCGCCGTACAGGTTGACCGGATTGGCCGCCTTGTCGGTGGACAGCGCCACGACGCGCTTGACGCCGCAGCGGATGGCGGCGGTGACGATGTTTTCCGCCCCGAACACATTGGTGCGGATACATTCGAAGGGGTTGTATTCGGCGGTGGTCACCTGCTTCATGGCTGCGGCATGGACGACATAATCCACGTCGCGCAGCGCCAGATCGAGGCGATCGCGGTCGCGGACATCGCCGATGAAATAGCGCAGGAAGGGATATTTCTCCTGGCTGAATTCCTGCTGCATCTCGAACTGCTTGAGTTCGTCGCGGCTGAAGATGATCAGGCGGCGCGGCTTGTACTGCGAGATGACCGTTTTGAGAAAATGCTTGCCGAAGGAACCAGTGCCGCCTGTCACCAGCACCGATTTGTCGTTCAGATCGAGCCAGGGCTGCGAAAAATCGCGCATCAGGACGGACGGCGCGGTTTGCTCGCGCGGCTGGTCCATCGGCGGGGCTTCTGCGATCGCTAGGGCGGATGGAGTCATAATCTGTTAATCCTGTTTATCTGGGCCAGTCTGAAGCCGAGTGCTGAAATTACTCTTAATGCCGGCGGTTGCTTTGACGTTTTAGCCCCTTGAACCGGGGAGCCATCCGGGCCAAAAAGGCCCGGCTTTCAGGGTGATTTGATGCGGATCGCGATGATCGGTGCGGGCTATGTCGGCCTGGTATCCGGAGCCTGCTTGTCGGAATTCGGCCATGACGTGGTCTGCGTCGACAAGGACGCGGACAAGGTCAAAAGCCTGCGCCAGGGCAAAATCCCGATCTTCGAGCCCGGCCTGGACGAAGTCGTGGCCGCCAACGTCAAGGCCGGCCGCCTGACCTTCGAAACCGACCTGGCCGCGGCGGTGGCGGGCGCCGGCGCGGTGTTCATCGCCGTGGGCACGCCCAGCCGGCGCGGCGACGGCCATGCCGACCTGTCCTATGTATTTGCCGCCGCCGAGGAGATCGCCGCCGCCCTCACCGGCTATGCCGTGGTGGTCACCAAGTCCACCGTGCCGGTCGGCACCAGCCGCGAGGTGGAAGCGATCATCCGCAAGATGCGGCCCAAGGCCGATTTCGACATGGCGTCCAACCCGGAGTTCCTGCGCGAAGGCTCCGCGATCGGGGATTTCCGCCGCCCCGACCGTGTGGTGGTGGGCTGCGACAGCGAAAAGGCCCGCGAAGTGATGCGGGAAGTCTATCGTCCGCTCTATCTGGGCGAGACGCCGATCCTGTTCACCAGCCGCGAAACCAGCGAGCTGATCAAATACGCCGCCAACGCCTTTCTCGCCACCAAGATCACCTTCATCAACGAGATCGCCAATCTGTGCGAAAAGGTCGGCGCCGACGTCCAGGATGTGGCGCGCGGCATGGGGCTGGATGGCCGCATCGGCTCGAAATTCCTCCATACCGGACCCGGCTTCGGCGGCTCCTGCTTTCCCAAGGATACGCTGGCGCTGGTGCGCACGGCGCGCGAATTCGGCGCCCCCAACCGCATCGTCGAGGCGGTGATCGCCGTCAATGACGAACGCAAGGTGATGATGGCCAGGAAGATCGAGGCGGCGCTCGACGGCGTCCAGGGCAAGACCATCGCGGTGCTGGGCCTGACCTTCAAGCCCAACACCGACGACATGCGCGATGCTCCCAGCCTGGTGATCGTGCCCGCGCTGCAGGCTGCCGGCGCCATTATCCGCGCCTATGATCCCGAAGGCGGCGCCGAAGCGCGCAAGCACCTCAATGTCGAAATGTGCAAGGACGCCTATGACGCCATCAGCGGCGCCGACGGCGTGGTGATCCTGACCGAATGGAACGAATTTCGCGCCCTGGATCTCGCCAAATTGAAGGCGGGGCTCAAGACGCCGTTGATGGTGGATCTGCGCAATATCTACCGCACCGCCCACATGGTGCAGGCCGGCTTTCGCTATGTCAGCCTAGGGCGGCCCGAAGCCGGCTAGGGCTTGCGGGTGGCGAGAAAGTCGCCCATCCGTCCCAGCGCCTTGCGGATATTGTCTGTCGAATTGGCATAGGACAGGCGCAGATAGCCTTCGCCCAGGATGCCGAAATCCGGGCCGCCGATCAAAGCGACGCCGGCTTCGTCGAGCAGGGCATTGGCCAGCTTCTTGGCTTTCCAGCCAGTCTGCTTGATGTTGGGAAAGGCATAGAAGGCCCCCTTGGGCACGATGCAGAAAACGCCCGGCAGCTGGTTGAGCAGTTCCACCACCACCCGGCGGCGTTTGTCGAACTCGGCCACCATCGCGCCGACCGCATCCTGCGGCCCGGTCAGCGCCGCCAGCCCGGCATACTGGGTGGGGGCATTGACGCAGGAATAGAGATTGACCGCCAGCTTGCGCGCCTGGTCGTAAAGCTTGCCGGGCCATATCGCATAGCCCAGCCGCCAGCCCGTCATGGCATAGGTCTTGGACCAGCCATTGAGCAGGATCAGGCGGTCGCGGATGGACGGATAGCCCAGAAGGCAGACATGCTTTTCGCCGTCATAAAGCATCTGGTCGTAAATCTCGTCCGACATCACGGCGACATCGGGCCATTTCTCAAGACCCGCGACGAACTTGTCCACCTCGGCCTTGGGCGTGACGCCGCCGGTGGGATTGGCGGGGGAGTTGATGATGATCAGGCGGGTCTTCGCCGTGATCAAGGACAGCGTCTCCTCCGCCGAAAAGGCGAAACCATTGTCCTCGCGGACCGGAATCGGCACCGGCGTCGCGCCGGTGAACTCGATCATCGAACGGTAGATGGGAAAGCCCGGATCGGGATACAGGATCTCGACACCCGGTTCGCCGAACATCAGGATGGACATGAACATGGTGGGCTTGCCGCCCGGCATGATCATCACCTCGTCGGGTGACACGGTAATGCCAAAACGCTTGTGCAGATCGGCGGCCACCGCTTCGCGCAGCGGCAGGATGCCGGTCGCGGGGGTGTAGCCGTGATGGCCGTCCCGCAGCGCCTTGATCGCGGCCTCGACAATATGCTCCGGGGTACGGAAATCGGGCTGACCGATGCCCAGGCTGATGATGTCACGGCCCTGGGCAGCCAGGGCGGTGGCCCGCGCCAGCACGGCAAAGGCGTTCTCCTCCCCGATCCGGTCAAAGGCGGCGACGGTCTTCAGCATGGCGCTTCCCTGTTCTGCATTTTTTGTGGGCAAACCCTATAAAGCCATATGCCGGGCGAGACCAGCAGGGCCCCGGCGGACCCACGACGCCCGCGGTATTAACCCCCTGAAACCCGCGTTAACCAGCCTTCTCAGGGCTTTGGTAAGGGCTGGCACCGTAAGTTCCCAGCGAATTTTAACGGTGCCGGTCGTTCATGCGTAAAATAGCGGTTCTAGGGCTTGGCTATGTCGGCCTGCCCGTGGCGGTGGCCTTTGCCGAGCATTTTCCCGGCACCATCGGCTTCGACATCGATACCCGCCGGGTTGCCTCGCTGACCGGGGGCGAGGACTGGACCGGCGAGGTCGGCGGCAACCGGCTGAAGGCCTCGGGACTGGTCGTCACCTCCGAACTGTCCCGGCTCAAGAATTGCGACACCTTCATCGTCTGTGTGCCGACGCCGATCCACAAGGACCGCCGCCCCAATCTGGAGCCGCTGCGCTCCGCCTCCGAAAGCGTGGGGCAGATGATGCGCAAAGGCGCGCTGGTGATCTATGAATCCACCGTTTATCCCGGCGTCACCGAGGAATATTGCGGCCCGATCCTGGCCCGCGTTTCCGGCCTCAAGCAGGGACGCGATTTCAAGCTGGGCTATTCGCCAGAACGCATCAATCCCGGCGACAAGGAACACAGCTTCGAGCGCATCCTGAAAGTCACCTCGGGCGAAGATGCGGCGACCGCCGAGGCGGTGGCCGAACTTTACGGCACGGTGGTGACGGCCGGCATTCACCGGGCTTCGTCCATCAAGGTCGCCGAAGCCGCCAAGGCGCTGGAAAACACCCAGCGCGACCTCAATATCGCGCTGATGAACGAGATGGCGATCATCTGCGACGCAATGCAGATTCCCACCCGCGACGTGATCGAAGCGGCGGCGACCAAATGGAATTTTCTCAAATTCACGCCCGGGCTGGTAGGCGGTCATTGCATCGGGGTCGATCCCTATTATCTCACCTCCAAGGCGCAGGAGCTGGGCTACAATCCACAGGTGATCCTGGCCGGCCGCCGCATCAACGATTCCATGGGCAATATCATCGCCCGGCGGGTGGTGCGCTTCCTGGCCGCCGGCTCGCGCCCGATTCACCAGGCGAGGGTCGGCGTGCTGGGACTCACCTTCAAGGAAAATGTGCCCGACATCCGCAACAGCCGGGTGCCGGACATCCTGACCGAGCTCAAGACTTTCGGCATCAAGCCGGTCGCGCACGACCCCCTCGCCTCACCCGACGATATCAGCCATGAATACGGGCTGGAGATGAGCCGGCTGCCGCAATTCAAGGAGCTGGACGCCCTGATCCTGGCGGTGCCGCACCGGCAATATCTGGAGAAACCCGCGAAACTGAACACCATGCTGCGTGACGGCGGCATCTTCGTGGATATCAAATCCGCCATTGACCCCAAGACGATACAGGGCAATCTTCGCTACTGGAGCTTGTAAGGGTCCTTATGGCGACGATACTTGTGACGGGCGCGGCCGGTTTCATCGGCTCCAGCGTTTCGCGCGCGCTGCTGGCGCGGGGCGATGACGTCATCGGCATCGACAATCTCAACAATTATTACGATGTGACGCTGAAAGAGGCGCGCCTGGCGCGCCTGATGGCGGAAAAACATTTCACATTCCACAAGCTCGATGTCGCCGACAAGGACGGCATTCTCAAGCTGGCGGAGTTATTTCCCGCCATCGGCGGCATTATTCATCTGGCGGCGCAGGCGGGCGTGCGCTATTCGCTGACCGATCCCTACACCTACATTACCTCGAACGTGATGGGCCAGACGGTGATGCTGGAACTGGCGCGCAAGCTCAAGAACCTGAAGCATTTCGTCTATGCCAGTTCTTCCTCGGTCTATGGCGGCAACACCAAGCTTCCATTTTCCGTGGACGACCCGGTCGAGCAGCCCAATTCGCTCTATGCCGCCACCAAGCGCACCGACGAACTGTTCGGCTATACCTATGCGCATCTTTACGGCATCGCGGCGACAGGCCTGCGGTTTTTCACCGTCTATGGTCCTTGGGGGCGCCCCGACATGGCGGCTTTCATCTTTACCAAGGCGATCATCGCCGGAGAGCCGATCCGGGTGTTCAATCGCGGCGAGATGTGGCGCGACTTCACCTATATTGACGATATCGTGGACGGCGTTGTGCGGGTGCTGGACCGGCCGGCAACCGGCGTGCCGCCGCACAAACTCTATAACCTTGGCAATCACCGTTCGGAAAAACTCACCGATTTCATTGCCGGGATCGAAGCCGCCCTGCAGCGCAAGGCCAAGGTAACATTGGAACCGATGCAGCCTGGCGATGTGGCGCGGACCTATGCCGACATAGACGCCAGCCGCCGCGACATCGGCTTTGAGCCCGCCACGCCAATCAGCGCCGGCATTCCAAAATTCATTGCCTGGTACAAGGAATATTACGGCGTCTAGGCGCAGGCGCTAGCGATTGAAACGCTGTTCCCAGGCGATGGCCGAGGCGATGATTTCCTCGATGCCGTCATGCGCCGGTTTCCAGCCCAGCGCAGCCTTGATGCGGCTGGGATCAGAGATCAGGGTTGGCGGATCCCCGGCGCGGCGATCGCTGATGCGCACCGGCAGCGGTTTGCCGGTGACCTTCTCGACGCCCCGCACCACCTCGCGCACCGACATGCCTCTGCCATAGCCGCAATTGTAAGTGACGCTGGCGGCTCCGCCGCGCAGCGCGTCCAGCGCCAGCAGATGCGCCGCGGCCAGGTCGGTGACATGGATATAGTCCCGCACGCCGGTGCCGTCGGGCGTGGGATAATCGGTTCCGAAAATATCCAGCTGCGGCAACCGGCCCAGGGCCACCATCGCGGCGCGCTTGATCAGGTGGGTGGCATTGGGCGAGGACTGGCCGGTGCGGCCCTTCGGGTCGGCGCCCGCGACATTGAAATAGCGCAGCACCATGTGACGCAGGCCATAGGCATGGCCGGCGTCCTCGAGCATCCATTCCGCCATCAGCTTGGAACGGGCATAGGGGCTGATCGGCGACTTTGCCGCCGCCTCCGCAAGCGGCTGCGGCGCGTCCGAGGCGTAGACCGTGGCGGTGGACGAGAATATGAACTGCTTCACGCCCGCTTCGACAACGGCCTGCATCAGGCTGCGGGTCTTCACGACATTGTTGTCGTAATAGGCCAGCGGATCGCGCACCGACTCCGGCACCACAATCGAGCCTGCGAAATGAATGACGGCGTCCACGCCATGTTCGGCGACGATTTTTTTCACCAGCCCTGCATCGGCGACATCGCCTTGCACGAAGATGGCGTCCTTGCCCACCTGCGCCTTCACGCCGGTGGAAAGATTGTCCAGCACAACGACCCTGTCGCCGCGATCCAGCAGGGCATAGACGGTGTGACTGCCGATATAACCGGCGCCGCCCGTCACCAGAACCACGTTGCTCAAGCCAGTTTCCCTCCAGGCGATCGTGGGTGCGAAGCGCCTAACCCAGATAACCGCGTTCGCGCAGATAGGCAACTATCGCCTGGGCATGGACCTCGGCGGGCGCAGTGACCGTCTGCACCGTCATTTCCGGCTTTTCCGGCGCCTCGTAGGGGCTGTCCACGCCGGTGAAATTCTTGATCGTGCCGGCGCGGGCCTTTTCATAGAGACCCTTGGGATCGCGCTGCATGCAGACTTCGATCGGGGTATCGACAAAAACCTCGATGAATTCGCCCGCGGCCACCAGATCTCGCGCCATGCGCCGCTCGGAGCGGAACGGCGAGATGAAGGACACCAGCACCACCAGCCCTGCGTCCAGGAACAGCTTGGCGGTTTCGCCGACGCGGCGGATATTTTCCACCCGGTCGGCATCGGTGAAACCCAGGTCCTTGTTCAGGCCGTGGCGGACATTGTCGCCGTCCAGCAGATAGGTGTGCTTGCCTTCGGCCGCGAGGCTTTTTTCCACCAGATTGGCGATGGTGGACTTGCCCGAACCGGACAGGCCGGTAAACCACAGCATCACCGGCTTCTGGCGTTTCATCGCCGCGCGCGCCTGCTTGTTCACGTCGAGCGCCTGCCAATGGACATTGGTGGCGCGGCGCAGACCGAAATCAATCATGCCGGCGCCGACCGTGGCGTTGGAAAAACGATCGATCAGGATGAAGCCGCCGGTATCCCGGTTGTCACGGTAGGCGTCAAAGCACAAGGGCTGGGTGAGGGAAAAATTGGCATAGCCGACCTCGTTGAGCATCAGCGTCTTGCCTGCCATATGCTCCAGGGTGTTGACGTCCACCTTGTGTTTGAGGTCCGACACCGCCGCCGGCACCGTGGCCGTGCTCAGTTTGAGCAGGTATTGCCGGCCAGGCAGCATTTCCTCGTCTGCCATCCACAACAGGTGCGCCGCGAACTGGTCGGAAACGTCGGGCCGGGCGTCGGGCGCGGCCAGCACATCGCCGCGCGAAATATCCACCTCGTCGGCCAGGGTCAGGGTGATCGCATCGCCCGCAATCGCTTCGTCCAGGTCGCCGTCCATGGTGACGATGCGCGTGACTTTGGTCGTGCGGCCGGACTTGGCGACCACGATCATGTCGCCGGGGCGGACGCGACCGCCCGCGATGGTGCCGGAAAAGCCCCGGAAATCCAGGTTCGGGCGATTGACCCATTGCACCGGCATGCGGAAAGGCCCGCCCGCCAGCGCCGTGTCCACATCCACCGTTTCCAGATGGGTCAGCAGCGCTGGCCCCTCATACCAGGGCGTCTGCGGGCTTTTGGCCATGACATTGATGCCATAGCGCGCCGAAAGCGGGATTGCGATCTGGCTGACAAAGCCGAGCCTGGCGGCAAAGGCGGAAAAATCCGCCACGATCTGGTCGAATGTGCTTTGCGAATAATCCACCAGGTCGATCTTGTTCACCGCCAGCACGATGTGGCGGATGCCCAGCAGGCTGGCGATATAGGCATGGCGGCGGGTCTGGGTCAGCACACCCTTGCGCGCATCGATCAGAATGACGGCCAAGTCGGAATTGGAGGCGCCGGTCGCCATGTTGCGGGTGTATTGCTCATGGCCCGGCGTGTCTGCGACGATGAATTTGCGCTTGTCGGTGGCGAAGAAACGATAGGCGACATCGATTGTGATGCCCTGTTCGCGCTCTGCTTCAAGCCCGTCCACCAGCAGGGCGAAATCAATGTCATCGCCGGTGGTGCCGAATTTCCGGGAATCTTTCTCCAGCAAGGCCAGCGTATCCTCGAACAGCAGCTTGGTGTCGTAGAGCAGTCGCCCGATCAGCGTGGACTTGCCGTCATCCACACTGCCGCAGGTGAGAAAGCGCAGCAGGGATTTCTTTTCCTGTGCCGCGAGGAATTTTTGAAGCTCGGAGGGTTGGGAGTTCAAAAATAACCCTCCTTCTTCTTTTTCTCCATCGAAGCTTTTTCATCGCTGTCGATCAGCCGACCCTGGCGCTCGCTGGTGCGGGCGGTGAACATTTCGGTGACAATGCCCTCGAGATTGTCGGCGGCCGATTCAATCGCGCCGGTCAGCGGATAGCAGCCTAGGGTGCGGAAGCGCACCAGCCGCTCTTCCACTTTTTCGCCGGGCTTCAGCACCATGCGCTCGTCGTCGCGCATGATCAGCGTGCCATCACGCTCCACCACCGGGCGCTTTTTGGCGAAATAGAGCGGCACGATGGGGATATTCTCCGCCAGGATGTATTGCCAGATGTCCAGCTCGGTCCAGTTGGAGAGCGGAAAGACGCGAATGCTCTCGCCCTTGTTGATGCGGGTATTGTAGACGCGCCACAATTCCGGCCGCTGGTTCTTCGGGTCCCAGGCGTGGGCGGCGGAGCGGAAGGAAAAGATGCGCTCTTTGGCGCGGGATTTCTCTTCGTCGCGCCGCGCCCCGCCGAAAGCCGCATCGAAGCCGTATTTGTCCAATGCCTGTTTCAGGCTTTCGGTCTTCATCACCTGGGTGTGCAGGGACGAACCGGATGCGAAAGGATTGATGCCCCGCGTCACTCCGTCCTGGTTGACATGCACGATCAGGTCCAGGCCCAGCCGCTTGGCGGTCTGATCGCGGAATTCGATCATCTCGCGGAATTTCCAGGTGGTGTCGACATGCATCAGCGGAAAGGGCGGCTTGGCGGGATAAAAAGCCTTCATCGCCAGGTGCAGCATCACCGAACTGTCCTTGCCGATGGAATAGAGCATTACCGGGTTGGCGAACTCGGCCGCCACCTCGCGCATGATGTGAATGCTCTCGGCTTCCAGGCGCCGGAGATGAGATATAACAGTTCTTTTGATGGCCAATTTCGGCAATCCCAAATATGGGGTGTGAAATAGGCCGCCTGTCTTTGCGATGCAAGGCTTAAGGCGGCTTCAGCAGGCTTTTCGCGTCCAGAATTGGGCCGGAATGCTCAGTTGATAGAACCAGAGGTCCTGGCGTCCCACCTGAATATAGCAGCGTTTCAAGTCATCATGGTTGCGGTTCACCTGCCAGTCATCCGTGATGACCAGGGCATAAAAGCCCGCTCGTTTGCGTGCTTCGACGGCGGCTAATTCCGCCAGATACAGAGCGTGCGGCGTTCCGCTGGCGACACCCAGAAATTCGGTCTGGCCCTGGTCCACCGGCACCTGCCCCTGGCGGATGGCATAATAGCTTGCTGGCGCATCCAGCAACACCTGGCCGATGCCGGTCTTGGGAAATCGCGCCTCGATCTTTCCGAACGACCCCGCGACCCGGGCCAGCGGCGCATGCTGCTGCGCCAGCAGCAGCATCAGCGCAATATTGGCGGCCAGGCAGATCAGCAGATTGTAACGGGACTGCGCCGTCTCGCCGGCACTGTCGAGCGCAAGCAGCAGCAAAAAGGGAAACAGCAACTGATAGAAGTAGAGATAATATTGCAGCACATTGCCGCCCATCTTGAACAGCAGGATCGCGGCAACGGCCGTCGCCACGCCGCTGAAACCCGTGGCAAGCGCCAGGCGCCCGCCCGGCGGCAAATGCCAGGAGCGCCAGACCAGAAACGCCAGCAGCGGCGCCAGCAACACGAGGAAATAGGCACTCTGGACCAGCAGCCAGCTCCAGTCCCAACTCGGCAGGGTACCAACCAGGGTTATGGTGGTATCGAAATAAAAGGGAAAAATTCGTCCGACGATCCCCAAGCTCAATCCCAGGACGGCAATGCTGGCCAGCGCATACCAGGCCGCCTTGCCCCAGGCGCGCAACACCACCAGGTAGGCGACCAGGAAAGCCGGTCCGAGACCGAAATAGATTTTGGTATAGAAACCGAGCAGGGCGGCGGCAATTCCTGCCGCAAGGGCGCCGGTGCTGAATGAACCCAACAGTGGCAGCATGACCGAAAGCAGGAAGAAGAAGGATCCCAGCGCATTGGGGAAACCCAGAAATATTCCGGGATGGGAGAAACTCGAGACATAGACGAGCGCGAACACCGCGAAGGTGAGCAGCCTGTCCCCGGTTCGCCGCTTGGCGTAAAGGGCCAGCAAGAGGGCCGTCAGGACAATGGCCAGGGCGGCGAGCAGCCGGGTGGGCGCCAATCCCGGGCCCAGCAGCAGCATCAAGGGCGCGGCGAGATAATCGAACACAAAGCCATATTGGCCATGGCTGAAGGGCAGCGCGCTGCTGTCGTAAAGATTGCGCTCCGCCGCCACCAGCAGCGCTCTGTAGAAATCGGTGTTCTCGCGATAATCGAGGGGATAGGCAAAAGCGATGATGCGAAGATGCTGGACAAACTGCCACAGCATCATGATTGCAATGGCAGCGGCCAAAATCCGGCGGACGCCGGGACCGCGCGGCGGCAGGGCAATGTCGCTGGCGTCTGGCAAAGGCGGCCCACTCCCGAATCGGCCCTACCAGAATGCCTTGCCCCTTAAGATTTTGCCCACTTCTTGATATTTTTTAAGTGCGCTAGTTGAGAATACGGGTCTGAAGCGCCGCCGGCTGTATTGCCGGCTGCACCGAGAAACGCACCCGGCCGATAGCCCGTCCATCGAGCGTGACGATGTTGACCCGCCACTGGCCCGGCATGGGCGTGGTCTTGACGGTATAAAAGCGAAAACCATTTTCCCGGCCGCCAAGTATCTGCACCGGCACGCGCTGCTGGGTCTTCCAGTCGTGACCGGCATTCTGCCACTGCCATTCATCCACAATCTGGGTGCGCAGCCCGCGCGGCGCAAAAATCGCGCTGTAAAGATAGAGCTTTGCGCCGGGCTGGACATGCATCACCGGATAATTGCCGAACAGCGCCTGCCAGCTCGGCGGCTCCGTTTCGGCGGCGACCTGAAATCCGGCGCCTGTCCGCTGGGCACTGTGAAAAATGCCCGCATCGGTGAGCACCAGCGGCAGGGGCGGAAACACTTTCAGAAAATAAAACGCGTTGATCAGGGCCGTGATGACGATCATGCCGGCCGCGATCTGGCTGCGGGCGCTTTTGTAACGGTCATGCCCAAGCCAGGCCAGGATGCGCATATAGAGAAAAAATGCGATCACCGCCAAGGCACCGGAAATCAGAAAGGAAATCGGTCCGATGCGCGCCAGCACCACCGGCACCAGCAGGATGGCATAGGAATAAAGCGCGAAAAAGAACAGCAGCGCGGCGAACACCAGCCGCGAGGCATAGGCGCGGAAATATTCGTTGCCGATGAAAATTGCCGCCATGAACAGCAAGAACGGCCAGGAAGCGCCGAGCGCGGCGCTGCGGATATAAAAAACGCAAAATCCCGACAGCAGCGCCCCCAGCGCAAACTGCGTCGCCGTGATCAATATCGTGTGAAGGCGCGGCGCGGGTTTTGCGGCGTTGGATTCGCGCCAGTGAAGGACCCCGATGCTGACCCCCGCCACAATCAGATAAAGAATGAAAACCGCCTGGGTCATGGCCCGGTCAATGCGGCCAAAGGCATAGGAATCGAAAGCGAATCCGCCCGCCATCGCCAGAGCCGAGAGGTGACGCTCATGCGTCCGCGCCCAACCCAGTGTGGTCCGTATCGCCTGCATGCGCGCCCGTTTATGACAACCGGGCGGCAGATGACAAGTTGGGCTTGGCCGGATTAAGGCGAGGTTCAATCCTTGGCCGGAATGCAGTCCAGCCCCTTGGCGGTCAGGACGGCGCACAATTGCTTGCCGTCCGGGGTCACCACCCGCAGGCGGTAATAGCGGCCCCTTCCCGGCAGGTCCGCCGCCACGATATGGGGCGAAAAGCCCGCCAGGGCGCCATCCGCCGCCTTCAGCGCGCGATTCCAGCCGGCCGCCGCTTCAGCCTCCTGGCGCCAGGCGCCCAACTGCACCTGCTGGCCGCCGGGACTGTCAAGCGCGGGCCGAAGGCCCGGCTGGGCATCGCCGCCGGAATAGCTGGCAGGCTTTACCGTTGGCTGGTCCCCGGCTTCTTTCCAGGCCGGAACTCTTGCGGCAAGCGGATGCAGCGCGATTTGCGTATCCCCGGCCGCCGCGCCCTTGGGCGGCCGCAGGACGATGGCACCGGGCGCGGGGGCGGTACCGCCCAGCGCCGTCAAACGCTGCGCCGCCAGACTGTAGTCGGGATTGGCGGCCAGGGCGCGCCCATAGAAATTCCTGGCTTCGTCGTTCTTGCCTTCGCTCTCGGCGATCTGGCCCAGGCCGAAATAGGGATACTCCGGAGCAGGATTATCGGCGGCGAGCGAGGCCAGATAATCGCGCCGCGCATCTTCAAAGCGATTCTGGCGGCGCAAGGCGTTCGCACGATTGTTGAGGGCGGTGGGGGAATTTGGCGTCAGCCGCAGCACCGCGCCATAATCCCCGATGGCGTCGTCCAGCCGGTTCATGCCATCGAGCACCAGCCCCCGCTCCAGAAAAGCGCGCGCCCGTTCTGGGGCGCTCAGGCCATGGGCGTTGATCGCCTCGGTGAGGTCAGCCAGGGCGGCCTCCGGATTTCCCAGCATCTGGTTTGCCAGGCCACGGTCCAGTTCCAGTCGGCTATGGTCGGCATCGCTGAGCCCCGGCAGTGCCAGGGCGGCGTCACCGAGCGCCAGGGCCTGGGCCCCGTTCCCGGAAGACAGTGCTGCAGCCATCTGGGACAAGGCGGTGCCGGCGTCCGGGGCGGCCAGGGCGGGGCCAACCCGCAACGCCAGGGCCAGCACCGCCAAAACAAGCATTGCCGCACAAACCGGGGTCAGTCTTCCCATGCCCTAATCCACCCGCGACAATCAGCCAAGTTCCGGGAAAAACTGGACTTTAATAGGGCCCCCGTGCCATGAAAACAGCGCTTTTTCAAAGCATCCCCCGATAAAGCAGCCAAAGCGGAAATAGCCATGCCACACGCCTCAAAACCCGTCCGCATCGCGGTTTTTCCCGTCGCCGGCATGGGCACCCGGTTCCTGCCCGCCACCAAGGCCGTGCCCAAGGAGATGCTGCCGGTGGTAGACAAACCGGTGATCCAGTATGCGGTCGAGGAAGCGCGCGAAGCGGGAATTGAGCAATTCGTGTTCATTACCGGCCGCGGCAAGAACGTCATCGCCGACCATTTCGACCATGCCTATGAGCTGGAAGCCCTGCTGTCGGCCCGGGAAAAGACCGCCGAACTGAACAGCCTGATGGAGACCCTGCCCCAAACCGGCTCGGTCGGCTTTGTCCGCCAGCAACAGCCCCTGGGACTGGGCCATGCGGTGTGGTGCGCGCGGCACTTTGTCGGCCATGAACCCTTCGCGGTACTGCTGCCGGACGATTTGATGGTGGGCAGGCCCGGCGCGCTGTCGCAGATGATGATGGCCTATCGCAATGTCGGCGGCGGAATCATCGTGGCGGCTGAGGAAAAACCGACTTCCGAAGTCAAACGCTATGGCGTGGTGGATCCGGGGGCGGTCAAGGGCAACGCCACGGAAGTGAAGGGCGTGGTCGAAAAACCCGACCCCGCCAAGGCGCCCTCCAATCTTTGCATCATCGGCCGCTATATCCTGCAACCGGAAATCTTCTCCATTCTTGATCGCCAGGAACGCGGCGCCGGCAACGAAATCCAGCTGACCGATGCGATAGCCCAGATGATTGGAAAAACGCCCTTTCATGCCGTCAAGACCGACTGCGCGCGCTATGATTGCGGCGACAAGGTTGGCTTTCTGCACGCCAATATCGCGGTGGGGCTTTCACGTCCCGATATCGCCCCGGCGATCCGGAAAATTCTCAAGGGCATGGATCTGTGAAACGCGTTTCCTGGGCCGCGCTTGCGGCCGGATCCGTTATGCTGCTGACCGGCTGCGCGTCCGGGGATAACAACAATATCTGGGGCGAATATCTCCAGATCCTGAAAGACAGCGCCAAGGGCACCTTTGGCAACCGCGCCGTAACCCGTGACCAGGCGGCGGCCATTCCCTTTGCCAGCATGGGTTATCGCCTGAATGGCGGCCCCGAAATGATGATCGTGCTCGCGACGGATACCAATGGCGATCAGTTATGGACCTCCGCGGCGCATATCGTGCTGCTCACCCATGATGGACGCGTCATTCGCACGGTCGGCCTGCCGCACGACATATCCGGGGTCATGCCGACGATGGGCAACAGCCTGCCCCCGCCGGCCGCGGTGCTGAAGGGCGCTTTTACCAGCATCCGGACTGTGGATTTTCCCGACATCGGGTCTTATTCGGTGCCGATCAATTGCGAGATGATGACGGCGGGACGCGAAACCATTTCCATCCTGGGACAGCCCATCACCACGCTGCGGGCGGATGAGAGCTGCAAAAGCAGCGGCTGGTCCTTCCGGGACAGTTATTGGCTGGATCCTGCCAGCGGATTTGTCTGGCGATCCCTGCAGCATCTGACGCCCAAGGGCGACGTGCTAGAAACCGAAATCCTGCGCCCGCCCGGGTGACCTGGCGCTGATCGCAAAAAAAGAAAAAGCGGGAACGCCTGAGGCATTCCCGCTTTTTTTTAATTTAAGCACCTGACGGCCAGTTGGCCGCAGGCAATCCTACTTCGTGGTAGTCGTGACCACGGTGGTATTGCCTGAGGCGACCAGGCCAACGCCGGCAGCGACGGCACCAAGACCGACGACCCACCAAACGGTGTTGTCCGCGTCCTGAGCCTTCTTCACGCCAGCCGGCTTGCCCGACGGCAGCGGACTAACAGTCACCGCAGCAAGGGCGCTGGTTGCAATCAGGGTAGCAGCCACAGTTGCCGCAACAAAAGTCCGCATTGGAAGTGCTCCTTTGAATTTCATGGTTTAAACTAATTCCCCGTCTTCAGCCGGACTGTCAATCCGGATCTGACACATGATCCGTGTTGCGATGCAATATACCCGAGAAGTCGATGGCTGTACAGCCCGGAACTTCTGTCCGGGATAAGTTAATGTGCAACATTGCTCGAAATTTCAAGGCGGGAAGTTTGCCCACTCATGCTGAAAAATGAGTTAATCCAACAATATATGTCACTTTGATATTCTGTCAGGAACGGGGACAAAAAGCAGTGCCGTCCTGCCTCAGCGCTTCCGCCTTCCGAGGGCTCGCGCTAAGGGCGCAATCGAAGTTCAGGCACGCGTGATTCTCACGGCAGATTCGCCGGATCCCATTTCACGATATTGATCCGGCGAACAGCCCTACTGCTTGGCGAGCACCGCCAGCGAGGCGGCGGTGACCGCCAACTGGCTGAATATACCCGTCACATCCAAGATCAGCTGGCGCGTATCCAGGGGCGTGATGTCGCGCGGTACGACAATGCTGCTGCCGGGGGGCAGATTGACGGAGTTGAAGTTGAGCCAGGACGTCTCGATCTTCCGCGCCGAACCGTCGGGCAGGACAATGAAGGTATTGGACGCATCCGAGGTGGGGCCATAGCCGCCCGCCATCTCGATATAGTCTTCCAGCGTATTGCCGGAACGGTACGGCAGGCTTCCCGGCTGCATCACCTGACCCAGGACCGAAATCGTGCTGGGGCGCTGGGGAATATAAACTACGTCACCCGGTTCCAGCAAAGGATCCAGTTCCGGCCTTGTAGCCAACACGCTGGGATCGGCGGCGATCGCGATTCTTCCAATAGCCTTCTGATTGCGCAATTGGTTCACAAAGGCCTGCAAAGCGCCAAAGCTGCCAGGGTCGATCTTGTCATTCCCGATCCGGGTCATGGCAACCACGAGCTGTTCCTCAATCTCATTTGCGGCACGGTTATAACCCTGGCGCTCTATATCGGCGGCAGATTTGCGCAGGAAGACGGTACCGTAGGGATAGGCGGTGCTGGTCAGACCGCCGGCACGTGCTAGAAGACTAGAAAGATGTTCGCCGCGGTTGAACTGGAAGGTGCCGCTAAAGCGCACTTCGCCCTGGACAGTGACCGAACCAAGGCCAGAATCTGTGAACACCTGATTGAACCGCAGTTGGTCCCTGGGATGGACGATATAGTTGGCCAGTGTACCCTGACGCAGTGGTAGCTGTGTTTGGCGGGTTAGAGAGCGCCCCAGCTGGCTGTCAACAACGGTAGATGTCAGTTCTACGCCACTTTCGTCCACCCAGTTGGTCGTGCCGCCGGCAGCCTGCACCAGTGCCTGCAATGACACATTGGGACCAACAAAATAGGAGCCAGGACCGCTCACCGCTCCATTGAGAGTCGCCTGGTGATCAATCAGAAAATTGACCAGAACCAGCTGGTCTATCCCGAGTTGGCGAGCCAGATCGCCGAAATTTCTGATTTCACGATTTGAGGCTGTCTGACCGATTGCGGCATCCGCAGCCTGGAGATTGAGCGCTGGCCGTACCGGACCAGGAGGCTGAGCGTTTGCACTCCCATTCGCGGCCGCTACTGCGTCCGTGGCGACGGCAGCGGCGGATTGACCAGTGGATAATGGCGTCCCGGAAACCTGATAAGGCAATGAACTTTGGCCGGAATACGCTTTCGCCAATGAGGTCGGCGAAATGCTTTGTTGGTAACCGGTGATCTGCTCCTGCAGCGCGCGGTATTCAGCATCCATGTTCTGCAATGTGACTGGATCAACCAGGTTGGCCAGTTCGGCAATGTCGCGACGCTGCCGATCAGCGGTATTAGCCGGCATGTCCTGTTCCGTACGATTCTCAGTTTGCAATGCTTGTCCGGTTGCAGAGGATTGCGTCTGGGAAGATGTCGTCGCCGTAGTCGATCCCGAATTGGTGGTATTGACGGCCCGATCTGGCTCTGAGAGCGGGTTGAGAATCTCATTTTGTTCCTCAATCTGACGCTGCTTGTAGAGCCTCACTGTGTTTGTCAGCAGCCTGACTTCGTTGACTGAAAGTACACGAATGACGTCGTCACTTTGAAGCGCCTGATCCTCGCTGCCATTAAGAACCGCCGCCGGCGTGAATGGCACCAGGGTCCGCAGCAATGTATTGTTGTCCTTGCGCGCGATTATGCCGAATAGGGTGTATGGCGTGGGCGGCATGGCGCCTGGAGATTTCAGAACGTCCGATAGTCTACCCCCCGGGGTGACGGCATAGGCGCCAGCCAGCGCGGTTTCGCCGGACAAGGTTGCCTGGCTGGTAGTTTGGCTGGCGCCTAGCTGAACAAATAGAATTTCACTGTCGCCAACTGTGCCGCTTTGGTCCGCGATCGACGCCATTTTCGAACTGCCATCCGGTGCAAGGCGCAGCGCAGAATAGCGATAGCGACCGCGTACTTCCGTGCCGCCCGCCACTGCCAGGAGATTGCGTACCGAAATGCTGCTGGCATGCGCCGGCAATTCAAAAATACCCTGCTGCCGAACCAGCCCTGAGACGGCAACCGTGGACCCTAGCGGTGGTACCAGTATACGATCACCGTCTGCCAACCGCATCAAGGATCCCGAGCCTAATGCGGTCAGGGTTCCATAAAGGTCTACTGTAAATTCACGGCCACCGCGCAGCACGCGAATGTTGCGCAGCGATCCGGTTTTTTTGACGCCTCCGGAAAGCAGGATTGCATCAAGGGCAGAAGACAATCCGGTAACCGACCGCTGACCGGGATTGTTAACTTCCCCTGATACGAGCACCTGTATCTGGCGAACATTTCCAATGGATATTGAAGCTTCGGTTGCAACGTATGACCTGTGTACAGCTGCTTCCAGGTCCTGGCGAAAGCTGCCAAATGTGCGCCCGGAAGCTCCGATGGGGTTGAGACGTGGAAGGATGATCTGTCCATTTCGGTCCACGGTGGCGCGGTATTCCCCATTTTCCTGGCCACGCATTGAGACGATGACCTGATCACCAGGACCCAGGATATAATCGTCCGCCATCGCACCGGTCTGCGGCACCGCTGTGGGACTGTTATGGCCGAACTGGTCATAACCAAATTGCTGCAGGCGTGCGCCGGCGCGCATCGAATAAATCTGCTCCAGACGGCTTTCCGGCTGCACCATGGTGCCCTGCCCGGCCCCGAGCCCATTAATGCCGGTTTGGGTTGTCGGCCCTCCACCGGCGCCGCCAACGGTGATATTCACGGGCGCCTGAGAGGTTTGTGGCTGGTTCTGGTTGTCGTTGTTCTGCGTCTGATTTTGCTGCAAGCGGGGGTCTGTCTGTGCCTGCAGGATTTCTGAAAGGGGAACCTGCCCCTGTGCTTGCGCGGCCGCGGAGGCGAAAACCCAGAGCACCAGCGTGCAGAATCCTGTGGCACGCCGACAAGCGGCGGCCATGGTGCGGCCGCGGAAATCCGTTTGCATAGGCGTAACAGGCCCCATTTCGTCTTCGACTGGCGGGTTCTCTAGCACAGAGACTTTGGTCGAGGTAAGGAAAAAGAATTCCCTTGCAATTACTTAGGTGAAAGGCAAGGAAAATGTCACGGATATGCGAAGGTCCATCAGGGTGTACGCAGGCCAAAAAAAGCCGGGAAAAAGGTCAATTCGCAGCTTCCGCCGCGCCCTGGCCTGTTCGGTCGCCTGCCTGGGGATGGCGAGCATGGCGCATGCCGAAGATGCTCCGGTTCGCAACGACTATGGCAGCCCCGGCATCATAGAAATGCCCAGCGCCCGCATGGCGCCGGACGGTGCGCTCTCCATCGGCGCCAGCTATTTGCGCAACATCCAGCATTACAATTTTTCCTTTCAGGCCTTGCCCTGGCTGGAAGCCGATTTTCGCTATTCCGGCCTGTCGCATTACAACTATCAATTTCCCGTCTACTACGACCGCAGCTTCGCCTTGAAGGCGCGCCTGTGGGATGAAACCGATGTGTTCCCCGCGGTGGCGGTCGGCATCAACGACCTTGTCGGTACAGGCATTTATAGCGGTGAATATCTTGTGGCTTCCAAAAGCCTGGGCGATTTTGACGCCTCGCTGGGCATGGGCTGGGGACGGCTGGGAACAGCCGGAGCCTTCCAGAATCCGATTTCAACCATTGTCAAATCCTTCGGCAAACCCCGCCCGATTGTCACCACCGCCGGCGGTACGAATTTCAACGTTTTTTTTCACGGCCCGAATGCGGGCCTGTTCGGCGGCCTCATCTGGCATACGCCGGTGGACGGGCTTTCCCTGCTGGCGGAATACAGCAGCGACGCCTACACGCTGGAATCTTCAACCAATACGTTCAAGCCGCGCAACCAGTTCAATTTAGGCGGCTCTTACCAAGTTTCCTCGGCCATGGCGGTTGGGCTGGACTGGCTTTACGGCAAGAGCCTTGGGGGACATGTCTCATTCCAGTTGGATCCGACCACGGACCCCTATCCCGGGCATATTGGCGATGCGCCCTTGCCGCCCCTGCATGTCCGCACCCCGGACGAACAACAGCAGGCCCTCAACCATCTGCTGGATCTCCGCAATCCCCAACAGGTCAACGCGACCAAACTGGCAGCGGACCGTCGCAATGCCCTGGTGGATGCGCTATGGAGCCAGACCCCGGCTGCGGGCGATATCGCCATCAACGGCCGCACTTTAATGATCCGCATTGCGTCGGGCAATCCCGAAACTTTTTGTGCCGGCATAAGTCAACTGGTGGCGCGCTTTGGCGCGGATATCGATATCGTGACTGTTGAACTTGGCGCTTCCGGAAGGCGGACGCGTTGTGCCGTGCCGCGGGCGGGCGCCCTCGTTCACGCGGTGCTGCAGGACGACCAGGGTGCGTGGACGCTCGGTGCTCTGACCGCTGCTCCGATCCTGACCATTGACGCGTCCCTGCCGCCCGGCCGGGAGCGGGAGAAGGCCATGGCGGCCATTCGCGCCGACGCCGAAAAGCAAAAAATCACCATTCTGGCGCTTTCCCTCACCGACAGCGAAGCGATCGTCTATTACAGCAATACGCGCTATTTTCACGAGCCGGAGGCGCTGGACCGGCTGGTCCGCATCCTGTTGGCGGATGCGCCTGCCGATATCGAAAAATTCCGCCTGCTGCCCACGCTGGGCAGCGTGCCCCAGAATGAATTCGACATTCTGCGCGCCCCGACGGAACGCAGCGTTGCCCAAACCGGCAGCTACCAGATTCTCGGAGAGGGCAATGCCTTGGCGGAAGCACCGATGCAGAACCCTGTTCTGGCGCAGGGCGAGCGCGGCGCCTTTCCGCGATTTTCCTGGAATGTCTTTCCGCAATTCCGCCAGGAATTCTTTGACCCCGACAATCCCTTCGCGGTGCAGTTCCTGGCGGGCGTCGAAGCCAGTGTAGAATTAATGCCCCAATTGTCCCTGACAGGTGAGGCCGAAGCAAACATCTATGACAATTTCAACACCACCCGTGCCGCCGACAGCGCATTGCCGCATGTGCGAACCGACTTCCTGAAATTCTTCACCCAGGGAAAAAATGGTATCGGCGCCCTGGAGGCCAATTACCTGTTCCGCCTTGCGCCCGATGTCTTTGCGGTGGCGCGAGCCGGATACCTGGAAAGCATGTATGCCGGCGTAGGCGGAGAAGTCTTATGGCGGCCGAAAAACCAGCGTTGGGCACTGGATGTCGACCTTTTTGATATTCAGGAGCGCAATTTCGACCGGCTGTTCGGCCTGCAAAAGTATCATGTGGTGACGGGACATGTTTCGCTCTATTACGAAGCCCCCTGGTACAATTTCATTTTTGGCATTCATGCGGGGCAATATCTTGCCGGCGATCGCGGCGTAACCGTTGATGCGACCCGGCGATTCTCGACGGGCGTGGAAGTCGGCGCGTTCTTTACAAAGACCAACGTCTCCGCCGCGCTTTTCGGCGAAGGCAGTTTCGACAAGGGCTTTATCATCAAAATCCCCTTGGGCTGGAGCCTGCCACTCAGCACGCAGAACGGCCTGAACATGATTATTCGGCCCGTGCAACGCGACGGCGGCCAACGCCTTGACGGCGACAATTCCCTGTATGATTACACGCGACGCAGCAGCTTGGCGGAAGTCCTGCGCGACCCTGCCGCTTCGCCGCCTTAGCGATATCGGAAGCCGGAATTTCATGAAAGAACCGCTGCTCTTTTTGTCCGCCCATTTACCTGCGCCAAACGCTTCCGAAGCGGGACAGGTCTGCGCCTTTCACAATTTGAAAATGCTTTCGGAGAAATTCGACATTCATCTAGTCGCCTTTCGTGCTGAGGTCTCGCGAGACTGGTCCTCACAGCCAGTGGAAAAATTATGCGCCAGCAGCAAATTTTTCTCTGTAACGAATTTTGGACGTGTGCTTTCTGCCTTAGGTCATCCGGGTTTGCCCACCAAAGCGGCGGCCAGAGCGACCGGTGAATGCGCCGCATACATTGGCGCGCTGATGAAGAAACGCGCCTTCGCGCGGGTTCACCTCGAAGGCCAGCAGATGGCGGTGTATGCCGATATATTTCGGACTATTCCACGGCGCACGCTTTACGCGCAGGACGTCTTTTGTCAGACCTTTGAGCGCAAGGCTGAGAAATTTTCCTTTCCCGCAAATATTTTCTATGCCGTGGAACAGCGCCGCCTGCAGCGATGGGAACGGTTGGCGTTCAGCAGGATGACTGATCTTTACGTTCCGTCGGAAAAGGACGTTGAATTGGTCTGTCAACTTGATACGCATCTTGCGGCCCGGACGAAATCCGTTCCGCTCTTTTTCAAAAATTATGGTGCACGTGATAAAGTGCCAGACGGGCGGCCCACTTTGGTGTACTGGGGCGCCTATTCTCGCTCCGAGAATGTGGACGCAGCGGAGTTCCTCGTCCAAGAGGTTCTTCCGCCGCTTCGCGTATCGGGCCGCAATGCAAGAGTCATTCTGGCGGGCGCCAATCCGCCCAGAAGCTTTAATTGTTTTGATCCCGCCAATGTTACGGTGACGGGATTCATTGCAGACCCGGGCGCGACGTTGCGATCTGCAACAATTGCGGTTCTGCCACTACGAATGGGTGGTGGTGTGAAAGTCAAAGTGCTGGAACTTCTGGCTGCAGGCGTTCCCGTTGTCACCACGGTTGTCGGCGCGGAAGGCATACCTTGCAATAGCGCAAATGGCCTTTTCGTGACCGACATGAAGGCGGAAGATATCGCCAACACAACTCTAAGGATTCTATCCATGCCGCCCGACCAGCTTCTCAGCCTCTCAAATGCGGCGTCCGCGTGGTCGCGGGAATACGCCGCAATCGGAAGTTCGATAATCCTTGGTTAGCGGCATCAGCCCATTCTTGTCCGATCCGACATACAGGACGCACACGTGCCGGAACACACTGCAAATAGAAAACTCATCATTCTGGATCCTTCTCTGAAGGATACGGGTGGTCACTTTTACGAATATGACGTGGCAATCGCCGCAGCAGCATTGCGTCAGGCAAGGTACACTTGGATATATGCGAACAAATCCTGCCATACGGGATTGACCATCCCCGGCGGCGAAATTGATCCGTGGTTCACCACGGAATGGAGCGCAGCAGGCGGACGGATCAAAACATCGATAAGATTTATTCTAAATATATTTCCGGCCGCAGTGCGCATACCCCTATTACAATTGGGCCGATTTGTGTGGACCCTCACCAAAAACAAATCCCAAAGAACGATTAATTTAGAATCAGCCAAAGTGTCCAATGCTGCAGCGGCTTTTGGAAAGGAAGTGACCGAGGCCCTTCACCATGCTGGTTGCAATGGAGACGATATAATTTTCCTGCCTACCATCCGCACGAGCGAACTGTTTGCGCTTTGGACAACTGTCAAGAACAATACCGAGCTCTCAGACCTACAATTTCACATCGTTCTGCGCAGGGATGCCGCAGAAATGGATTTTCCGGAAGATGGTGCGCCTGGTATCTCCTTCCTATTCCGGGAATTGCACGCCATGCCCGGCGGAAACGGCTTTCGCTTCTATTGCGACACGCAACAGCTTTGCGATGATTATTCTCGGCTGTCGTCTAATAAGCTCAAATTTCGGATTCTACCCATTCCCTTTCCGATCGCCAATCCCGATCCGACAAGTCTAATACAATGGACGTCCAGCCCGGCAATCAAGCTTGTCTATCTGGGGGGCGCGCGAACAGAAAAAGGTTTTCACCTGCTTTCTCGAGCCGAAAATATTTTGCGTGAAAATTATCCCGGAACACTACTATGGCGTCTCCAGGCGCCGAAGGGCGGCCCCCTAGAAGAACCGGAAGTGATAGCTGCTCGCCAAAAATTGCTATCGGTTCGCGACGGTTCCGTGGAGTTAATTGAAAGAAACTTGAGTTCCGCTGAATTTCATAGCCTGCTGCTTTCGGCCGATATCATACTTTTGCCATACCTGCGTGAATTTTACAGGTCCCGCAGTTCGGGAATTCTTGTTCAAGTTCTAGCGGCTGGAAAACCCGTCATCGTGCCTGCAGGTACCTGGTTATCGAGCCAGACAAACGGGGTGGGTGCCGTGGAGTTTGAAAGCCCAGTCGATTTTCCGGCAGCTCTTCTGAAAGCCATTCAACAACTCCCCAGATTGTCCCAGGAGGCGCGGGACCGGTCAGTGGCCTATGCGGCCCTTCATAGTGCGGATTCGTTGTTGGCAGGGCTTGAATCAGGGGCAGGCGACAATCCGCTTTCATAACGCACAAATTATGGGGAGGGGCCGAGTAAACGTTTGTCTGAGAATATAGCATTATGGCGGACCTTTCCCTGAAGTTAGAAGCAGTTTATATCCAGTTGACCGAAACGGGCCGGTCCAAGAATTCTCCCAGTTCTAAGGGAGGAAATTGTCCGGCAATTTTTTGAGATGGGGTCATCATTGAATTCACCCACTGAAGACACATCAAGCGAGCGATGGCAAAACAACATCTTGTCCTGGTGCTTGCATACAATTGCCGCCAGTCGCGCATTAATCGGATTGTGTATCCTGATTAGTTTGGTCCTGTCCCTGCGGCAACTTCAGGGGCCGCCTGTTTACAGAGTGCAAGCCCTTCTGATCCAAAACAGCGAGCCCGCCAGCAGCCTGCGATCAACCGGCAGCACAAGTGCCCTTTCCGTAGTGTTGGGTGGAAGCGTCGCCAGCCTACCTGAAATCGACGAATTCCAGATTTTGTTGCCGTCGCCAGAAGTCGCCGCCATTCTGGATAAAAAATATGGCCTTCTGCACGATATTTTCAGAGACAATTGGGATGCTAAAAATAGTAGATGGCACCCGTTAGGCTGGAGGGATCGCCTTCATGCCCAACTCGTCACCGTACTGGGTGGCGTTCCAGTAACACCAGATCTGAATTATTACGACCTTGCAAAATTTCTTGGTAACAATATATCTCTCACTCACTCTGCATTTAGCTCCGTAATGCAGCTGCAAATGTATAGTGACCGCCCCGATGATGCGAGACGATGGCTCGACATAATCCTCTATGAAGTGTCCGATGTCATTCGCTCAGAAATGATCGCTGAGCGGCAAAATTACGTTAATTATCTGCAGCAACAGCTCAGCCAATCAGCTCTGACAACCAGCCGCGATGCAATTATCACCATACTGGCGGATCAATACCGCGCACTGATGGTCCTAAAAAGCGCCAAAGCATATCCGCTGCAGCAGATACAACCACCGACTCGCGACCAGTTCCCCGTAAACAAATCTATCTCGCTTATTGCGATGTACGGCATATTGGGCGGCCTAATGCTAGCGGGGGTTCTTATCGCTTGCGGAATCCGGGACGCAACGATTTGGCGGGTTTTTTCCCGATACATCTTGCGTAGGCAAAAATGACAGGCTCACAAAATTTGATGCCCTGTTCCGGAATGGAAGGAAAGCGGAATGGAAATCATAGCGAAGAACAACATCGGCTATGACTTTTTCCGCAATCTTCTTATTTTCTTTTTGAATTCGTTTGTAGCCCGGATCCCTTTCCATGCCGCTCGGCTCTTCCTATACCGGCGCATAATCCATGTTGGCACGGGCTCCAGCATTCTAATGAATACAACAATACGCGGCTATCGGATAACTATCGGCAAAGGTTGCGTTATTAATTCGGGGGCTGTACTGGACGGTCGGGGCGCATCACTTTCCTTGGGTGACTTCGTTGACGTGTCCCCTTATGCGCGGATCTGGACACTGGACCACGATCCAAATTCCCCAGATCATGCGGCTCGAGCCCGCCCTGTATGCATAGAAGACTATGTTTGGCTGTCCAGCGGCTCTACCGTGCTGCCTGGCGTCACTTTGGGAGAAGGATGCATCGTGGCAGCGGGAGCGGTAGTCACGCGCGACGTATCCCCCTGGACTATCGTGGCCGGCGTTCCTGCCCGCCCAATTGGAGAACGGCAGAGAAATCTTGTGCCGCGCAAACCCTATCGTCCTTGGTTCGAATAGCGGTCGCCGCCAGCAATAAACAAACTTCTAGAAAAAAACGGTAAAAACGCCAACATCGCCATATAGGGTAACACCTCTGTCGATTGATAAAACAGCGTTTGAACCATGGCTGACACAAACAACGCGCGAAGAAAGGTGCATTCCTTCCTTATGCCAAAATATGAAATCAGCATTACGCCATAGAAGGACAGAAAGCCCAAAGCGCCAAAATTGATCAATTGTTGAAGCGCGCCCGACTCGGCAACAAGATTTTGCGCTTGGCCGCTTACGTTATTTGTGGTGTTCCCAACCAAGCCCGTGTACTCACCAAACCATAAGTTGGTTTCCCGCCAATAGTAATAAATTTCAGTCCAAATTTCCACCCGCTGCGCGTTTCCACTTTCCTGCAAATCCCCCAATTGGGCGATGCGTTGCACTGCAACTGAGTACTGATAAGCAACGATGATCGCTGTAGCCAAAATTCCGACAGTGATTAATGCAAAGAGAGCAAATTTCAGCTTTACGGCAGAAGATTTTCGGAAAAACTCAAAAAGAATATAAAGAGCGCCCGCGCCGACCAGAACTAGGGTGCCAGATCGACCACCGGAAATAGCCACTCCAATAAAGCAAAGAAGCGAAATCAAGTATAGCGACCGCCATCGCAATGCCTTTGCGCCTTCCAGCAGGGCTATACCCAATACTCCGCACAACAAGGGAAAGTGAAGGTAACTGCCCGTTACCGAGGGTGGCCGCCCCGGAGAAGCTCCCGGCAAATAACTCAGATAGCTAAAAACCACCATTTGGATTACGCCAACAACGGGCAATATCACACCAGCCAGCGCCATGCTTAATATGATCGGCCGCGCAGAAAATGCTTCTGTTTCAAATCCGTAGCTTACAACGAACAGCAAGAGCAGATAAACATTAACTACTGTGGTGATAATGCCATTCGGAGAATTGGCGACGCTCATTGTCCAGAAAGAAGAAATTACCGCTGTAATTCCGAAAAAAAATGTAAGCGCGATTCCAATGCTCAGAAGATTAGTTGGGCGAACGCGAAACAAGGTAATGGCAGCAATCTGAACTGCCAGCCAAAAACCAGCTTGCACGGCGTAAGCGAGAAGCTTCCCAATCGTTACTTCCATTACACCTCTCATGCAGAGCGCAAGAAAGGCGAAGAACACAAAGGCCGAAAAGGCGGCTTTAACAATGGCCTGACCCTTTATGGAATAGAGAAAATGGACCGGGTCAGCATGGCTCTCGCTCATGCACCACCAGCCAATCTTGGCGCGCACTGCCCAGAACTCGACGGCAAGATGTGCTTCCCTGAAAAATTTCTAAACGAAGCTAAGAGCTTGATATAGGACAACGCCTTTTACAACTGGGCCGTCGCTGATATCATCCAAAAGCGCAAGAAGGAACCACAGAATATTTGAAAGTTACACTTGCATCCAAGACGTTTTGATTAGCGGTTTTTGGCCGTTAACGTAAGAACCATAAATGCCATTGAATTACTGCTAAACATAGCAACACACTGCTCGACGATCCAATCAAACCTCATTGGGTCATTGACGGCTTCGGTTGCAAAAATTCCCACATGTCTCGAATCGATTCACCAACCAACGTTCTGGATGACAAAAAATATCGATCGCCAAGCAGGCGGAAAACTTTAGAACCACTGTTCAATGAGAAGTTGTCGGTGCGCGGCTTATGCCTTCAAGACAGCGGCCACTTTTAGATACCGGCCGTTTTCCGCATACCATTGGCCCAGAAGCTTCTGTGCATACTGAGCTTGCGCACCAAGGAAAGTGGCAGTGATCGGTATATCCGCCCAAGACGGTAGCCGATATAGCGCAAAAAATTGCGGCCAAGCGCTTCGGGAATTCGCAAGGGGGCGTGGCGCATCAGATATCCCGCTTCCGCCACGACATAGCGAATACCCATTTTCTCCGGCCCGCCGAACTGCCTGATCTTGTCGCGCATCTGGGTGTGCTGCACGCCGATATCGAAACTGCGCCGGAAATAGGCGCCGGCGGAATAAGCATGGCTATGGAACACGCAAGACTCGGCAATATAGGCAAGCTTCCAACCGTCCAGCAGCATGTTGGCGGATGCCCCGACATCCTCTCCCAATATCAGGCCGGAAGGAAAACCGCCGGCCTTTTTCAAGGCCTGGATGCGGTAGGCCGCGTAAGAGTTGGAAAAGAAACAGGTCCTGAAGCCGTATTTCTTGCGGTCCTCGAAGGAACGGATTTCCGAATGGCCGGGATAATTGAAAAGACGCACATAGCTTTCCAGCGCATCGGCGCCCCGGCGCGGCAACTGCCGGCCATAGGCGATGCCGATTTCGGCGTCGTCAAATGCCGCCAGCAGCAGCGCGAGACTATCCGCGCCCGCCAGAACAGCGTCCTGGGTAAGGAATACGGCAACGTCCACATTGCCGGCCATTTGCAGCGCCATTTCTACCGCCATTTGGCGCGTATCGGCATGGTTGAACTCGGAACGGGGAATAACGTGAACCGTCGCTCCCGCATTGGCGAATATCTCGACCGACCGGTCGGTCGAACTTGAGTCAATGATCAGGAAAATATCCGGCGCCAGCGTCTGCCGCCGTAGGGCGGCAAGAAACGCATGGGTATCCTGTTCAGCATTCAAGATGGGGACAATGACGGCAAAGCGAGTCCTGCGCTTTTCCGCCGCCTCCCTGCCAATAGTGCCCGCCATGCTGTTGTCCATTCGTCACTTTACGATGCGTGGCTATGATTTTGCGGCTTTTTGCCGCGACAGGCGTTCAAGATATTGGCCATAGCCGCTCTTGAGATATTTGCTGGCGACTTGGCGTAGCTGGGTGGCGTCGATATAGCCCATGTAGAACGCAACTTCTTCCGGGCTGCCAACTTTCTGACCCTGCCGCGCCTCGATAGTCTGAACGAAAGCGCCAGCTTGCAGCAAGGCTTCATGTGTTCCGGTATCCAGCCACGCATATCCCCGGCCCATGATTTCGACATTCAATGTCCCGCGCTCCAGGTAAATATTGTTCAGGGCGGTAATTTCCAGCTCACCGCGCTGCGAGGGCTTGATGGTCTTGGCATACTGGGCCGCATGTTCGTCGTAAAAATACAGGCCCGTCACCGCGTAATCGGATTTGGGACTTTCCGGCTTCTCTTCGATCGAAACCGCCCGCTTCTCCTCGTCAAATTCCACGACGCCATAGTCCTGGGGATTGCCGACCTGATAGGCAAACACGGTCGCGCCATTCTTGCGCCCCACCGCGCTTTGGAGCAGGTCGGTAAAACCGTGCCCATAATAGAGATTGTCGCCCAGGATCAGCGCCGACCTGTCACCGGCCAGGAATTCTTCTCCCAGAATATAGGCCTGGGCCAATCCTTCCGGCCGCGACTGCACGATATAGGACAGCCGGATCCCCAGCTCCGCGCCGCGGCCCAGCAGTCGGCGAAATGCGTCCTGATCCTCCGGCGTGGTAATGATCAGAATATCTCGGATTCCCGCCAGCATCAGGGTAGAAAGCGGATAGTAGATCATCGGCTTGTCATAGACCGGCAGCAGCTGCTTGCAGGCGGCCAGCGTCAGGGGGAATAAGCGGCTTCCTGTGCCGCCGGCCAGAATAATCCCTTTCAAGACACCCCCCCCTCTTGTGCCAGCCGGGATATCACATCCCGCATGCCGTTTTCCCACGGCGCCCGCCGGATGTCATAAACACTTTCGATCTTGCCGCAATCCAGCAGGGAGTTCCGCGGCCGCGCCGCGGGCGTGGGATATTGGCTGGAATTGATGGCCTGTAGCTTTGCCTTGACCGGGTAGTATTTTCGGCCTTCCGCCAGGATTGCCGTGGCGAAATCATACCAGGAAGCCCTGCCGCTGGCGGTGTAATGAAACGTCCCGAACAAGTCAGGGGATTGCGCAGTGCGCAACCGGCGCAGAACCGCATGAATCGCATCCGCGATATCGGCTGCCGCGGTGGGCGCTCCAACCTGGTCATTCACGACGCGCAATTCATCACGTTCGATACCGAGCCGGAGCATGGTTTTCAGGAAATTGGCGCCGTATGGGCTGTAGACCCAGGATGTCCTGATAATGACATGCTGCGGCAGGACTTGGCGAATGCGTGTCTCGCCAGCCAGCTTGGACTTGCCATAGACATTGATGGGATTGGTCGCATCGTCTTCCCGGTATGGCGAGGGTGATTGTCCATCGAAAACATAATCGGTGGAAAGGTGAATGAGGGGAACGGCGCGAACGGCGCAGGCACTGGCCAGCAGCCCCACAGATTCCGCATTCACGGCCATGGCGGTGGCTTCGTCGCTTTCCGCCTTGTCCACGGCGGTATAAGCGGCGGCATTGACGACGGCATCGCAGCCTTTATGCCCGCGAACAATTTCGGCGGCGCTTTGCGGATCGGCAAAATCCGCGCCCTTCCTGCCAATGACCTGGATGCGGTAATCCTCTCCCGCCAGGCGCAACAACTCACGCGCCACCTGCCCGGTTTCCCCAAATTGCAACACGGTCATCGGCTTGGGATCAGGCATAGAGGAACGGCGTATCGATGTCCGCCAGGCGGGGCAATGCCAGATCCTTGGCAGACATTTGCGCGCCGGCAAAATCAGGCCAGGCGATGCCCAGCGCGAGGTCGTCCCATAAGATGCCCGCGTCGCTGGCCGGAGCGTAATATTCGCTCACCTTGTATTGCATCTCCGTATTGGGAGACGTGGTGCAGAAGCCATGCGCAAATCCAGCCGGTATGTAAAATTGGCTCCAATTTTCGGCACTGAGTTCCACGGCTGCGTGCTGACCATAGGTCGGCGAGCCGCGCCGGATATCCACAACCACATCCAGGATGCTGCCCCGGCTGACGCGAACCAGTTTGGCCTGCGCATGCGGCGGATGTTGAAAGTGCATCCCGCGAACCGTGCCTTTTTCCACCGACAGGGAATGATTGTCCTGCACAAAACGCTCCCGAATTCCCAGTTCCGCCAATGTCTGCGCGTTGTAGGTCTCGGAAAAAAAGCCGCGATTGTCGCCGAATTTTTTCGGCGTGATCAATTTCAGTCCCGCAAGGGGGAAATCCTTCACCGTGCAAGTCATTTTGCGCCCTGTTCGCCGGACAAGACGCTCTCAAGCCCAATTCGGGCACCCGAAAAACCGCGCGCCCGGATATTGCTCCACCATTTGCGGTTGGTGAGGTACCATTCAACCGTTTGGCGCATGCCCTCCTCGCCATTCATCAACGGCACCCAGCCCAGATCGCGCTCGATCTTGGACGCATCAATGGCATAACGCTGGTCGTGCCCAGGCCGGTCTTTGACAAACTCGATGAGATTGCGGTGGCGCCGCGCCTTGCCTTCCGGCTGCGCCTTGTCGAGCAAGTCGCACAGCAAATGCACCAGATCGACGTTGCGCATCTCGTTGCGGCCGCCGATATTGTAGTAATCACCGACCCTGCCGCGCTCGAAAACCGTCAGCAAGGCGCGGACATGGTCTTCCACATGCAGCCAGTCGCGCACATTTGTGCCTTCGCCATAAACCGGAATCGGCTTGTCCTCACAGCCATTCAGAATAACGGTCGGAATCAGTTTTTCGGGAAACTGGTAGGGACCGTAATTGTTGGAGCAGTTGGTGATGACCACCGGCAGGCCATAGGTATGATGCCAGGCGCGCACCAGCATGTCCGAAGACGCCTTGCTGGCCGAATAGGGCGAATTGGGCTGGTAAGGCGTGGTCTCGGTAAAATACCCCTCCTTCCCCAGGCTTCCGAATACTTCGTCGGTTGATACATGCAAAAACCGGAATCGGGATTTCCGCGTTGACGCAAGATTCTCCCAGTGCCGCCGGGCGGCATTCAGCAACTCGAAGGTGCCCACGATATTGGTCTGGATAAAGTCAGCCGGACCATCAATCGAGCGGTCAACATGGGATTCGGCCGCCAGATGAATGACACCATCCGGATCATGGCTCGCAAAAATCCGCTGCAAGGCATCGGCATCGGCAATGTCAGCCTTGACGAAGCCGTAGCGCGCATTAGGAAGAACCGCGTCGAGGTTTTCCAGATTGGCGGCATAGGAGAGATTATCGAGATTGATGACCTCGTATTCGGTTTCGCGCAGGCAATGGCGCACCAACGCGGACCCGATAAATCCCGCCCCACCCGTAACCAGTAACCGCATCGCCCTGCTCAATTGTACGGCGCCAAATCGCCAGATTTGGCTCTGTATATCATGTCCAGCCCGGAATTATTCCAACTATATGGGCATAAATAATGATTATAAATCAACAGGTTGTGAGCGCGCCGGGGAAAGCCGGCCGAGCTTCCCAATGTCGGTTGCTCTTATCGGTTTCTTCTCTTAGTACCTACTTCACCTGCCAGACCAGACGGAAAGACAACCAGGGAACGATGATGAAGCGCGCGCTGATAACGGGGATCACGGGACAAGACGGGGCCTATCTCGCCCAGCACCTGCTTCAGCAGGGCTATGAAGTTTATGGCGGCATCCGGCGCACCTCGACGCGGGCGCTGTGGCGGCTGGAAGAACTCGGCGTCGCCGATCGTGTGAATCTGGTTGATTTTGAACTGCTGGAAACCACCAATCTGATCTCCGCCATTCGCGAAATTCGTCCCGCCGAAATTTACAATCTTGCAGCGCAGAGTTTTGTTGGCGTCTCTTTCAAGGTTCCCACCTTCACCGGCGATGTGGACGGCCTTTCCGTTGCCCGCCTGCTCGAGGCCATTCATGTCATTGATCCCGGTATCCGTTTTTATCAGGCTTCCACCTCCGAAATGTTCGGAAAGATTCAGCAGACCCCGCAAACCGAACTGACCCCCTTCTATCCGCGCAGCCCCTATGCCGTGGCCAAATTATATGGTCACTGGATGACAGTGAATTATCGCGAAGCCTACGGCATGCATGCCTGTTCCGGAATCCTGTTCAATCATGAATCCCCCTTGAGAGGCTCCGAATTCGTCACGCGGAAAATCACCATGGGCCTGGCCGCCCTCGCCAAGGGTGGCAAGACAGTTTTGGAGTTGGGCAATACCCTGGCGTCGCGCGACTGGGGCCATGCCCGCGACTATGTCGTCGGCATGTGGAAAATGCTTCAGGCGGATGTTGCCGATGACTTCGTGCTCAGCACCGGTGAAACCCATACCGTTGAAGAATTCGCCACCCTGGCTGCGGCGGCGGTGGGCTTCGAACTGATCTGGGAAGGCGAAGGGGGCAGCCGCAAGGCACGCGACCGCAAGACCGGAAAAGAAATCATCAGGACGAATCCGGAATTTTTCCGCCCCGCGGAAGTCGACTTGTTGATTGGAAATCCCGCAAAGGCGAAAGAGCGTCTGGGTTGGGTCCCCGCCACCAGTTTTGCCGCCTTATGTGAGGAAATGGCCTTGGCAGATATGTCACGCCTGTGACATTGCTGCGAAATTACATCTGTGCCTATTCTACGAAAAACTTAAATGGCCCGTCATTTGTCTTATTTCGCGGTACAAGACCCTGGGACCGATATTCTTGAAACATCCTGCACTCTCCCGTCGAATAACTGGACTGCCATCCGGAGACACCGGCGCGGCCCCTTTTTTTTCCATTATAGTGCCGACGGTAGATCGCACGGACGTTCTCGAACTTTTTTTGACATCATTGATTGGGCAGAAGTTTCAAAATTTCGAAGTTCTTCTCGTCGACCAGAATTCGGATGGCGTAGACGTCGTAGATCTCGCCGA
>CAIOFO010000121.1 GCA_903857685.1 uncultured Alphaproteobacteria bacterium
AGCTGCCTCAGGCAGCCTCCATGGGAATCATGCAGGGCCTAGCCCGCACCTTGTCCGAGGCGGCGATGGCCTTCAAGGCGCGTTCAACGGCATATTGCGGGCTTTCGTGGGTAATCATGACAATGGCGACCGATTCGCCCGGCGCCCGGCCGCGCTGGATCATGCTCTCGATCGAGACATTGGCTTCCGACAGGCGTCCGGCGATTTCGGCCAGCACACCTGGCACATCCAGCACCTCGAAGCGCAGATAATAGGCCGAAAGGGCCGCGCCGCTGTCGGCCGGCACCAGGGTCTTGAGGCTGGCGGCCGGCCGGCCGAAAACCGGCCCGAATGAGCCGCGCGCGATTTCGACAATGTCCGAGACCACGGCAGAGGCGGTGGGCGCCTCGCCCGCGCCGCGCCCGGAAAAGAAGAATGAGCCGGCCTCGCCCGCATCCACCACCACGCCATTGGCGGCGCCGTCCACATTGGCCAGCGGCGTGCGCGCCCGCACCATGGCCAGATGCACCCGCTGGTCTATGCCCGAACTTGTCTGCCGCGCCACGCCCAGCAGCTTGATGCGAAAACCGAACTCCGAGGCAAAGCCGATATCGGCGGCGGTGATCTGTTCGATGCCTTCGACTTTCATGTTGGCGAGATCGGGGGCGGTGCCGAAGGCCAGGCTGGAAAGCAGCGCCAGCTTGTGCGCCGTGTCGCCGCCGCCAATGTCGAGCGTGGGATCGGCCTCGGCATAGCCCTTGGCCTGGGCATCCTTCAGCACTTCGGCAAAGCCGCGGCCGCTGACTTCCATTTCGGTGAGAATGTAATTGCAGGTGCCGTTGAGAATGCCCTTCACCGCGTCCACGCCATGGGCGATCAGAGCTTCGCGCAGGATGCTGACGACGGGAATGCCGCCCGCCACCGCCGCCTCGAATTTGAGCTGAAGGTTGTTCTTCTCCGCCAGTTCCGCCAGCCGCTTGCCATGCTTGGCCAGCAGCGCCTTGTTGGCGGTCACCACATGCTTGCCGTTCTCCAGCGCCGCCTCGACCAGCTTGCGCGCCACGCCTTCCTCGCCGCCGATCAGCTCGACCACAACATCGGCATCGCCGCTGGCCAGCGCCATCGGATCAGCAACCCAGTTGCCGACTTCAAAATCCCGCTTCTTTTTGGTGTCGCGGGCGCTGACGGCGACAATCTCGATCCCCCTGCCCGCTTGCGCCGCCAGCGCGGCATGGCGCGACGTCAGCGCCTTGACCACGCCGCCGCCCACCGTGCCGAGCCCGGCGATGGCGATCTTCAAGGGAGAATTCATTTTGCTTCCGCCAGATTCTTCTGGGACGAAAGATCGGTGGGGCCGCCATTGGTGCCCATGGCGAGAAACTTTTTCACATTGCGCGCCGCTTGGCGGATGCGATGCTCGTTTTCCACCAGCGCCACGCGGACAAAGCCTTCGCCATATTCGCCAAAGCCGATCCCCGGCGACACCGCCACCTTGGCATGGATCAGCAACTGTTTTGCGAACTCCATCGAACCGGCCTCGCGGAACTTTTCCGGCACCGGCGCCCAGGCGAACATCGAGGCTTCCGGCGCGGGAATTTCCCAGCCCGCCTGCGCCATGCTTTTCACCAGCACGTCGCGCCGCGATTTATAGACGGCGCGGATTTCCTCCACGATGGTTTGCGGCCCGTTCAGGGCGGCGGCGGCGGCCACCTGGATCGGCGTGAAAGCGCCGTAATCTAGATAGGATTTGATCCGCGCCAGCGCCCCGATCAGTTTTTCATTGCCGGCGGCGAAGCCCATGCGCCAGCCCGGCATGGAATAGGTTTTCGACAGCGACTGGAATTCGATGCAGATGTCCTTGGCGCCGTCCACCTGCAGGATGGAGGGCGGCGGTTCGTCGCCGAAATAGATATCGGCATAGGCCAGGTCCGACAGCACCCAGATCTCGTGCTTCTTGGCGAACCGCACCACCTCTTTGTAGAAATCCAGCCCCACCACCTGCGCCGTGGGATTGGAGGGATAATTGACCACCATCGCCAGCGGCGACGGCACCGAATGGCGGGTGGCGACGCCGATCTTGGAAAGATATTCCTCCGGGCTTGTGGCGGGGACATGGCGGATGGCGGCGCCCGCGATCATGAAACCGAAGGCGTGGATCGGATAGGCCGGATTGGGCACCAGCACCACATCGCCCGGGGCGGTGATGGCCATGGCCAGATTGGCGAAGCCTTCCTTGGAGCCCAGCGCCGCGATCACTTCGCGGTCCGGGTCCAGCTCCACGCCGAAACGGCGCTTGTAATAGGCGACATGGGCCTTGCGCAGGCCCTTGATGCCGCGCGATGCCGAATAGCGGTGGGCGCGGGGGTCGCGTGCGGTCTCGCACAGCTTGTCCACGATGTAGTCGGGGGTCGGCAGGTCCGGATTGCCCATGCCGAAATCGATGATGTCCTCGCCCCGGGCGCGCGATTGCGCCTTGAGGCGGTTCACTTCCTCGAAGATGTAGGGCGGCAGCCGCTTGATGCGGTAAAAGTCGGTATTCATGGGGTGAATCCTGAAAGCGCCTCAGAATCGGGCATCTGCGGACCCGAAGCAATCATTTTTGGTGAGAATTGGCAGCTTCGGGTCCGCTATTCCATTGTCGCACGGCCCAAAGCTCGCAAGTGCTCGCTTAGCCGTGCTCCGGGGCCGGCGCCGCCATTTTGCGGAGAAATATGGCGAAAATCGGCTGAGATCAGCCTTGAACGAAAATTTCCGCCCGGCGGTTGCCGTCCTCGCCCTGGGGCATGGATTCATAATAGACCGGCTGGCTGTCGCCCACCGCGTCCACCAGCACCTTGGCCGCCGGAATGCCCTCGCGGATCAGTTCCTGGGCCACGGCATTGGCGCGGGCCTGCGACTTGTCGAAAATCACTTCCAGGTGCTTTTCCACCGGCATGTTGGCGGTTCGGCTGGAGGCATGGCCCACCACCCGGACCGAGGCATCCCCGCCCGCGGCCTTGTACTGGGCCACGGCGCTGCGAATCTGGGTCCGCGCCGCTGCCGACAGGGTGCTGCCGTCACCGGGGAAATAGACCACTGCGGTGGGCGCCACGCCGCCATTCATGGCGGTAATGCTGCCCGACGGGCCTATGGAAACCGCGTCCATATTGGCCATCACGGCGCCGTCCACATTGACGGGCACGCCCTTGGGCGGCACGGCGGCGTTGGATGAGGCCGAAACGCCGGCATTGGAGGCGGTCTGGCGGTAGCGCGCCACTATCGGAGCCGCGACCCACTGATTGATCGAGGGGTCCAGCGGCGGCGCCGAGGAGGGCCTGAAGCCCAGCGCCGCGTCGGAGGCGTATTGGCTGCCCCTTGTCACGGCGCCGCCCCGGACAGGGGCATTGGCGGGAACGGCGGGCTCGGCCCCCGGCGGGATGGCGGCGGCCGTCGCAGGCAGGGCGGCAGTCCGCACCGGGGCCGGGGCGCCGGGAGTGGGAACCGCGCCCGTACCCTGGGACAGGGCGGCGGACGGCGGCGGCGCAGCGGCGGAAGCCGGCTGGGCAGACGGAGGCCGGGCAGACGGCGGCTGAGCAGAGGGAGCTTGGGCTGACGGCGGCGCATTCAGGGCGACCTGAGCCGAAGGCGGCACATCGGCGGCGGAAGGCGGCGCGGCGGCGGATTCGGTGCCGGCCCGCAGCGCATCGGCGCTATAGCGGGCCTGGGCGCCATCGGCGGCCAGCGACTGGGCGGCGGCCTGTTGCTGGGCCGGCGTGGATGTGGCGGGACGGGACGGCAGGTTGGCCAGGTCCGGCGAGGTGCCGGCGGACGCATCGGCGGATGCCGCCGACGGGGCATCGTTATCGGCGGTCTGCGCCGGGGTGCTGTCGCTGAAGGGATTGATGGCATCGGCGACATTGCCCACCGCATCGCCCACGCTGCTCACGGCGTCGCCAACGCCGCTGGCGGCATCGGAAATCGTATCGCAGCCGCTTGCCGCCAGGCCCAGGCCCAGCACCAATGTCAGTTGCAGAAGCGGAAAATTTTTCGTCATGCCGTGCATTCCCGGTGTGTGCCAGTGATACCTGCGCCGGTCTGCCGATTCACGCCAACAAAATCGCGCCAGCCCGCGCAAACCCAGCCCTTTTCTATAGCGCGGGTTTTGGGCCGTTCCAAGCGCGCTTCCCCTCTAAATCCGTGAATTGTTGAACAATTTTCCCGGATGCGACACTTCTACAGCAACGATTTCAAGGTTTGCGCCGGGCCTGCCGCCCGCGCTAAACCGGGTCCGGAGCAGACATGCCGCAAAATCCCCCCAAAGCCGCCCCGAACCCGGCCGCATCCGCCGCGGCGCCGGAAGCCGACGCGATTTCTGCCGACAGCTTCGCGCAACTGGACCGGGAAAAATTCGCCCACAACATGATGCGAGTGGGCGTGCAGACCCAGCAGCTGCTGACCGAATTCTTCAAGCGCATGGCGGAGCGGGACGGCTCGGCGCCGCTCGATCCCCTCAATATCTCGGGCGCCTTCCTCGCCCTGGCCAAGGCGATGGGCGAGGACCGCGAGACGGTGATGACCGGCCAGGTCCAGCTCTGGAAGGACTGGATGGGCCTGTGGGAGACCACGGCACTGCGCATCCTGGGCGGCGAGGCCCCGGCGATGATCGAGCCGGCCTCGGGCGACCGGCGCTTCCGCGACGCCGAATGGCAGCGCAATGAGATTTTCGATTTCATCAAGCAGTCCTATCTGCTGACCGCCAATTCGCTGCAGCAGATGGTGGCCCATCTGCACGGCATTCCCGACAATGAGCGCAAGCGCATCGAGTTCTACACCAAGCAGTTCGCCGACGCCTTCGCGCCCACCAATTTCCCCCTCACCAATCCCGAGGTGATGCGCGCCACCCTGAAATCCAATGGCGAAAACCTGGTCAAGGGCCTCGACAATCTCCTGGCCGATATTGAGCGCGGCAAGGGCGAGCTATCCATCCGCCAGTCGGCCGATGGTTTTGTGCTGGGCCAGAATATCGCCACCGCCCCTGGCAAGGTTGTGTTCCGCAACCAATTGATGGAGCTACTGCAATACGATCCGGTCACCGAACAGGTTTATGAGCGGCCGCTGCTGATCTTCCCGCCCTGGATCAACAAATTCTACATTCTCGACCTTCGCCCCGAAAACAGCTTCATCCGCTGGCTCACCGCCCAGGGCTACACCGTCTTCGTGGTCTCCTGGGCCAATCCCGATGAAAGCCAGGCCGAACTGGGTTTCGAGGATTACATGCGGGACGGCATCTTCGCCGCGCTGGACGCCGTGAAGGACGCCACCGGCGTGCCCGACCCCAACTGCGTCGGCTATTGCATCGGCGGCACGCTGCTGGCGGCGACGCTGGCCTATATGGCGGCCAAGAATGACAGCCGCGTGCATTCCGCCACTTTCTGGGCGGCGCAGACCGATTTCAGCGAGGCGGGCGATCTGTCCGTGTTCGTGGACGAAGCCCAGCTCGAAGCCTTGCAGGAACAGATGAAGGCCTCGGGCGGCCTGCTCAAGGGCTCCAAGATGGCGGGCGCCTTCAACATGCTGCGCGCCAACGACCTGATCTGGTCCTTCGTCATCAACAATTACATGCTGGGCAAGCAGCCCATGCCCTTCGACCTGCTCTACTGGAACAGCGACACCACCCGCATGCCGGAAAAACTGCATCTGTCCTATTTGCGGCAATGCTACCGCGACAATGCCCTGGCGCTGGGCAAGATGATGCTGGGCGGCGTGACGCTCGACCTGTCAAAAGTGAAAGTGCCGGTCTATCTGCAATCGGCGCGCGAAGATCATATCGCCCCCGCCAAGTCGGTGTTCAAGGGCGCCCATCTGTTCGGCGGCCCGGTGCGCTTCATCATCGCCGGCAGCGGCCATATCGCCGGCGTGATCAATCCGCCCGCCGCCAGGAAATACCAGTACTGGACCAATGACGCCAAGGCCAAGGCGCTGGATGTCGAGGATTGGCGCAACGGCGCCATCGAGCATCCCGGCTCCTGGTGGACCGATTGGGACAAGTGGCTGGCGAAGCTGTCGGGTGAAAAGATTCCGGCGCGCAAACCGGGCGACGGCAAACTGAAAGTGCTGTGCGACGCGCCTGGGACATACGTCAAGGTCAAGGCGCAGTGAGCCTCAGTTGGTCCGTCCCGGCTCCAGCTTTTCATTCGCCCCGCCGATCTGGTGGTAATAGCCCGGGCCTTCCGCGCCGTTCTGCCAGTAATCGCTCTTGGGCTTGATCAGGTAATTGCTGCCGTTCGGGGCATGCACATAGCCCAGCCGCAGCACTTTCATGTATTGCGCGGCGAAATCGCCCTCGCTGCAGGCGCCCTGGATGCAGCGCGTGGAAACCGACGTAAGCGCCAGCGCCGGATCGCGCGGCAACGGCGCGGGCGCACCCGCCGCCGGGCAATGCAGCGAAAACGCCACCGCGCCGGTCTGCGGCTCGGCCCAGGCGGCGTCGGCGGCGGCCACGGCGGCGATCCACACCGCGATGCGATTGCCCCCATTTGCATTATGAGTCACGCGATATTCGGCAAAACCCACCGCCCCGCGCGCCATGCCGAAATTGAACAGCGTGAAGCCGTAAGGCTGTGGTTCGGCTGGCGTGGAAGTGGGCTCGCCCTCGAAATCCTTGGCGATCAGTCCCAGCACATATTTTTGCGGATCGCCTTCCAGTTTGCCGCTCTGGTAGATCGCATGCTCGAACCCGCCGGGCGCCATGACATGGATCATGCTGTCGTCTGCCGCATGGGCGGCGACAAACCAGTCCTCCGGCGCAAAGCCGTTGCAGCGCCCAGCCCCCAGCCCCGGCATCGCCAGCGGACGGATGGTGGGGCCGCGCGCGATGCGCCGCGTCCAGTCCGCATTGGCGCCCATGGTGGGAAGATTGAAAAATTCCTTCGCCAGGGTGCGCGGCGGCTCTACCGAATGTTTCCTGGTCAACGGCGGCTCGGCGATGAAATTCACCGCCACATCCTTGGGATGAATATCGCCGGTGGTTTCGTCAAACACCGTGAATACCACGCGGTCGCCTTCGCGGTGCGCCCGCACGATGCCGGCGGCCTGCGGGGCCGAGGTGACGGGCGCGCCGTCAATCGCCGCAACCACTTCGCCGGCATGAAGACCGGCCTTGTCCGCCGGGCTGGCATCGGCCACGTCGTAGATCAATGCACCGCGCGATGTCAGCAGCGGCGCGCGGGCGGCGGCGGCGGGCGTCATCACGGAAAATTCCAGGCCGGCATAGCCGTGCGGCTTGCCCGGCGGCGCGACATACCAGGCCACGCCCGCAACCGCGGCCGCCACGCCCATCGCCAGCAGAATCTCCAGACGCGCCATAAGCGCTTCTAGCACAATTAGAGGCCGGTGGTTTCGGGAAGACCCAGCATGATGTTCATATTCTGCACCGCAGCACCGCCGGCGCCCTTGCCCAGATTGTCGAGTGCCGCCACCAGCCGGACCTGCCCCGCTCTGTCATCGGCAAAGACAAACAGCTTCATCTTGTTGCTGCCGGCCAGGAGCTCGGCGTCCAGGCTCTTGAGCGCCGCCGCCTCTTCCAGGCTGGCGACCTCGACCAGCGGCCGGCCGGGATAGGCCGACGCCAGCGCGGCATGAATATCGCGTGGCGACGGCCTGCCCGGAAGCGCCCAGGACTGCAGCGGTACCTCCACCAGCATGCCGCGGTAGAAACGCGCCACGCTGGGCGAGAACAGCGGCGGATGGCTGAGGCCGGCATGGCGCATCATTTCGGGAAGATGCTTGTGGCCAAGGCCGAGCGCATAAGCGCGATGCACGGTTTCGACATGGACCGGCGAATCCTTCTTCTCGAATTCCTCGATCATGCTCTTGCCGCCGCCGGAATAGCCGGAGACGCCATGCACCGTCAGGGGAAAATCGGCGGGCACAAGCCCGGCCGCCACCAGCGGCCGCGCCAGCGCCAGGAAGCCCGTCGCCCAGCAGCCGGGATTGGCCACCCGCCTGGCCGCCGCGATGGTCCGGTAACCGCCCGGCATCAATTCGGCGAAACCGTAAGCCCAGCCATCGGCCACCCGGTGGGCGGTGGAAGCGTCGATCACCCGCACCGCGGGGTTGTCGATCAGCGCCACGGCCTGCCGCGCCGCATCGTCCGGCAGGCACAGGATCACCAGGTCGGCTTCGTTGAGCGCGGCCTTGCGCGCGCCGGCATCCTTGCGCTCGGCTTCGCCCAGCGCCACCACCGACAAATCGCTGCGCTCCGCCAGCCGCTGGCGGATTTCCAGGCCCGTGGTGCCCGCCGCTCCGTCTATGAAAATCCTGGCCGTCATGATGCGTCCTCTTATCAAATGGAAGTGGGGGGCCGCTCAAAAGAAAACAGCGGGCGGGCTTTCGCCCACCCGCTGCTTCGGGAATGACAAAAGCCGTTTAGCGCTTGCTGAACTGGAAGCTGCGGCGAGCCTTCGGACGGCCATACTTCTTGCGTTCCACGGCACGCGGATCGCGGGTGAGGAAGCCGCCCGGCTTCAAAGCTGCGCGCAAGCTGGGCTCGTAATTCACCAGCGCCCGCGAAATGCCGTGACGCACTGCGCCCGCCTGGCCCGAAAGTCCGCCGCCATTGACGGTGACGATGACGTCGAACTGGCCGTCGCGATTGGTGGCGATCAGGGGCTGGCGCAGGATCATGCGCAGCACCGGACGGGCGAAATAGGTCTTCTCGTCGCGGCCATTGACCGTGATCTTGCCGCTGCCCGGCTTGAGCCAGACCCGCGCCACCGATTCCTTGCGGCGGCCGGTGGCATAGGCGCGGCCCTTGCTGTCGCGCTTGTTGTCAACCTTGGCCGCGTCTTCCGGCGTGTTGACCTTGGCCTTGATCAGCGTGGTCTTGAGTTCGCCGAACTTGTTTTCATCAGCCATGACTTAAGCCGCCTTCGTCTTGTAATTGGTGTTCTTGGGGTTCATCGCGCCGACATCCAGCGTCACGGGCGTCTGCGCCTCATGCGGATGGGCGGCGCCGGGATAAACGCGCAAATTGGACATCTGGCGGCGGCCCAGGGGACCGCGCGGCACCATGCGCTCAACCGCCTTCTCCAGCACCCGCTCGGGGAACTTGCCCGCCATCACGGCGCCGGCGGTGCGTTCCTTGATGCCGCCGATATAGCCGGTGTGGCGATAATAGACTTTCTTCTTCAGCTTGTTGCCGGTCAGCACCACCTTGGCGGCGTTGATGACGACGATATTGTCGCCGCAATCCATGTGGGGGGTGTAGGTGGGCTTGTGCTTGCCGCGCAGGCGCATGGCGATGATCGAGGCAAGACGGCCCACGACCAGCCCTTCGGCGTCGATCAGGATCCACTTCTTTTCGATCTCGGAGGCGCGAGCCGAGTAGGTTTTCATGGCGATTTCTCGTTGTTGGACGGCGCGATATACGGATCACCGCCCTGCCCGTCAACAGAAATGTCGCATTTCCCGGCTTTTTCGCCGTGCGGTATCATAATACCGTAACTGGAAGGCGATGTTACACTTCGCAAACTGGAATACCCGCTATTAATGTAGGGTAATAGGTGTCAGTGTCGGACCTAGGCACTGCCCGAAGGTGAAAACCGCAGGGCATTACCGAGGGAGCCGGCGTCGAAAGCCATCGGCTCTTTTTTTATGGGGGATCGGCTTTCCCATTCCCCGGACTACCGCAGCAAGGGCCCCGAAATCCAGGCCACCAGCGATTTGCGCGTGCCCGAGATGATCGGCGTCACGCGGTGCAGGGCATAGGACGGAAACGCGATCACCGTGCCGCGTGTCTTGGGTGGGGTTTCGATCTGGTTGGCGGCATGGATTTCCAGTTCGCAACCCTCATAGCTTGCCGGATCGCTCAACTGCAGGACCAGCGACAGCTTGCGCGGGGCGGGCGTCAGGGCGCCGTGATCGACATGCCAGTCGTAATGGCCGCCTTCCGCCGCGTCATAGACGGTGTATTGCAGTTGCTCGGACAGACTTGTGAGGTCCAGGCGATAGACAATATCATTCAGGTGCCGCGCGATCCGCGCCATGCGGTCGTAGATCCATGCGGTTTGCGGATTGTTGGTGATCCAGGCGGTGCGGGTGATGCGCACGCTGTCATAGACATCTTCCCGCGCCCGTCCCTGGATGGTGGCCTTGTTGTGGCCCAGCGCATCGCCATATTCGGTGATGAAATCCAGTTCGGCTTCCGTGAAGCCCTGGAACCACACGGCAAAGGGCTGCACCGACCGCATGTGCAGCAAATTCTGCTCGTCCCCGGAAATGGCGGAATTTTCCATGCCGCAATCCTATGGGCAGGGAATCCGATCCGCAAGCATCACCGGATGACGCAGCACCCGTTCCTTGCGCAACGGCCCGGCGCAAATAAAACTGTAATTGCCGCGCCGGCGCATTAAACTCCCGCGCCATGATCACGCTCGAATCTTTGCTCTTGTCCAGTTACCAGGGTGGCGTACTGCGCCTAACCCTCAACCGCCCCGCGGCCCGCAATGCACTGTCCTCCGCTCTCATGCTCAATCTTCTGGATGCTCTGGACCAGGCCGCCGCCGATCCCTCGGTGCGGGTGATCGTGATCGCCGCCAATGGCCCGGTCTTTTCCGCCGGCCATGATTTGCGCGAACTGAACGAAGCCCGCGCCGGCCGTGACAAGGGCAAGGAGGCTTTCGCCGCCCTCTTCACCCAATGCTCCAGGCTGATGCAGGCCATCGTCAGCCATCCCCGCCCGGTGATCGCCGAGGTCCAGGGCGTGGCCACCGCGGCGGGCTGCCAGCTGGTCGCCACTTGCGACCTGGCGGTTGCCACAAATACGGCGAAGTTCGCCACCCCCGGCGTCAATATCGGATTGTTCTGCTCCACGCCCATGGTGGCGCTCTCCCGCAACGTGCCGCGCAAGCAGGCGATGGAGATGCTCTTGACCGGCGAGATGGTGACGGCGGACGAAGCGGTGCGGATCGGCCTGATCAACCGCGCCGTGGCGCCGGAAAGCCTCACCGCCGAAACCATGGCGCTGGCCGCCAGGATCGCCGCCAAACCTTATGCCACCATCCGCACCGGCAAGCACGCCTTCTACCAGCAGCTCGAAATGAAGCTGGAAGACGCCTATGCCTATGCCGCCCAGGTGATGACCGAGAACATGCTGCACGCGGAATCGCGCGAAGGCATCGGCGCCTTTCTTGAGAAACGTGATCCCAAGTGGCCGGAATGAATTATCCCGACACGCTGATCAAATCCATCCTGCGTTCGGTGAAGACCATCGCCATGGTGGGGGCCAGCGGCAATTCCATCCGCCCGTCCTATTTCGCCATGATGTATCTCTTGAACAAGGGCTACAAAATAATCCCGGTCAATCCCGGCATGGCGGGCCAGGAAATCCTCGGCCAGAAGGTTTATGCGTCGCTGAAAGACGTTCCCGCTCCGGTGGACATGATCGATATCTTCCGCGAGTCCCAATATGCCCCCGGCATCGTGCGCGAAGCCCTAGCGGAAAAAGACCGTTTGGGCTTCAAGATCATCTGGATGCAATTGGGCGTCATCAGCCCGGAAGCGGAAGAACTCGCAACCGATGCCGGCCTCACTGTCATCATGGACCGCTGCCCCAAGATCGAGCATGGCCGCTTTTCCGGCGAGCTGGGCTGGATGGGCATCAACCGCAAAATCATTGACAACCGCAAACCGCTTTTGTTCGGCAAGGGCGGCAGCCTCAATCGTTCATAGGAGCCACGCATGGCCGAATATGGTTTCAACACCCTGAGCGTTCATGCCGGGGCGCAGCCCGATCCCGCCACCGGGGCGCGCGCGACGCCGATCTACCAGACCACGGCGTTTGCCTTTGAAGACGCCGACCAGGCCGCGGCGCTGTTCAATCTGCAGGTCTTCGGCAACATCTATACCCGCATCATGAATCCCACCACGGCGGTGCTGGAGGAACGTGTTGCCGCGCTGGAAAACGGCCGGGCGGGCCTGGCCTGCGCGTCGGGCCATGCGGCGCAGCTTCTGGCGCTGCACACATTGATGTCGCCGGGCGACAATATCGTGGCCGCCCGCCAGCTTTATGGCGGCTCGATCAACCAGTTCTCCCAGGGCTTCGCCAAATTCGACTGGCACACCAACTGGGCCGACGCCACCAAGCCCGAGACCTTCAAGGCGGGCATCAATGAGCGCACCCGCGCCGTCTTCATCGAAAGCATCGCCAATCCCGGCGGCATCGTCACCGACATCGAGGCCATCTCAAAAATTGCCCATGACGGCGGCGTGCCGCTGATCGTGGACAATACCCTGGCCTCGCCCTACCTGATCCGGCCGCTGGAATGGGGCGCCGACATCGTGGTGCATTCCGCCACCAAGTTCCTTGGCGGTCACGGCAACTCCATGGCGGGCGTGATCGTGGACGGCGGCAAGTTCGACTGGGGCAGCGGCAAGTTTCCCTCCCTCAGCGAGCCCAATGCCTCCTATCACGGCATGAAGATGTGGGAGACTTTCGGCGACATGGCATTCGCCATCGCCACCCGCGTTCTGGGCCTGCGCGACCTGGGCGCGTCGCTGTCGCCGATGAACGCCTTTCTGGTCCTGACCGGCATCGAGACCTTGCCGCTGCGCGTGCAGAAGCACTCCGACAATGCCCTGGCGGTCGCCAAATGGCTGAAGGCCAATCCCAAGGTTGCCTGGGTCAATTATGCCGGGCTGGAAGACAATGCCTGCCATGCCCTGCACAGGAAATATTGTCCCAGGGGCGCGGGCAGCGTTTTCACCTTCGGTCTCAAGGGCGGCTATGACACCGGCATCAGGCTGGTCAACAACGTCAAGCTGTTCACTCATCTGGCCAATGTCGGCGACACGCGCAGCCTGATCATCCATCCGGCCTCCACCACCCACCGGCAATTGTCGGATGACGACCGTGCCAGGGCCGGCGCCGGCAATGACGTGGTGCGCCTGTCCATCGGCATCGAGGATGTCGCCGACATCATTGCCGATCTGGATCAGGCGATGGCGGAATAGCGCAACTCATAGGCATGCCAGATCGCGACGCAGAACAGCGTCGCGGCCACCACCTGGTGCAGCGCCGCCAGTCCTTCCGGCGCCTGCATCAGCAGGGTGACGATGCCCAGCCCGATCTGCAGGGCGGTCAGGGCGCCCAGCAGCTTGGCGCTTGTTTTTGCCGCGCCAATCAGGAGCAGGCCATTGGTGTAAGTATAGAAAGCGACACCCGCCACGATATAGGCGCCGATGCGGTGGTCGAACTGCACCAGGCCGGGATTCTCGAACGGGTTCAGCCACCAGGGTGAAATCGCGAAGGCCTTTTCGGGAAAGCTGCGCCCGTCCATGTCCGGCCAGGTATTGTAGATCAGGCCCGCATGCAGCCCCGCCACCAATGCGCCCAGCAGCATCTGGACATAGATCAGCGCCGCTAGGGCGAAGGCGCGGCAGGGCTTGCGCCTTTCTCCCGTCAGGTCGCGGATATATTCCAGCGCGATCCAAAGAATGGCGCCCAGCAGCAGGATCGCCGCGCCCAGGTGAATCGCCAGCCGGTACTGGCTGACCGAGATGCGCGTCTCCAGCCCGCTTTCCACCATCCACCAGCCGATGAAGCCCTGAAGGCCCCCCAGCAGGAACAGCACGACAAATCGCGGCCATTCGCTTTTGCGGATGGCGCCCGCCCAGGCGAACCACGCGAAAGGCACGATGAACAGCACGCCCAGCAACCGGCCCAGCAGACGATGCGTCCATTCCCACCAGAATATGCCCTTGAAGCCCGCCAGCGTCATGTTGCTGTTCTCGATGAGGAACTGCGGGATCATCCGGTACTTGGCGAAGGCCTCGGCCCAGGCCGCGTCATTCAGCGGCGGCAGAGCCCCCATGATGGGATCCCATTCGGTGATCGAAAGACCGGAGCCGGTGATGCGCGTCAGCCCGCCGATGGTCACCATGCCCATGATGACGGCGGCAATGGCAAGCAGCCACACTCCCACCGCCTTGCGCGTTTTCCAGAAGCTTTGCCTGCCCTGCATGCCGTCTGATAGCCTCTCCCCGCGCCCAAGGAAATGCCGCAAATGTCGCCCCGGATCAAAAAGCTGATCGCCACCTTGATAATTATTCTGGTCTGGCTGCCGGTCTATGCCCTGTTCGTCATGGGCATTGCCGTGCATGTCCTGCCGCAGGCGGCCTGGTATGTGAACCTGTTCTTCTATGCCTTGGCGGGGAGTTTGTGGATCCTGCCCATCGGACTGGCGCTGCCCTGGATGTACCGCGAACCGCAGCCGTGATCGACAATGCCAAAAAACTTCGCTTCGAGCTGGCCGAGAACGGCCTGACCGCATTTGCCGATTACCGCCGGCACGACAACCGTTATGTCATTGTCCATGTCGAGGCCGATCCCGCCTTGCGCGGCACCGGCGCCGCCGGACGCCTGATGGCCGCGATCGTGGCGCAGGCGCGGGAGAAAAATCTCCAGATCGTGCCCCGCTGCGCCTATGCCGTGGCCTGGTTCAAGCGCCATCCCGACGCGGCGGATGTGCTGGAGTGAGACGCGGCGCGCGCAAGCGCGTGAGCAGGTCCGGTGGACCTGCGAAAGCGTCGAACGCCCGAGCGCAAGCGAGGGCCAGCACGGCTTAGCTTTTCGCTGTCAGCCCGGCGGCCTTGATGCCTTCAAGGACGCAGATTTCGTCATTGTCCGATGTGTCACCTGTCGCGCCCACCGCCCCGATCACCGTATTTTCGTCACCGGCAATGAGCACGCCGCCCGCCACGGGAATGAGTCCCCCCATAGCGATGGCGCCCAGAGAGGCCACGAAGCTCGGCCGTTCCGCCGCCATGGTGCCGAGGGTGCGGGAGGACACGCCAAGCGCAAGCGCGCCCGCGGCTTTGCCCCGCGCAATTTCGAAGCGCATGTTGGACGCGCCGTCCTGGCGCTGAAAGGCAATCAGGTGGCCGCCGGCGTCGAGCACGACCACGCTGAGCGGCTTGAGGTTCAGTTCGCGCCCCTTGGCAAAAGCGGCGGCGATGATCTGATTTGCCTGCGCAAGCGTAAGACGGGTGGCGGCCATGATCTTCAAACCTCTTCAATGGCCGCTTACGGGCCGGTGTTTTAGCCTGCCGCGCCTTTCCCCGCTGTCGCGGCGGGCGGGCTTGGCATTCATCTGTGCGTCACGGCCGGCGTATTCGCCTGCCGCGCGGCCCTTAAGACGCTGTCGCGCGGGCCGCTTGGCATTCATTTCCGCGCATGCGCGCGGAAATGAATGGTCGGAACGACAGGATTTGAACCTGCGACCCCTTGTCCCCCAGACAAGTGCGCTACCAGGCTGCGCCACGTTCCGACATTGAATTTTGAGGGCAAAAAACCCTCGGGGCGGCGGAATATAGGGGGACACCCTCCCCGCCACAACAGCCAAAACCGAGAAAAATCGGCTTAAATCAGGATGATGTCAGAGGCCGCGGCGCGCCGTTTTCAGGCGGCGTTTCAGGCCTTCCAGCTCGCCCAGCAGCGTCTTGAGCTTGTAACGCTCTTCCGCCGCCAGGCCCGGCTTCACCGGTGCGGGCTTTTCGTCAATGCCGGGTTCTTCGTCGAAAAACGGCAGGCTGATGGGCGACGGCACGGCGCGCAGATGCGGCGCGCGCTTTTTCGCCGGCGCCGCTTCGGCAACGGGTTTTTCAACAAAGACGATCTTCTCGATCACCATCGCATCCGGCGTGGCGCCCCGGCCGATGCCGGCGACATGGCGCAGGCCCCGTTCCTTGAGAACCTTCTGCACGCCGCGGATGGTCAGGCCGTCGGAATAAAGCAGCCCGCGAATGCCGCGCAGCAGGTCCACATCCTCCGGGCGATAAAAGCGCCGGCCGCCTGCCCGCTTGACCGGCTTGATCTGGACGAAGCGGCTTTCCCAGAAACGCAGCACATGCTGCGGCACGTCGAGCTCCAGGGCGACTTCGCTGATGGTGCGAAAAGCGTCCGGTGACTTGAGTGGCGCGGCGAGAGCTGCGGACGACAAGCGTTAATCCTCTTTTTCCGGCGACGGCGTCTGGCCGTTGATCACGGCCTTCAGAACATGACTGGGGCGGAACACCAGCACCCGGCGCGGCGCGATCGGCACTTCATCGCCGGTCTTGGGATTGCGGCCCATGCGCTGCGACTTCTGGCGCACCGCGAAAGTTCCAAAAGATGACAGTTTTACGGTTTCGCCCTTGGCGAGCGCGCCGCAGACTTCTTCCAGCATGTCCTCGACCATCTGTGCCGAATCGGTGCGGGAAAGCCCGACAGCCTGGAAAACCGCTTCGGTCAGATCGGCACGCGTTAATGTGTCGGTTGTCATGCTATCGACTCTCAAAGCCCTGTGGAAAACTAGGCCAGAGGCGATTTCCCGTCAATATCAAATGGATAGGGGAAGCAGTTTAAGTGCTCACCACCGAATAAGAGCGGCGCCCCAGGTAAAGCCTCCACCCATGGCCTCCAAGAGGATCAGGTCGCCCCGCTTGATCCGCCCGTCCCGGACGGCCGTTTCCAGCGCCAAGGGCACCGAGGCGGCCGAGGTATTGCCGTGCAGGGCCACGGTCGAAATCACTTTTTCCGGCGGAATGCCCAGCTTTTTGGCCGTTCCGTCCAGGATGCGCTGGTTGGCCTGGTGCGGCACGAACCAGTCAATGTCGGAAATGGCGATGCCCGCCCCGTCCGCCGAGGCGCTGATGGCGGCCGAGATATTGGTGACGGCATGGCGGAAGACTTCCTTGCCCTGCATCCGCAAAAAGCCGGTGGTCCGGGTCGAGGACGGGCCGCCATCCACATAGAGCATGTCGTGCAGCCGCCCATCCGAGAACAGCTTGGTGTTGAGAATGCCCTGATCGGAATTGTCGCCCTTGCCTTCATAGGCCTGCAGCACCACCGCACCGGCGCCATCGCCGAACAGCACGCAGGTGGTGCGGTCGCTCCAGTCCAGCAGCCGGCTCATGCTTTCCGCTCCGATCAGGAGCACGGTGCGGGCCTGGCCGCCGCGGATCATGTTGTCGGCCACCGACAGGCCATAGATAAAGCCGGAACAGACGGCCTGCAGGTCGAACGCCGCGCCCCGCGTCATGCCCAGTCTGGCCTGCACAACCGTGGCGGTGGCGGGAAAGGTCTCGTCCGGGGTGGTGGTGCAGCAGATCACCAGGTCAATTTCGGCGGCATCCAGCCCGGCATCCTGGAGCGCGGCGCGGGCGGCGGCCAGCGCCAGGTCGGAGGTTTTTTCGCCTTCCGCCACGATATGGCGCTGGCGGATGCCGGTGCGCTCGCGAATCCATTCGTCAGACGTATCCACCCGCTTGGCGAGATCGTCATTGGTGACAATATTGGCGGGCATATAGGCGCCGCTGCCGATGACACGGGTGCGGATCACGTTTGCAGCACCTGCGCGGGCGCCCCTTGCGCCAAAGTGAGGCGGGCGCGGTCGGCGATGATGCGCGTATTGATGTCGGCGCGTGCCATGCTGATGGCCATGTCGAGCGCGGCGGCGAAGCCGGTGGCGTCGGTGCCGCCATGGCTTTTGACCACCATGCCGCCCAGCCCCAGGAAAATGCCGCCATTGGCGGCGCGCGGATCAAGACGCCGGCGCAGCGCCGACAGGGCGCCGGAGGCGATGAAGGCGCCGATGCGGCCCAGCAGCGAGCGGGTCAGCGAGCGGCGCAGGAATTGCCCCACCAGCTTGGCGGTGCCCTCGGCGGTCTTGAGCGCGATATTGCCGGTGAAGCCGTCGGTCACCACCACGTCCACGGTGCCCTCGGCGATGTCGTTGCCTTCGATGAAGCCGTGAAAGGCCAGCGGCAGATTGCTGTGGCGCAGGATGTTGGCGGCTTCCTTGACGCCGTCATTGCCCTTCTGCTCCTCGGTGCCGACATTGAGGATGCCGACGGTGGGCCTTTCCAGCCCCAGAATGGCATGGGCGAAGGCCTCGCCCATGATGGCGAATTCCACCAGCTGCTCGGCGGTGGCCCCGACATTGGCGCCGCAATCCAGCACCACGCTCTGGCCGCGCAAGGTGGGCCAGATCGAAGCGATGGCGGGACGCGAGATATTCTCAAGGGTGCGCAGCTGGAACATGCTCATCGCCATCAAGGCGCCGGTATTGCCGGCCGAGACCGCGACTTCGGCTTCCTTGTTCTTGACGCATTCAATGGCGCGCCACATCGAGGTGTTCTGGCCGCGGCGCAGGACATGGCTGGGCTTGTCTTCCATCGAGACGCGATCGGGGGCATGGCGCACCGTGACGCGTTCGCGCAGCTTGGCATGCCTGGCCAGCAAATCGTTCAGCACCACTTCGTCGCCGACCAGGATGAAACGCACGGCAGGGTGGCGCTGGGAGACGCGGAGCA
>CAIOFO010000122.1 GCA_903857685.1 uncultured Alphaproteobacteria bacterium
AAAAAGGCGCGGCACTTGTCCGCGCCTTTTTCTTTTGGCGAACGCAGGCCGGGCTCCCCCTTCGCGCGAAGCGCATAGAAGGGGGAGGTGTCTTAGCTGGCCCTCGGGCCAGCGAAGACAGAGGGGGATAATTAGAAAGGCCGAAGGCCTAGGGCGCGCCGCCGCCCGGATTGGTTTCCTGCATGCCGGTCTGGCCGGCGGGCGTGGCATTCAGCAACTGCTGCAGGAAGGTCAGTTCGCGGCCGCGCGCCGGGGTGGTGCGGTCTTCCAGGCTGATCAGGTGACCCTGGGCCAGCGTGTAATGGCGCATGCCGGTGACCTTGCCGGCCTTGTCGAAATAGACCGCCAGGATGCTGCGCTGCTGGACCGTGGGGGAGAAAAAGGCGATCTGCCGTTCGGTCTGGGAAATATAATACCAGGCATCGCCGCCGAAGGTCGCCGTGGTGGAGGCATAGCCCAGCTTTTCCTGCACGCTGGTCTTGGTATCGTTGCCGGGCCGGATGCCGGCGACGACGTCCTTGTCCTCCAGATAGCCGCGCTGGTTGGTCACCGGTGTGCACGCGATCAGGAAAGCGGCGGCGCAAAGGAGAAGATACTTGTACGGCATATTCATTCCTGAAGCGGGCTCACAAAGATGTGCTAACCTTGGCGCAGGCAGGTTGCAAGAGCAACGCGCCCGGAGCCGGGTTTCATGTTGAATTTGTTAAGAAAATCGGGCGTTCGCAAGGAACTGGGACGGTCCCTGGAACACCAGATCATCGCGCGCGCGCGGGCGCCGCGTTTCTTCAGCGGCTTTCGCGTGCCCGACACCATGGACGGGCGTTTCGACATGGTGACGCTGCATGCCTGGCTGGTGCTGGTGCGGCTGCAGGCGGCCGGCGATAGCCAAGCGGCGCAGGCGCTGACCGATGCGCTTTTCGTGGGCTTTGACGAGGCGCTGCGGGAGCAGGGCGTCAGCGACATGGGCATGGGCCGGCGCATGAAGGCGATGGCGAACGCATTTTACGGCCGTCTTGCCGCCTATGGCGCAGCTGCGACGGATGAAGAAATGGCCGAGGCGCTGGCGCGCAATGTCTGGCGCGGTGCGGTGGTGGATGATCATGCGCGGGCGCTGGCCGCTTATGTGCAAAGCGCGCGCAAGGCGCTGGCGGCGTCGCCGCCTCAGGCGCCGGATTTCGGGCCGCTGCCATGAACGACGCGCCGCTATCGCGCCCCTATAATCTTGGCCGGCTGGGCCAGACCGGCGACGAAGTCGTTGTGGACGCCGATGCGGCGGAACGCGCCGCACTGGTCAAGGCGGCCGGTGTCCTGGAGGTGCCGAAATTCTCCGCCCGCATTGTCCTGAAGAAACTGTCGCCCACACGCTTCGCGCTGCATTACGACCTGGCCGCGGAAATCATCCAGGCCTGTGTGGTGACGCTGGAACCGCTGGTCGCCCGCATCGCCCGGGACTTTGTGCGGGAACTGCACCACACCCCCAACCTGCACCGCGCCGGGGTGGAAAAAGAGGTCATCGTCACCCCCGGCGACGACGAGTTGCCGGACGAAATCGAGAGCCTGCATTACGACCTGGCCGGCCCCCTGATGGAGGAGTTTCTGCTGGCGATTGCCCCCTATCCCAGGGCCCCGGGAGTGGAATTTGCCCCGCCGGAAGGCATGGCGGATAAGCCCGAAAGTCCCTTTGCCGTGCTTAAGGCCCTGAAATCGGGGGGTTAATCGGCGAAAACAGGGCGTCCGGACGGGGAATTCGGCTTGTATCCGGGCCGCTTTTCCTGCTACCCACGCCGCCTTGCTTTGCTTGGGCTTTTGCCCCGGCTTTTTAGGAGAAACCCGCCATGGCGGTCCCGAAACGAAAAACCTCGCCGTCGCGCCGCAATATGCGCCGTTCGCACCATGCCCTGGCGGTGCCCGCGCATGCCGACTGCCCCAAATGCGGCGAACCCAAGCGGCCCCATCATGTCTGTGGCGCCTGCGGCCATTATTCCGACCGCGAAGTCGTGAAAGCCAAGAGCTAAATCCCTTACTCTCTAAGCGAGGAAGGGTGCCCATGGCGCGCGAACTGATCGTCTCGATAGACGCAATGGGCGGCGATGCCGGGCCCCGCCAC
>CAIOFO010000123.1 GCA_903857685.1 uncultured Alphaproteobacteria bacterium
AAGCCTCGACGATTTGTACTCCCTGGTGATCCACATCGGCGACACCACGCTGTTCCCGCCGCGCGCCGACCTGGTGACCCTGTTGAGCACACCCAGGCCCCTGGTCGGACCCCTGGCGCTGGTCCGCCAGCCCAAACCGATGGATATCCGCCAGGAGTGAACGTCCATGCCAACCCGCGGCGACCGGCACCTGCGCGCCATCCAACTGGCGAAACAACTGGCGGCGCTCGGCGCTCGCCTTAAAACGATTCATCTCATTACCGGCATGCCGCCGTGTCAGGTGCAACGGCTCTTCTTCCCCGATGCCCGCACCATCCCGCGCGGACGCGCACCCAACTCGGTCGAGTGGTACCACAGTGCCAATCTCATCCTGCGCACCGACGCCTGCCTCATCGGCGCTAAGTATCACCAGTTGCGCGGCCAGGGACTGAATGTCGGCGAAGCCATGGTTTGTGCCTATCGTGCCTATCGGGCCGTTACCGCGCCACCCTGCCGCATCAGTCTGGATCGGGCTTTCAACCTGGTCTCCTGCATCGAGGGCATCTGGCTGGCCCGCGCACCTGTGCTGTCGGTACTGACCTGTCCCAACTGCGGCTGCGAATTTCTCGCCGCCGTAGGCACCGTGGCGCATCTGGGGGCTCCCTGCCCGTTCTGCAAACTGCTGGAGCGCTTCCACGTGGACCCTCGCATCCAAGCCTCCTACCCAGCACGCGCCAGCATCGACATGAGCGGACGCCAACTGGGCATACTCGCGCTCTTCCATAAGCGCTGCCCCCGTGCCAAAGGCGATAGCCCCGCCAAATAGGCCGCGTTTCCGCGCGACAGGCGCGGCAGCAGAGCGAAAAATTGACGCTCTCCTGCCCTATCGCATTCGGTCCAGCCATGACCGTCACGCCCGCTCCCGCCAAGTCCTATGCCGCTTCCGACCCGGGCTTCGCCGCCGTGCCGGTCGAAGATCTGCTGGCCGGTGAAGCCGATCTGATCGCCCGCATCAAGCTGTGTTACGGCACCGACCGGGACAGTTTCGAGCGTGATGTGCTGATGCTGTTACGTCGATACGCCGCCTGCGTGCATCTGCTGCCGGCGACCGCCGACAATTACTTCAGCATGCCCGGTGGTCTGCTGCGACTCGGCCTGGAAACCGCGTTTTTCAGCCTGCAAGGCACCGACGCGCACATTTTCTCGGGCCAGATGAGTATCACGGCACGCCGGCAATTGGAGCCGCGCTGGCGCCATGCGACGTTCATCGCCGGGCTGTGCTGCGAACTACATCGGCTGATGAGTCATGTCATTGTCACCGACGCCGCCGGCGCCGCGTGGCCGGCCTTCCTGCAACCGCTGGCGGACTGGCTGGCGGCACGTGGCGCGGAACGTTATTTCGTGCGCTGGCGACCGCAGGCCGGCGAAGCGCGCGGCCTGGGTCTGTTCGCGCTGCCCCATGTCGTACCGCCAGCAGTGATGGCCGACCTGACCGAGGACAACACGGTAATCGTGCCGCATATGCTGGCCAGCATCAGCGGCATCCCGGTCTATCGCGAACACAATATCCTCGACGGACTGGTGCGCCGCTCGCTGGCGCTGGTCATCGACCGCAACCTGGTCGCCAACGCCGACCGCTACGGCTCGCCGCAGTACGGTTCGCATCTGGAACGCTATCTGGTCGATGCCCTGCGCCGCTTGGCCAGCGGCAACGCTGCCTGGGTGCCCAACCGCGACAAGTCGCGGCTGTGGTTCGGGCAGGATGGCCTGTTCCTGGTCTGGCCCGGTGCGGCCGAC
>CAIOFO010000124.1 GCA_903857685.1 uncultured Alphaproteobacteria bacterium
CCAGGCAGCCCCTGGGAGAACGGCTATTGCGAAAGCTTCAACGGCAAGCTGCGGGACGAGCTGCTCAATGGCGAAATCTTCTGCAGCCTCAAGGAAGCCAAGGTCCTCATCGAACAATGGCGCCACCACTACAACACCGTCAGACCTCATTCATCACTGGGATATCGGCCACCTGCGCCGCAGACTTTTATGCCCGCGCCACCCCATCTAGATGGAACGCCGGCTATGCAGTAGTCTCAATCACGCTGGTACAAAATATCCGGCAGGCCATCCGGTCCCTAGCTCTTTGTCAGTGGCGAACCACCTGTAATCATTGGAATAATCGCCCTGCCGGACCTTGATCCTGATCAATTCCAGCAAGAAACCATGCGGCGGTGGCAAAGTTGCAACAGCAGGACGGCGCCAAGGGCGGAAAAGCGCGTGGTTGCCTCAATCGGCATGACAAACCCGGCCGGAATTCCTTGCCGGAGTTGTTTCCGATTCAACGATTCTGATACAGACACCGCTGCAACCGGGGGCGCGGCCGCAATGGCGAATTCCGCCCCAAACAGGAACCACGCCGGATGAACGCAATCCGAGACGCCCTTTCCGCTTATATCGACTGGATCAAGGCGTTCCATGTCATCGCCGTGATCGCCTGGATGAGCGGCATGCTCTATCTGCCGCGCCTGTTTGTGTATCACACCCAGACCGTGCCGGGTTCGCCCGAATCCGAACGCTTCAAGATCATGGAAGGAAAATTGCTGCGCCTCATCACCAACCCGGCGATGGTCGTGGTGTGGATCCTGGGGCCGCTGCTGGCCTGGCTCACAGGCGCCTATCTCGACGTCTGGCTGCAACTCAAGTTTCTTCTGGTATTGGGCCTGAGCGGAGCGCACGGATTTCTTGCCCGCTGCCGCAAGGATTTCGCAAACGACACCAACACGAGATCAGAGCGATTCTACCGGATACTGAATGAGGTTCCGACATTGTTCATGATCGCGATCGTGATCCTTACAATGGTCAAGCCCTTCTGACGCGGATGATGATATTCGCGCAATGCCCGGATTATCGGGCTTTGTCGCAATTTGCTCCTCCCGGATTGATGGCGCACTGAATCGTCTGCTTGACGGCAAGGTTCAAGTAATAGTCCACCTGCATCTTTCGGGTTGCCGGGTCCTTCTGCATTTTTGGGTCGCTGACGACGCGATGGAGCCCGCCCAGTTGAGCCGGGCTTAACTCGTTGGGGATGCGAATTTGATTGTCGGCGAGGTATCGCAGGTCCGAATCGCCGAGCCCAACGGCAGCGCCTTGTTCATAATCTTCGAACTGCTGTTGCGTGAGTGGGCTGTCAGCGTCCTGCGCATGGACGGCGCCGGGTGCGACTGAAGCGCAAACAACCAATATCGCAATTGCAGTCAGGAACCCGGCGACCGGCCATCCCGGTTCACGCGGTCCTGCTACCGTCTCGCCGCAATCACGATCGGCTGGGACCGGATCGTTGGGCGAAAGACCCGCCGCCCGGCGGCGCAAAATGCTGTTGCCTGATTGCCCCATGGAAACTCGCGATCGTAGGGAGGCAACTATAAGGCAAAATACCAGCGTCCCGTAATCACGGCATTTTTGGCAATGGCGCTGGCGTTTTCGGCCTGGACGGAAGAATTCACGGCCGGCCAAATGAGGCTCGATTCGGAGCACCGCCATTTCGTGGGGGCTATCAATGAAATCCACTTCGCTGAACAGGCCGGGCGGGCGCACCACCAGCTGAGCCCGCTGTCAGGAGCCCTGGCGGATTTTCAAACACGAAAATTCGGTCATGCGTGAAATCCGTGACGCCGCCAACCAGTCTCATTCTAATGTAACCCGGTCGGCTTTACTTCAGGCTGTTATTGATGCTGACATCAGCGAGGATTTTGCCGATCATGCGCGGCAATAACGTGTCCCATTTCGGGGGCAGGTACGAAGTCAGGCCGGTGCCCGGGCTTTTGGGCCAATGTCAATTTGAGCGGAGCGCCCCGACCGGCGACTCCATCAAAAATTTCAGGGAGAATGCCATGTTTGTGAAATACGCATTTGCCGCCGCGCTCGGCGCGGTTGTCATGCTTCCCGCTGTGGCGCTCGCAGACGCTGCCAGTGAAATCGCCACCGCGACCGACCATGCCGGTTACGCCGTCGCAGGCCTGAACATCGATGCCATTCACATGCATTTGCATCACGCCGTGAACTGCCTGGAAGGCTCCAGCGGCAAGGATTTCGATTCCGGCAATGACAATCCCTGCGCCAAGACAGGTAAAGGGGCGATTCCCGACACGACCGATGCGGCAACCAAGTCCAAACTCCAGGCGGTTGTGGCGACGGCGGAAACCGGCATTGCGTCAAAAGACGCGGTCACGGCAAAGAAGGCCGCCACCGACGCCTACGCCGCGCTCAGGGCGATCAAGTAGCTCGGATTCCCGCCCAGGACGCAGCCATCACCTCGAAATGATCGAATGGTAATGGCTGCTTCCGGGTCGTGGAATTTGTCGTCATGCGTTCAATTGCGTGTTTCCCTGCCGAGATGATCGGCGGGGGCCGTTTTGGCTTGCCACCTTGCCTGGCTCCAATCAGGCGCAAGCGAGCTTAATGCGACAATGCCTTTGTCTCATCTTCCCAGGGCGGAAACACGCGAACCATCAACAACATCAGGAGAAACGGCGCGATCAGAACTGAAGCAGCGGCCAGTACGCCCTCTCTGCCCAGCAGTTCCCAGGGATAATACAGCAGGCCTTTTCCGGTTTTCGCGATTTCCTGGCCGCCGATGACGACGTTGAAGCGCATCATGATGACGTTGATCAGCACCAGGCAGCCGGCCACCGTTATTCCTGTGACCAGTGCTTTTCCCGCGACCCCGCGCCAGAACAGGAAGGACAGGATGAGGATTGGCGTCGCCGCTCCGATGGCAATCTGAACCACAAAAAACGGGATGAGCAGCCGGGTGGACACGAATAGCATGATCATGTCGATTCCCTCCCGGCCCTTGTAGACGATGTTGGCGAACTCCACCCCCTCCAGCAGCAAGGTGAACATGACGAAACCCCAGAGGGTGTAGCCCATCCCCTTCACGCAATCGACATCGACTGGAACCCTTCGCAACTTGCACGACAGAACATACAGCACGATCAACAGTGACGTGCCCGATATGATCGCCGAAAACAGGAAGATAACCGGCATGAGGTCGGACGACCACCATTCCCGGGACTTGAGAGAGCCGAATAGAAATCCGACATAACCGTGCAGGCCATGCGCGGCTGGAATTCCGGTGACGGCCAGCGCAAATATCCACTTGCTGTCGTAGCGCATTGCCTTCTCGGACAGATCATAGGACCCGAGGGTCAAGACGCGGTAAAACAGCCCCGGCAGCCCCTTCAAGGTTTGCGCCTGATGCACGATGTGAGGCCGGAAAACAAACCATGTCTCCAAGGTCAGAAGAAGAATGTAGAAGCCGGCGAAATAGCCGAACATGGCCATGGCTGAAGTCCAATGCGGCGTGAACACAGCATTGAATGCGCGCTCGGGATGCCCAAGATGCAACAGCAAGGGCGTGGGCACGAATAGCATCAGACACCACGAGGCGAGCAGGGCGAAATGCGCCACCGGCTTGAAGCGCTGCATGCCAAAAACCTGATACAGGCTCGAAACAGTGAAGGCGCCAGCCACCAGGCCGGTAAGATAGGGATAGACGACGATGAGCACGCCCCAGGGGAAGACCGTCTCGTTGGGATAGGTGTAGCCCGTGAATGCCGCGGGCGTGAATAGGGCTTCCATCAGCTTACATCCTTGTCTATGCCAACATAGAAGACATTGGGAGCATTGCCGGTTTCCGGTTTGAGCACTTCCACCCGGTTGTCGGCGAGAAACTTGCTGATTGTGCTTTCCTTGTCATTGCGATCGCCAAAGACGCGTGCGCTGACCGGGCACACTTCAACGCAGGCCGGCATCAATCCCTTTGTGATGCGGTGATAGCACCAGGTGCATTTGTCGGTGACCCGCTTTTCCGGATTGAAGAAACGCGCGCCATACGGACATGCCTGGACACAGTATTGGCAACCGATGCAATAGGTGTGGTCGATAACGACCGCGCCGTCTTCCGTCTTGAAGGTCGCGCCGGTCGGGCACACCTGCACGCAAGCAGGATGCGTGCAGTGATTGCATAGCTTCGGAACAAAAAACGCCTTGTCGACCTTCTCGTCCTTGTAGCGGTTGGAAAAACGATAGTCCCGCTCCGTACCGGCGGCGGCTATATTCACAGGGTCGGCCTGGCTGTCGACATGGGGCGTGTCTTCCCCGTCAAGATAGACATAGCGTTCGACCCAGGTGCGAAAATGATGCGCGTCCAGGGCGACTTCGTTTTCCAGCTTGCAGGCTTCGACGCATCGCAGGCAGCCGATGCATTTCGTGGCGTCAACGCCGAAAGCCCATTTGTGTTTTGTCGGGTCATAGGCTTTCGCCGCCGGCGCCGGAGGTGACTCGGGTGTCGTGGCTGCCGCGGCAAGCGCCTGCTTGGGCAGGACGGAACCCGCCGTGACCGCTACCGCGCCACCGGCGACGGCACCGCCCAGACAACCCAAAAAGGCGCGGCGCCCCGCCTGCTGCTTCTCGAGTTTTTCCTTCTCATCCATTGACAATCTCCATCTGGCTGACCCGCCGGCCGCAAGCGCTCACTTGCAAGTTGCGCCTGCGTAATAGGCCGCCACCTTATCGATTTCGGGTTCACTCAAGCTCTTGGCGAGTGTTGTCATGATGACGTTGGACCGCTGGCCGCCCGCATAGGACTTGAGGGCGGCGGCAATGTAATCCTTGGATTGCCCCGCCAGGTTCGGCCATGAGCTGCTGGTGCTGACGCCGTTCGTTCCGTGGCAGTTGGTGCACATCGCGGCTCCCGCTTTGCGGGCCGCCGCGGCTTGAGCAGCAATGCTCGCGGAAGTTTCACATCTCAGGCTGGAAAAATAGGACGTGATATTATTGATATCCGCACTGTTCACCGTGGCAGCCATGCCCGTCATGATGGGATTGCTTCGCTTGCCTGTTTTGTAGGCCGTGAGCGCGGCGGCCAGATAGGCCTGGTTCTGTCCCGCGAGCGTCGGCCCGGGAAGGCTTGCGTTTGTGATGCCTGCTGCGCCATGGCATGCGGCGCAGGCGCCGGCCTTGCTTTTGCCTGCCACCGCATTGCCGGGAGCCGCCGTGGCAACAAGTGATCCGTTGAATGTCTGCGGCGAATGCGCGTCGTGACAGAGGGTACATTGCTGGGTTCCGGCGTGATCATTGATCACGACCTGGCGTTGTTGCAGAGGGCGCGCCGCAATCTGTTCATGACAAACGCCGCACGTCGTCCTCGAATCTGTTGGAACGGCAAGCTTCAGATTGACCGGATGAACCGGACCGGTCGCCGCGTGGACGTAGCCCGGATCAGGATCCCGGCCGCCGCCAGGACCGTGACAGACTTCGCATTTGACGACTTTGCCGACGTCGGTGCTGTGATGGATGCTTTTGGACCAGGCCGTGAATTGAACGGCATGACAGGATTCACAGGACGCCGAACCCTGGAACTTCGGCTTGTCCTGGGCGATTTCCGCAACCGCATCAGCCCGATAATGCCCGATTTTGTAGAACGACTTGTCGACGACGTGGTTTCGTACGGTAATCGCAACTATGGCAAACCCGGCCAACAATAGCAGCAAACGTACTATATGCTTGGGCATCACGATGTCCCTTTACTCAACGAAAATTGGCAAATCGCTCATTCCGCTTTCGAGTTTTATTGGTGGAGATAAACATCCACTTTCGAGTTCGTCGGCCGGCGCCCCTGTTTTGCCCGTATGGCGGAAATCCAGCGCGCCAGGATCAGGTCCGCCAAGTCACTTCAAGGTTGCCAGGTAGGCGGCAACATCCTCGGCATCTTGCTCCTTCTTGATCCCGGCAAAGACCATCTTGTTGGCAGGAACAACGATCGAAGGAGACATGACGTATTTCACAAGCGTGCCTTCGTCCCAGGTCAAACCCGCGGCCTTCATGGCCGGCGAATAGGCGTATCCGTTCAGGCTTCCGGCCTTGCGTCCGACAACACCGAACAAATTCGGGCCAACGGGACTTGGGTTGCCCTTGGCTATTGCGTGGCACGCTGAACAGATATTGGCGGTGAAGAGTTTTGCTCCGCTCGCCGCGCTCCCGGCCGCAAAAGCACTCGATGCGCCAAAGCTCACAAGACCTATGATGCCGATAGCGGCAAATATACTGGACCTGCAAATCATGTGAAAATGATCTCCCCACCTCAATGCTCGGCGCATTTGCCAAAGCATTGTTTGAAATTGGTGGCAGTAAATCGCGGTGTCCATATCCACGCGACGCAATTCTTATGATACCAGCCGACATTCGCGCGGTTGCGATGGGAGTCCGCAATGGCGTGTGAGCCGCCTTGATGCGCCGGATGAATTGCATCTTAGTACTGTTCTAAATTTATTAATGACCGCTTGGGTGATACATTCTCGCGGGGTTTGATCACTGCGGAGAGACGTCAAATCGCGTTGCCTCAGGGCCGGCCATCAAGATCTACAAGGTCACGGAGTTCTTCCTCCCGGTACCGCCCCAGCCACAGAGTAAGGTCACCGCTCGATACAATGCCGATCACCTCGCCATCCCTGACAACAGGCAAGTGCCGGAAGCGCCGCATGGTCATTGCCCTCATCGCGTCGTCGACGGTCATTGTGGGCTGCACGCAGTAGGGATCCCTCGTCATCACTTCGGACACCTTGGTGCTGCTTGGATCAAGCCCACCAGCCAGCACCTTGTTCAGCGCATCCCGCTCCGTGAATATGCCCAACAGACTTTTGCCATTCATGACGAGCAATCCACCCATTTTTCTGACCGTCATCAATCGCACACACTCGGTAACCAGTGTGTCGGGTCCGACGGAGTGGACCGGCTCTCCCTCCCTGATCAATTGATTCAATGACGTTTGGCGTCTGTCCTGGGATTTCATGAAATAGACGCCGATAAAAATGCTGAGCGCGAACACGACCAGAATATACCATTGCAGCCGGCCAAATATGGTCGTCAGAAGCTCCTCCTGCGTGGCAGCAAATGCAGGCGCCTGCGAAAGCAACATGAGATTGATAAAAATACCCCAGCTATAAAACAGTTTTTTCATGGCCGTTGCTCCTCGTTTGCAATGCCGATCGTGACTGCGTTCCTTTGGAGTTTTTTTGACGTATCAAGTCCGCTTTCCAGAAATGATCGCAAAAGTTGCGAAAATGTCGGCACCTCTTGCCGGATAACGTCAGGGTGAAATGATATGAGAGGTGTAGTTGCGCCAAGCGGACCTGGTGAAACCGTCCAGGCCGGATAATGCCAATGCGGTGCGGTACCTTGCTTCGTCTCGCAGCGCATTGGCCTTCAAGCAGAAAGCAACCAGCCAAGAGATTTCCCCGCCAGCGCAGCATCTGCCGGAAGCAAAGAACACAACAATCTTTCGGCATATTGACGCAATTTGATCTGGATCAATATCCCATTTCATTGCCGCAGATCAGGTTGGCCCTCCCTGGGAGGCCAGGAATGATGTCCGGTTGAGGCACTGCAATAGCAGCCTTCGTGGTTGCTGCGCTTTTCTTGTTTGCCCCAGCCGCGAAATTGCGCGGTGCAAAGCCATCCCGATACGGACCTTGAATACGGTACTGCAATCTGACCGGCGGACAGTCGTCAGAGCGCTCCGGGTTTACTTGTGCAATTGGGGCGCAGGCGCCGCTGTTTCCGGTTCAAGCCAGAGATAATATCCATCGCGCCGGATGCTCGCGATCACTTCATCCGAAGACGCACCTATCGAAGTGTTGCCTCCAGGCGCAATTTCGAGATCCGCATCGTGAATCCACTCTCCGGTTCTCCTCTTTGGCAATTTTGCGCCGATTTTGTCGTCCGTGATCATTCTGGCGCGGCCAGTCGAAGGCTTGAAGATATGATAAATCACATGAACCTCCCAATATTGACCAGAGCGTCACCCTCGTCCTGGCGTTCTACTGCGTAGGCTGGGCGAAGTTGCAGCCGCCGCCGGATCTTTGATTCCCAAGTCCGTGCGGCGGCCACATCCGTTACGTGATGGTGGGAATGTCACCACCGGACCGGGCAGTGCGTTCCAAGACACTGTGTGGCGGCTTGGAGAACCAGAGCTGGTACATGGTGATTACCCACATGAAAGCGAAACACGCAGCCATCACCATGCCGCCCCCGATCACGACCAGGGCGAACGGGTGGAACAGCTTGACGAGATACCAGGAGCTGATGTCCGACGCGACGCCGAGGAATGGCAATGCGATGACGGCGCATTTGAGCCACACCGGCCGCACATAAGCATGGCTGAACACCGTACCCATGATGAAGAAGATGAAGCCCATTCCGAACAGGTGGATGTGCGATACCATGACCAGGGTTGGAACCGTGGGTCCGGTATCCACCTCGGTGACTTTCTTGAAGCCTTCAAAAGTCGAGAAGTTCGGAATATGCGGATTGCTGCCGTCATGGCAAAGCATGCAGCGTTTTGCGACGATCGGGTTGACATCGCTTTGGAAAGCATCGGGCTTTGCACCCTCATGCAGCCAGTTCAGGATGGTGGCCCTTTCTTCGTGCGGCAGCATGTCCCGCATCGGCCCTCCCAGAGCTCCTTCGAGAACCGAACCCTGGCCGGAGCCGCTATAGCCGACAACGATATCCTGATAGGTCAGCATCAGGGGGTTTCCGCCGGCGCGTCCCGCATAGGTGTCGTAGATGTTGACCAGCGCAAACAGGTAGGCGAACCCGAATAGCAGCAGCGTTGCCGTGAACAACACGCGCTGGCTGTAGGGCATCTCCGAATAATGATGATACATCCGGTGCAGCGGCTGGTCGCCCTTGCTCGGTTCGGTCGCGTTATCTTCTGGTTTCACAATCCACATCCTTTTTGCGGCCGCAGATTGCCTGGAATACGATATTCCGGGCGAACTTTCGCTCCGCTACTGACATCCCAATTGACATACTTGCGGCCATATTCCGGCATAGTGCTACTTTTCGGCTTGTATGGTCACGTAGACGACGGACTTTGCCTTCTGGTGCGCGTAGAAGGCGGAAATATTCTTGACGTCGTCATCGGTCAGAATACCGCTCATGGCCGCCATCTCGGGGCTCTTGCGCGCACCCGACCGGTAGGCGTTCAGCGATTTCAACAGATAGTCCAGGCGCTGGGCGGCCAGGGCGGGACGAGCGACATCCGTGCTGTTGCCATTGACACCATGGCAGCGATCGCATCTCTCCGCCAATTGGGCGACCGTCAGCGGCTTTTGCACGTTCGCTTGCTGCGCCTGCAGGCCCGCAAAGTAAGCGGCAAGATTCGTGATGGCGGCATCATCCAGCCCGCCCGCTATGCCTTTCATCGTGGCATTGCCGCGCGAACCGTCCTTGTAGCCATGCAGGGCCGCGGCCAGATATTGCGGGTCCTGACCCGCCAGGCTCGGCGTGGTGGGGACGCTGCTGTTGCCCTGGGCGCCGTGACAACTGGCACAGGCCGCCGCGAGAGCTTGGCCCTTGGCGGCGCTGCCCGGCGCGGCAGCCGGAGGATGCTTCGGATTTTGCAGCGCGAAGTACATCGCGATGGCATTCATGCTGGCATCGGCAACCGGCGCGATCATCGCCTTCATGGTGTCGTTTTTCCGATCACCGCCTTTGTAGGCGGTCATGGCGGCGACCAGGTATTTCGGATTCTGCCCGACCAGGTTGGGCGCGCCCGGCATCTTGCTGATGCCGTTCTCGCCATGGCAACCGGCGCAAGCCGCTGTCGCGGCCTTGCCTGCCTGCATCGGGTCAACATCACCCTTGACATCAATGGCGGCAGCCGGAGGAGCGGGATCCAAGCCGCCATAGTATGCAGCAACCTTTATCAGGGCATCGCTGCTGAGAAATTTGACGGCATTGTACATGGTGCTGTCCTTGCGGGCACCTGAGGCGTAGGCGCGTAACTCGCGGAAGATATAGGAAGGGCGCTGGCCAGCCAGGCTTGGCACGCCCCCCAGGACGCTCACTCCGCCACCGCCATGGCATTGCGAACAAGAAGTCTGCGCCAGATGCTCGCCGTCCGCGATATCCGCAGAACTGGCAAAGAGAGGCTTCAGTTCGTCGCCGCTGGCGGGGCGATTTGCAACGCCCTGCCCGAGTGCGATGGTCATGCTGCTTGTCCAGAAAACGAGCGCAAGCGCGCCCGCCGCCAAGGCAGATGCCGCACGATACGAATGCGTAACGACCCGTGAATTGACATGGTCACTGCGCAAAAAGGCCTTTGAGCGGGAGAAAGTGTCGATCACCATTTTCCTTATCCTCGCCTGCATCTCACTGAGACGGCGATATATCAAGCCATACGCTGCAACGATTCCCGACCGGCCAGAAGAGCAGTACCAGCCATCCACCTCTCGCGCCATGACAGTGGGAAAGCACTTTCTTAGACCGGTTTATGCTTCGCGGCGGTAGCGCCAGCAGGAATTTAATTGATGATACCAGCGCGGCCAAGAAGCGGCAGACTTGGTCAGAATATGATTTATATATCATAAGGTTACAGCCTTTGCCAACAAAGCCACGCCGCGCTGCAACTGTTTGGGCGATAATGCCGCATAGCTGAGGATCAGCGCCCGGTCATGCAGGCGTCCCTCTCCTTCCGGTGACAGGCCTTCGCTGGTCGTGCTTTCAATGTTGACACCATGCATGAGAGCCACTTCGCAAACAGCGCGCGCCGAACGAAGATGGTCGGGCAATTTCCAGGTCAATTGCGTTCCGCTTTCCATGCCGATCAGCTGCACATCGCCGAAATGTGTCTGCAGCGCCTTGATCAGGCAATCGCGCCGCTCCATGCAGACCTTGCGAAAGCGCCGCAAATACTGGTCATAGATGCCGCGGCTGAGAAAGTCCGCCGCGATCACCTGCTCCGGCCAGGAACATCCTGAATCCGTGGCGGTCTTCATCGCCAGGATAGGCTCGCAAAATTCGATCGGCACGATGAGATAATTGAGATTGAGCGCCGCACCCACAACCCTGGCCAGCGCGCCCATATAAAATGTCAGTCCGAAGGGATCTATCGTGGCGACCGGCGGCGGCATCACGCCATGATAATGCGGCTCGATTCCGCAATCGTCTTCAATGATATAGGCGCCCACATCGCGCGCCCATTGAATGAGCGCCAGCCGTCGTGAATGCGGCATGACACCGCCAACGGGATCCTGCCGCGTCGGCGAAACATAGGCCAGCGAAACTGGCGCGCGCGGCAAACGGTCGGTTTCCAGCCCAAACTCATCGACCGGAACATGAATAAGCTCGGCGCTCCGTGCCTTGAAAAAATGACTTACGTTTCTGTTGCCGGGCGACTCGACAACGACCCGATCGCCGGCGCGCTGGAACAGATGGGCAATGAGGCTGCACGCCTGGCGCCGGCCGGCGACGATTATTACCTGGTCCGGCACGGCCAGAATTCCCCGCGTCAGCGCAAGATGGTCGCAAACCGCTTGCCGCAGGGAGGGTATGCCGGCAATCAGATCGGAAGCGGCTACGCCGTCCGGATTGCGGGTGAAGGCATCCCGCACTTCCTTCATCCAGACTTTCGGCCCCGCCGAAAACTGAACATCGTGTGACGCCTGGCGAAAATCCGTCTCGCCTTCACGATTTATCGAATGCTGTGAAGGGGGCAGCCGGAGCAGGGCCGGATGAAGGGCCGCCTGCCGGGGCATATCCGGCAAGGGGCTTTGCGGTACGACCTCCTTGATGTCATCGGGCGGCGAAGCAGACACGAAAGTGCCGACCGCCGGACGCGTCTCAAGATAGCCTTCGCTTATCAGCCTTTCATAGGCAAGCAATACGGTTGTTCGCGAAATCCCGATCTGTTCCGCCAGGAATCGCGTGGCAATGATGCGTGAATTCGGCTTTAGCTTTCCGGTATTTATGAGATGGCGCAGCTGCTCGGACAATTGATCCTGCAGCGGCATTTGGGCGCTTCGATCAAGCTGAAGGAATGCATTCATGATGGATTGATCCGACTTCTCCTCGACCCCTTCCAAACTGTCACAATGTGACGGCTGGCGAAGTGTCTCAATTCGTACTATACTGTTTTATCTGTCGGTGTCCGAAGCGCCTTGATCTGCATCAATTCGAATGGCTTGTGTGTGTGGCACTATAGCTTCATGTGTTGGTGGAACAAAGTGTTTGCGCTCGGGCTGATCGGAGTCAGATGATCGGCGTCGCATTTTCGTTGCGCGAATTCAGGATTTGATAATGCAGAGCGCCACGGAGCCGGCATGACCGCGAAAAAACGCCGCCGGATTGCTTTTGTACTCGCCCTGTTTGTCGCGGGCGGCGTTGGCGCTGGACTTGTGATCATGGCGCTGGGAAATAACGTGCGCTATTTCTACAGCCCAAGCGATCTTGCGGTCGATCGTGTCGCACCGGGCGTCGCAATCCGCGTCGGCGGCCTCGTCCAGACCAAGAGCGTGCAACACGATAGCGGCGTCCTGGTTCATTTCGTCATTACGGACGGCAATCATGCCATTCCAGTTGCCTATTCCGGCGGCCTGCCCGGCCTGTTCCGCGAGGGCCAGGGGGTGGTGGCGACTGGGGCGCTCAACCAGAACGGCGTCTTCGACGCAACGGAACTGCTCGCCAAGCACGACGAAAAATATACCCCACCGGAAGTCGTGGACGCGCTGAAGCGGTCCGGCCACTGGAAAGAGGGCGGTTAGGACGGCGGCAATCCGCGGGCACGGATATCCGCATCACTATTATTGCCGTTCGATTCGAAAATTCCCTGCCGTTGCTTGTCGGCATGCGTGCGTCAAACCGGCGAACGGCCAATTGCTTTTGGCTTGATCGAAATCAACGCTCGGAATGCTTCAGGCTCGATATATTGGCGTGGAGGATGACCTGCGGCCGACTGACGAGGCGGCGGGAGCGAGCGGAGAGATCATGAGCATGGCTTTTTCTTACGATTCCAGCTTTCAGGACGCGCTTTCGGCCCTGAAACGGGAAGGCCGTTACCGGGTATTCGCGGACATCATGCGCGAGCGCGGCAACTATCCCAAGGCCGACACCTATAGCGGCGCCGGTGGCGGCAGCAAATCGGAGCGTCCGATCACGGTGTGGTGCAGCAATGATTATCTCAACATGGGCCAGCAACCCAAGGTGCTCGCCGCCATGCATGAGGCGCTCGATACCGTGGGCGCCGGCTCCGGCGGCACCCGCAATATTTCCGGTACCAGCCATTATCATGTCGAGCTGGAGCGCGAACTGGCCGACTTGCACGGCAAGGAAGCGGCACTGCTCTTCACCTCCGGCTTTGTCTCGAACGACGCCACGCTTTCGACCCTGGCCAAGATCCTGCCGGGCTTGATCATCTTTTCGGACGAATACAACCATGCCTCGATGATCGAAGGCATCCGCCATGGCGGCACCGTCAAATACGTTTTCCGCCACAACGACATGGCGCATCTTGAGCAATTGCTGGCATCCGCCAACCCCGCCGCGCCCAAGCTGATCGCCTTTGAGAGCGTCTATTCGATGGAGGGCAATTTCTCGCCCACCAACGCGATCTGCGACCTGGCCGAAAAATACGGCGCCATGACGTATATCGATGAAGTTCATGGCGTGGGATTGTATGGCCCGCGCGGAGCGGGAGTCGCCGCCCGCGACGGCACAATGGCCCGGATTGATATCATCGAAGGCACCCTGGCCAAGGCCTTCGGCGTGATGGGCGGTTATATCGCGGCCAGCGCGAAATTGGTGGATTGCATCCGCTCCTTCGCGCCGGGCTTCATATTCACAACCTCGATTGCCCCCACGCTTGCAGCCGGTGCCCTGGCCTCCATCCGCCATCTCAAGCAAAGCGATGTCGAGCGGGAAAGGCTGGCCGAACGCGCCGCCGCGCTCAAGGCCCTGCTGATCTCCGCCGACCTGCCGATGATGGAAAGCCCCAGCCATATCGTGCCGCTGATCGTGGGCGATGCGGCGCTGTGCAAGAAGGTCGCCGATGCGCTGCTGAACGATTACGGCATCTATGTCCAGCCGATCAATTATCCCACCGTGCCGCGCGGCACCGAACGCTTGCGCTTCACGCCCTCGCCGGTGCATGATGATGCGATGATGCAGACGCTGGTAGCCGCCCTCAATAGTGTGTGGGATGCGAACCGAATTGCCCGCGCCGCCTAATGTCCCGCCCCTGAACAATTAATCAGCGGCATAATGAAGTATAGGAGCCGAGGGTAATTGCTGAAGCCAATACGGGCAAAATTGCTCCGGTTTGCGGATTTGATCCTGATCAAGGCAGCGGCAGACATCCACGATTATTTCTAATTGCAGCCTTGAATGTTTCATGGTGAATTGAAGTTTCCAACCCGATTCATACAGCTTACTTGCAAAGGGTCTGAAAAATGCCAACAAGAATTGATCGTCTTTTGACCTCCGCGACCGCGATCGGCATGGTGGTGATGATCGCTGTAGGGTTCGACTTGGCATTTGTTTCGCAAGCCGGCGCCGCGGATGCGCCGGTCAGCTTTCAAAAGCAGGTCATGCCCATTTTTTCGAAGAATTGCACCATGTGCCATTCGCCGGGTGGACTGGGCGAAATTACCTCGTCCCTGGATCTCACAAGCTATAAGTCGCTCCGCATGGGCTCGGCGGGCGGCGTGGCGATCGTGCCGGGCTTTGCAAGCCGCAGCCCGATGATGCGCTATCTCAAGGAAAACTGGGATTCAAAAAATCCCGAGGCGCTGAAGATGCCGCCGCCGCCCTATGGCGGCAAGCTTTCGGCGCAAGATCTCAAGACCATCACGGACTGGATCGATCAGGGCGCCAAGAACAATTAAGCGGCCTTGTTGAATTCTCCCTGAGTCCCTGGCTCGGCCGCGTCCTGCCTTATGGCGGTCCGCGGCCAACGCCTAATATTTGAAATCCACCAGCAGATGCGCCTTGTTGGAAGTGCCGTCGCCCCACAAGGGCGCGGCAGGATCGGGGTTCTTCACCACGATGTCGAAGCGGCCGGCGCGGCGCAGCAAATTCTCGTCAAGCAGGACCTGCAATTCCGTCGCGCTGACGCGCGTATAGGGCACCGGCACGCCGTCGAAATAGACCCTTGATTGCGCCACGAAGTTGAAGCCTTTCAGGCTCAGCAACGTTGTCGGCGCCCCGGCCGTTACGACCACCGGCGATATCTGCTCGATAGCGAGCTGCGGCGACTGGAAGGGATCAGGCGCCGGCGCAGCGCCGCCGCCCGGGGCGCGGCCGCCGCGCACCGTCGCGGCCTTGAGCGCCTGGGTCCAGGCCAAATTCTCCACGGCATGGGCATCGTCGCCGGCGCCCATGAACACCGTGCCATAAGATGCGTGAAAGCCGCGATCCGCGACCTTGCCGTCAAAGATCAGCGTATCCATGTCGCGCAGATTGGCGATGTTCTTCAACGGGTCGGCGTTGACGATAACGATGTCCGCCAATTTTCCCGGCGTGACCGAGCCAAGCCTGTCCTGCACATGCATCGCTTCGGCCGGCCATTGCGTCGCGCCTTGCAGGATGCGCATTGCGGGAATGCCGGCTTCCTGGAACATCTCCATTTCCTCATGCACCACCGGGCCGGCCACGCGGGCGGGATTTGTGTCGCCCCCGACCATGACATGGCCGCCCGCCGCGTCGAACGTCCGATAGAAGCGCAGCATGTTCCTGTAGCCCGCGACGCGTTTGTCGCGCAGCGCCGCATCGTCCATGCGGGTCTTGGTGAGCCGCATTTCCTTGATGTTCTCGGCCGGGTAATAGGCCAGCAGGGCCGGATCGGCGAAAAGCTGTTCGGTCTGCGCCAGGAAGCGCGGCGCATCCTTGGCGTAAGTCGGCGCGATGTTGATGAGGTTGGGAACGAGGGCAACATGGTGCTGGACCAATAGGGCGATCAGCGCCTTGGCCTTGGCCTCGTCCATGTCGGCATAGCGGTCCAGTTCGGCATTGCCGCGCGCCCCATCCTTCAGGATCGCCTGCGAAACACCCTGGGCATGTGGAATGAAATCCACGCCGGCGGCGGCGCCGTCCGCCGGCAGGGATTTCGGGCCGCCGGCCCTGAGCGAACAGGCCTTGCCCGCCTTGTGCGCCTCGTCGCATCCGGCCGCGACCACGTCGGGGGAAAATTTGCCGTCATGGAACATGATCACATCGGCCCCCGCGGCTAGGAATTTTCGCGTCAGCGTGCGGGCTTCCTCCGGGGTCTTGGGCGCCTGGTTCATGCTGAGGGCCGTCTCCAGGCCCGTGACAGCGCCGGCCTGAAAATGCCCCACACCCGTGAATGTGCGCGGACCGCGAATCTTGCCGTGGTTGACGGCTTCGCGATGGGCCAGGGAGAGTTCTTCGCCCTGTCCGACGTCAATACTGGCGGTGACGCCCTGGTTGAGCATCAATTCGCCGTCGAACCAGAAATAGTTGAGCTGCGAGTCCCACAAGCCCGGGACAATATATTTGCCTTTCGCGTCGATGATCCGCGCGCCCGCGGGAATCGCAATCTGGCCCGAGCGGCCGGCTGGGTGCTTTTCATGTTCGTCAGCCTGACCGGCGTGGCGCTGGGCTTTCCCCAGACCACGCAGGCCTTGTTCGCGCCGCGCGCCGCGGGCGCGCAGGGGCCGGGACCTGGATTTCAGGCCGCTCCCGCCATCGAACCGCTGGGTGGCGGGCCAACCATCGGTGCCGATGGCGCGGTGGCGCTGGCGCGCCAGGCCAAGCTCGATGCCATTGTGAGTTCGGTGACGCTGCCGGCGCGACCCAACCAGCCCATCACGGTGGCGCTGGGCAGCGGAGGCGAGCGGCCCTCACTGCTTTATGTGGATCCCTATCGCAGCGAGATCCTGCCGGCGCGCGCGCCGCAGGGCCGGCCGCGCGGCATTGACTGGGAGGGGCTGCATGGCGGCGATGCGCTGGGCCCGGTGTGGCGTTTTCTGGTGTTCCTGGTCGGCTTCCTGCCGCTGCTGTTCGCCGTCACCGGCGTCAGCATGTGGTTCAAGAAGCGCGCCGCACGGATGCCGATGGGAAAACCCATTGCTTGAGGCCATGCCGGAACGGCCGCGATTTGGCCCGGAGTAATTGTCCCTCGCAACCTCGCCGCCGTCCAATCCTCTAGCAGGCGGCTGTGCGGTCACGGGATGGGCCCGGGAGCATTTCCGTCGACCGGCCGGTCAGCCAATAGACCATAAGCCCGAGCCATTCATGCTCGCCCTCGGCGATTGCGTCGAAACGGCCGGTCACACCTTGAGGCCACCAGACCGGCGCGCCGACCGTGTAATCCGTCGGCCAGGGCAGCATGTCCCAGCCGTTTTTCCGGAATGAGCCCACAGCGCGCGGCAATTGGGCGGCGGGGGCCAGAAGCACCCATCGCTCACCCGGCTTCGGCTGTGCGAGCTTTTTCGCATTGACCGCATTTTCCCAGGTGGTCCGGGAATTGGATTCGAAGGCGACGCGGCTCACATCCAGATTCAGCATTTTCATGATGTCCCTGGCGACATCGGCCTCGGAGAGCTTGTGCGTGCCGAGCAATCCGGAACCGCCGGCAAATATCACCCTTGAGCCGGGATGACGGTGCATCAAGTCGCTGAGAATGACATAGCGCATGGGCGCGCCGGACAGTTCCGGAATTCCCAGCCTCGCCGAGGCCTCAACATCCTCGCCGTCACCCAGCATGACGATGCCATCCAGGCAGGCCGGAGGCGCCGGCACGGGAAAACGATCCTCCAGCGGCTGCAGGAGCCAGAAATCTAGCGGCGTGAACCCGATGATCGTCATGATGCCGATCGCGGCGCCGATACCGCACCATGCCCAGCGCCGGCGTCCCGCAAGCGCAAGCGCCGCCGAGGCCACTAGGATCAGCAAGATGATGGCGACCGGATCGGTGAATAGCGACGTCATCTTTGAAATCAGGAAAAACATTGAAACTTCGCGATCTCCCTGTCAGGACCGGCGCGCCGGAGCGGGCCGCCGATAGGTATGAATTGAGGCTATGGATTTTGCGGCGGCGGCAGCCGGACGGTGATCATTTCCCAGGATGCCGGCCGCTCGGCCACCACGCCCTCGGTGATCTTGCGCCGGCTGAGGATCTCGAATGCCATGGTGCTGAGCCCGTCTTCCGGCATCTGCGCCCCGGCTGCCCAGCGGCTCTGGAACCGGCGGTGATTGGCCAGCGCAATGGGATTTGGCGAGCCGTCCGCCTGAAAGCCATTGCTGTCGTGATCCAGGGCCTCGAATGTCCCCTTGCGCCGGCCCATGCCGATGCCGTCACGGTCAAAACGATTTTTCAGATCCGTATCCTCGAACCCCCAGCCCCAATAGGTGTTGGAAAAACCGTTGACGCGCGCAAAGTCGGCGTTGGACGCCAGCACCACGCAGCCGAAAACCTTTTCGGGGTCGGGCCGCAGCGCTCTTTGCTCGCCCACCCGGATGGGACGCGCCTCGGCGCCATACCAGACGATGGCGGCCGGCTGCTCCGGCCAGCTGTAATCCGCCCAGACCGGAAGATAGTCGACATCATGAAAGCAGGTGTAATCGCCGAATTCGCGGCCCAGCACGAAACCGATATTTTTCAGAGCCCCGCTGTTGAAGGGCAGGCCATCCTCCTGCTCGATGACCAGCACCTGATAGGGAATGTCCCGGTCTGTCTTGTCGCGGGCGAAATAGAGACTGACGCAGCGGATGAACGTCTTCAGATGGGCGTCGCGCGCGCGATAGGGAACAACGATATTCAACCGCTTCATCCAGGCACCTCAACTCCAGAAACAGGCTCGACGCTGAAACTTCGCGGGCTTTCGCCGCGCCGGGAGATTTCCCGCATGGTCGCGTAGGCCGATTCGATGTGCCGCCGGAAGCGGCCGGTGTCGAACAGCGGGGTGCTGAGCCGGTTGTACGCAATTTTTTCCCGCAGGGATTGCAGGATCGACGAATTGCCGGCCAATCGCAGGGCAAGGCTCTCATAGGCTTCCAGATTGTCAGCGACCAACTCGGGCAAGCCGATCGCATGCAAGAGACTGGCGGCGACGCGGCCCGAAAAGGCGTTGCCGCGGCAGGTGATCATCGGCAGTCCCGCCCATAAGGCGTCGCTTGCCGTGGTGTGCGCGTTGCAGGGCAGCGTATCCAGGAACAGATCGGCCAGCGTCAGCCGGGCCAGATGCTCATTCATCGGGACATGCGGCGCAAAGACAAGCCTGTCCGCCGCCACGCCGTGATTTTTCGCCTCGCGTTTGAGATTGCCGGGAAATGCCGCGTTGCTCTGGAATATCCAGAGCACGGCGCCGGGGACCTGCTTCAGAATCCGCATCCATGCCGCAAACATCTGTGGCGTCAGCTTGTAAATGACATTGAAACTGCAAAAGACAAACGCGTTCTCGGGCAACCCGGCCTCGCTCCGGCTGGGGCAGGTTTGCGCGATGGGCCGCCTGCGGTCGTTCACCTGGTAGCTGTCCGGAAGATAAACCACATTTTCCGTATAATATTGGCGCTCGCCGGGCGGAATGACGATGCGATCGGCCAGGATGTAGTCCATGTAGCCGGCGCCCAATGTGCCGGGAAATCCCAGGTAATTGACCTGGATGGGCGCAGGCCTGTGGGCGAAAACGCCCATGCGCTGCGACCCGAAATAGCCATTGAGATTGACAAGAATGTCGATGTCCTCGTCCAGGATGCGCAAAGCCGCCGCCCGGTCGGACAGATGCGATATCGGGACAAACCTGTCGAACGCCGCTTCCAGCCGCCTGCGCATGGGGCTGTCGTCGCTGCGGCCATTATCGAAACCCATGATCTCGAACCTGCTCCTGTCGTGCGCCTCGTAAAGTCCGGCGGTCAGGTAAGCGGTCGCCTGCGCCCGGAATTCCCCGGAGACATATCCCACCCGGATCTTCGCGCGATGGCGATCACCCCTTGTCCAGATTGCGGGAGCCGGTGGATAGCGGTGCTGGGCGAAAATGGTCGCGCAGGACAGCAGGTCCGCCGGCGATTCCGAGAACGCCTGATATACAAAGGGCTGCGCGATGCGCTTGCCCGCGCGCACGCCCGCATCGAGAAGGGCTTTTTCCCGGTCAAAGCCGCGCCAATCCGCGCCATGCATCCGAAGATGCAGCAAATCGCCGCGCGCATAGGCGAAATCCGGGTCTATCTGAACGAGTTTTTCCAGATCGCGGATGGCGGGTTCATTTCGCCGAAATTCGTTCCACAGCAGCAAGCCGCGATTGTCGAGCGCCATGGCAAAATCCGGCTTGATCGCCAGGGCCTTGTCATAGCTCGCCAGCGCTTCGTCATAGCGCTTGAGATGCCGCAGGGCGTTGCCGCGATTGTTCAGCGCTTCGGCGTCCGGTGCAATCGCCAGCGCCTTGTCGTAGCTCGCCAGCGCTTCCTCGAAGCGGTTCAAATCCTGCAGCAGGTTTCCGCGGCTGTTCAGCGCCTCGGCATAGTCCGGCCTGGTCGCCAGGGCCTTGTCGATACTTGCCAGTGCCTCGTCAAAGCGCCGCAGATGCCTGAGGGTGATGCCGCGATTGTTCAGCGCCTCGGAAAAATCCGGCGTGCTTGCCAGCACCGTGTCATAATCCGCCAGCGCCTCGTCAAAGCGTTTCAATTCCCGCAAGGCGTTGCCCCGATTGTAGCGCGCCTCGGCATAGTCCGGCCTGGCGGCCAGCGCCCTGTCATAACTCTCCAGGGCTTCGTCAAAGCTCTTCAGGGCGCGCAGGGCATTGCCGCGATTGTTCAGCGCCTCGGCAAAATCCGGTTTGAGGATCAAGGTCCGGTAATAGCCCGCAAGGGCCTCGGTGAAGCGCTTCAGATCATAGAGCGCGTTGGCACGATTAAACAGCGCCGCGGCATCGTCCGGCGCGATCACCAGCGCCTTGTCATAGCTCGCCAGGGCTTCCTCAAACCGGCCGAGCGCACTCAGGACGTTTCCATGATGGACCAGAACCACGGTGGCGCCCGGCTGCACCTTCAGCGCAGCCCCGATCAGTTTGAGGGCTTCGTCATAGGCTCCTTTTTGCGCCCGGATGACGCCAAGATGGTGACAGGCCGTGAAATTGCGCGGCTCGGCCGCGAGAACCTGCAAATATAAATGTTCGGCTTCGGCCAGATTTCCCTGCCGGTAAGACAAGACGGCCTTGTCGCACAATGATTGCAGGTTCATGCCCAGGTCTTCCGGAGATGAGCGCTGGAGAGCTTCTTCATATTCAGCTGCCATTCCCCTGGTTTGTGCCGGCGCGGAAACAAGATTTACGGGACCGTGAGCATTTTGCCTATGCCCGGCAATGCGCGCAATTGGCGGCCGCACTTGAGATCATATCAATCGCCGGCGACGGAGTGTTTTGTCATCTCTCCGCATCCGTGTAGATTGGGATGCGGCGTTCAAAACCGCACAAGGGGAGGAATGGATGACGTTTCGGAAAATGCTGCTTTGCGGGGTGCTGCCGCTGCTGTCATTGGCGCCCGCTTTTGCCCAAACCGCGGTAGATGCCGGCGCGGATCTTCCGCCCGGCTGGCCGCGCCCAGGCGCCACCTTGCTGGTCGAAAATGACCGCGGCTCCGCCTATAACGTCATGTATTTCCAGGGCAAGCCGGCGGGTCTGCATCGTCACCGCTATTTCTTCGCCGGGCTCGACCTCAACACCGCGGCGGTGGTGGGCAAGCGGCAAGGCGATGCGGATTGGGGACCGCCGGGTCCCGTCATCAAGGATCATATGTGGTACCTGCCCAAGGGCCTGACCCACGACGAAATGACGGTGACCGATCCGGGCCGGCACACGGTGGTGATCGACATCAAGGACAAGAGCGTGCCGGAAGCCGCCAACACCACCAGCTTCCCCGCCAACAAATATGCGCCTTCCCAGACCAAGGTGGTGGACAATGACAAGGTCATCATCTGGGACTGCGCCTGGTCGGACCGCCCGGGCGAGGCATCCTTCGACACCCGCGACATGTTCCTGGCTTTTGCCGAGGGCGGCGACCTTTCCGTTGCCGAAGACGGCAAGCCGGCCCAGGTGAAGCATTATGATGCGGGCCAGGCGATTTTCCTGCCCGGCGGCCATGCCCGCGCCATCACGGCAAAAAACAGCGCCGTGCACGCCATGCTGGTGGAAGTGAAATAGCGAGCCGCGGGTTCGCCGCAGGCGATTGAAGCGGTCCAGCAGACCGTTTCGAACGGCGAACGCCATGAGCGCTAGCGAATGGCCTTTATGCCAGAGCCAATTCCGGTTCGGCAATGATGGGGAATGCGGCCGGCGGCAGCTAGCGAAGCGCGGGCAACATGAAGGAAACGACGGAGGCGACCATGAAGAGGTAGAGAATGGCCATGACGGGATTGAGCGCTTTGAGAGCGTCCCTGTCTTCCATTCCCTTTTCGATCTTGTCGTTCAGCATCGGGCTCGACTCATTGGGCAGGCAAGGGATACGCCATCTTCAAGACACCAGTGCAACAGCCCGTTCCACCCTTGCCTCGCCCGGAATTCCGGCCTTTTCCCGGAAATGACGGCTTCTTTGCCGCCGCCGGCCTGCTTTCTCCCGGTAAAATCGTGCTAAAAGAGACCCGCCACTCCAGCGAGGTTCCGATGGTCACGCTCACTGTCAACGGCCAGCAGCACCAGATTGATGTCGAACCGGAGATGCCCCTGCTCTGGGCGCTGCGCAACGAGATCGGCCTCACCGGCACCAAATATGGCTGCGGCATCGCCCAGTGCGGCGCCTGCACGGTATTGATGGATGGCCATCCGGTCCGCTCCTGCATGCTGGCGGTCTCAAGCGTGCAGGGGCGCGAGATCACCACCATCGAAGGGCTTTCGCAGAACGGCACCCTGAACAAGGTGCAGGAGGCCTGGATTGCCGAAGACGTGCCGCAATGCGGCTATTGCCAGTCCGGCCAGATCCTGTCGGCGACCGCCCTGCTGAGCCGCACGCCCCATCCCGACAATTCCGACATCGACGCGGCCATGGCCGGCAATATCTGCCGCTGCGGCACCTATGTCCGCATTCGCCGCGCCATCCATCGCGCCGCCAGTGACAAGGCGTGAGGGCGGCCATGAAAAACACGACGCAAACACTTTCCCGCCGCCAGATCCTGGTCGCCGGCGCCACACTGTCGGGCGGCATGGCGCTTGGGCTGTTTATTCCCGGCACGGCCCGCGCCGCGGCGCCGGAACTGGAGCCACGTTATTGGGCCGAGGACGCGCCCGATCCGCGTGAAGTCAACGCCTGGGTGGTGATCGAGCCCGACGACAGCGTGACGCTGCGCTGTCCCATGGCGGAGATGGGCCAGGGCACGGGTTCGGGCCTGGCCATGCTTCTGGCGGAAGAACTGGAATGCCGCTGGGATAACGTCAAAGTCGAGTTTGCGTCGGTCAACCGCAACATCCGCGAAAACACGCTGTATGGCGACATGGTCGCGGCGGGCAGCCGGGGCATCCGCACGACATGGCCCTATGTCCAGCAGGCCGGGGCTTCGGCGCGGGCGCGGCTGGTGCAGGCCGCGGCGTCGAAATGGAATGTGCCGGCCGCGCAATGCGAGGCTCGCGAGAGCAAGGTTTTCCACCAGCCCAGCGGGCGTTCCTTGCGGTATGGCGAACTGGTCAAGGACGCCGCCAAGATCAAGCTTTCCACCGAACCCGCCATCAAGGCGCCGGAGCAGTTCAAGCTGGCGGGCACGCGCCAGCCGCGACTGGACTCCGCCATCAAGTCCACCGGGCAGGCGCTATACGGCATCGACACGCGTGAAGCCGGCCAGCTCTATGCTTCCATCATGTCCTGCCCCGTGTTTGGCGGGAAACTGGTGTCGGTGGATGACAGCGCCATCCAGGGCCGGCGCGGCATCAAACAGGTGGTGAAGCTGGACGACGCCGTCGCCGTCGTCGCCGACAATTATTGGCGCGCCAATGAGGCGCTCAAGAAGCTGAAAGTCACCTGGGATGGCGGCGCGGCAGCCAAAACCGACAGCGCCCAATTCGCCAGGGACTACCGCGATGCGCTGGACGGGCCGATGGTGACGGCGCGCAATGACGGTGACGCCAAAAGCGCGATCGCCAAAAGCGCGCATGTCGTCGAAGCGGTTTACGAAACGCCGCTTCTGGCGCACGCCACCATGGAGCCCTGCAACGCCACGGTCCATCTGCAAAAGGACCGCCTGGATGTGTGGATGGGGTCCCAGTCACCCTTGCAGAACGCCAAAATGGCGGCCCAGGAAGCGGGCCTGAAGCCGGAACAGGTCTATTTCCATCAGCTGTATCTGGGCGGCGGTTTCGGCCGGCGCACCTTCGGCGATGAATTGCGCCATGCCGTGCGTGTCGCCAAGGCGGGAAACATAACCCAGCCGCTGCAACTTCTCTGGTCGCGCGAACAGGATATGCGGGCCGACCGCTATCGCCCGCAATCGGCAATCCGTCTAAAGGGCGCGCTCTCGCCGGACGGCAAGCTGGAGGCCATCTTCATCCAAAGCGTTTGCGGGTCGATCCAGCGCTCCACCGGGCAAAAAGTCGCGAACGGTCTGGATCCCACGTCGCTGGAAGGAATCGGGCCTTCGGTTCCCTACAATAAGGTGCCCAACTGGTACACGGGCCAGATGCTCAAGAATACCCATGTGCCGGTGGCCTATTGGCGTTCGGTGGGGGGCTCGCAAAACTCCTTCTATCTGGAAAGCTTCATCGACGAACTGGCCCACGCCGCGGGCAAGGACCCGCTGGAGTTTCGCCGCAGCCTTACCGACCGGGTCGATTCGATTGCCGTGCTGAACAAGCTGGCCGAGATCAGCGGCTGGGGCAAACCCATGGCTGCGGGACGCGGACGCGGCATCTCTCTGGTGGAAAATCACGGTGCGGTGGGCGGCCAGATCGCCGAGGTGACAGTGAAACCGTCCGGCGAGGTACGGGTGGATCGCGTTTTCGCCGCGACCGACGCCTATCATGTGGTCAACCCCAACCTGGTGGATGCGCAGATCGAGGGCGGCGCGGTCTTCGGCATGTCCGCCATGCTGTTTGGCGAGATCACCATCCAGAATGGCGCGGCCGCCCAGGGCAATTTCAATGATTATCGCGTGGCGCGCATGACCGATGCGCCCGAGATGGTAACCGCTCTGGCGCTCACCGGCGGCAGGGACGACAAGGGCAAACCCAAATGGGGCGGGGTGGGCGAATGTTCTACGGCGCCTATCGCCGCCGCCATCGCCAATGCGATCTTCGCGGCGACGGGCAAGCGGGTGCGCTCCCTGCCTTTCAAGAATGTGAAGCTGACGGAGCTCAGCAGCCTCTAGGGCGCCGGGCGGGGCGGCGCCGGCGGATTGATATTCTGCACATCCAAGTTGGGTCCGGTCTTCGGCGCGGGCTTGGTCCAGCGGATGCTGCCCTTCAGATTGTCGGTGGCGCTGGCGGCTTTGGACAAGGTGATGGTATAGGCGCGCTTGTCCTTGGCGGCCAGTTTCGGCAGCGTCCATTCGGCGACATTGCCCTTGGCCTGCGCGTCCATGTGCACGCCCTTGTAGCCATCGCCGGTGGTGCTCACCACAGTCAGTCCGGCGGGAATGACCAGGTCAACCGTCAACCCGTCCGCTTCCAGCCCCTTGCCCTTGAGACCATTGTTGGCGAGGTTCAGCGTATAGGTCGCGCCATTGGCATCGGCCACCGGCTGCGACAGGCGGCCCTGTAGCAGCGGGCGGAAACCGATATCATCCCGCGCCCAGTCATAGATGTCCTTCAGCTGCGATTCCGCCACGCGGGTGGGAACGAAATTGCCCATGCGCAGGGGCGGCCGGTTGCCATTGGCGGGCGGCGGCGGGCCGTCGGCGAGCGACTCGTCCACCTGCGGCATGGTGGTGGTGTGGGTGTAAACGATGCTCTTGAACAGGTTGAAGTCCGCATTCACGCCGCCCAGCGTGCCGCGCGGCATGTCGAAGGTCTGGCCGTGGCATTGGGCGCAGCCCACATTATGAAACACCTGCTGGCCGTGGGGCATCGTGTCGGCGGCGGTAAAGCGCCAGGGCCCGGGGGTCGCGACTTTCTGCAGGCTGGCGAAATAGGCCGCCAGGTTGGCGATATCGGCATCGCTGATCTGGGTGTCCAGGAAGGCCGGCATCACGCCCCAGGGCTTGCGCACCGCCTGCTGGAATTCGGAAGCCGACAGGCCGCGTCCGGCCAGGTCCGGCCCGAAAGCGCCCTCGCCGTCCTTGCCGTGGCAGTTGCGGCACTGGGTATTGTTGCCTTCCCACAGGGTCTTTCCCGCCGCCGGATCAGGCGTTTGGGCCGAAGCCGACAACCCAGCCAAAGGCAGCAACAGAAGTGCGGCAAGCAGTTTCTTCATGGCAAGCGATCCCCCAATGTCCGCGTGTTCGCGGAAGTCTCCAAGATGCATCTTAGTATCAAGAAGGGGGAGCTGTCATGCACCAAGGATTGCCGGGAATTCTTCCTGTGCGGGCTGGCGGGGCCGTCCTGTATCCCACCGCACCATAAAGGCTGTCCTGCGCGCATAAATCGCTCTTTTACCATGCGAAAAACCGGTCTTAGATCATGGGTATGACGGTCCGAGTGGCGTTTCTGACGTTTCTGCTTATGGCATGCGCGCTTCCCGCCCGGGCCGCCGCCCCCACGCCCATATCGATGACACCCTACAAAACCACCATGCAGAATCTGGGCACGGGTTTCGCGCTCGGGCTGCCGCTGCTGGCCACGGGGCTGACCCTGGTCCGGCATGACCGTGCCGGCTCCGCCGAATTGCTGGTGGGAACGGTGCTGTCGCTTGGCACCGCCTATGCGCTGGAAAATGTGGTGCGCGAGGAGCGGCCGGATCATTCCAGCGCCCATGCCTTTCCGGCGCTGGATACGGCGCTGGCCGCCTCCAGCTCGTCCTTCCTTCTGGAACGCTATGGCTGGCGCGAAGGGCTTCCCGCCTTTGCCGCTTCCAGCTTTGTCTCCTTCGCCTTGAACCAGGCCAGGAAAGAACATTGGTATGACACGCTGGCGAGTTCGGCGATCTCCGCCGGATACGGCCTGATCGTCACCAAAAGGCTGAAAAGCCGCTACAACGTCCGGACCCGCCTGTCCGCCGCGCCGGGTGGCGCCTTTGCCAGCCTGACCTTTGACTGGTGAATCCGCCGCTTAAGGCTTGCCCGCCGGCTTGCTGGACTCGAAGCTGATGGCCTTGAGATATTCGCTGCGCCGGTCCAGCTCGGTCTTGCCGGCGGGAAAGCCGTTGGACTTGAGCAGAAACGCCAGAATGTCGGCATATTGTTCGCGCGACAGCACGCCGGGGGCGGATTGCGGCATGGTGGTCCGGATCCGGTCGAAGACGTCGCCCACCGTCTGGCCGTCGAAATCACCGATGAACTGCCCACCGGACAGCGCCGGGGCCTCGCCCGAACCGCCCAGCGTGGCGCCGTGGCAGGCGGCGCAAACCTGGACGTAGTTCTGCGCGCCGCGCGCCGCCTGGTCCTCGGTGTAAATCCCGTTCCACACCGACTGGGTGGTCTGGGCCTGCACCCCCGTCAGCAGAGCGATACTCGTCACCGCCAAAGCCGCGATCGCCTTGCGCATCGCTCTCAACCGTTATCCGGCAGCGCGTAGCAGATATACTCGCCGGAATAATTGCCGCCGCTCACCGCCACCACGATATACTGCTTGCCGTTCACCATATAAGTCATGGGTGAGCCGCTTTGCGCCGCCGGCATCAGCACGCTGCCGACTTCCTTGCCGGTCTTCTGGTCATAGGCGCGCAGCATGGCGCCGCGCGGACGGCCCGGCGCGGTGGTGGTGTCGCCATCGCCCGCGATCACCAGGGACTTGGTGACCAGGGTGCCGATGCTGAAATTCGCCACGCCGGTCGCGGAAACACCGCCGGTATTGGCGATATTGACGCCCTTCAGCGCCGGATTGTTGCGGATATAGTCCGGCGTCGCGCCATGCGGCACCGTCCATTCGATATTGCCGGTGTCCAGGTTGATGGCGCTGATGGTGCTGTAAGGCGGCTTGAGCAGCGGCAGTCCGTCCACCGTCAAGGCATTATAACCGCCGCCGCCACCGGCGGCAGGCGCCACGGGCGGCGCCTTCTTGGCGGGCTGGGCATCGGCGCCGTCACCGGCGCCGGCGGCATTGACCATGGTGATCTTCTGCCCGGCCATGCCCTCGACCAGCGGCAGGTCGGTCATGCCCGGAGGCGGCGGCGTCAGCGCCGTCGGCGACAGGCAGGCGTTGCAGGCAAAAACATAGACGGTGTGGTTTTCGGGATTGAAGGACCCGCCCGGCCAGTTGGTGCCGCCATTGGCAACGCCGACGGTCAAGGTCGCGAGGGGGCCATTGGCATTGCTGAGCACCGGCGGCGTGTAGATCGGGCCCAGCTTGTATTTCTTCACCAGCTCCAGCGCCTTCTGGTGCATCTCCGGCGTGAAGTCGATCAGGTCGTCCGTGCCGACGCCGGTACGGGCATAGGCGGCGGGCTTGCTGGGGATGGGTTGAGTCGGTGCATACCATTCGCCCGGCACCTTGCCGATTTCGACTTTCTTTTCCGGGATCGGCCAGACCGGCTTGCCGGTGATGCGATCGAAGACATAGAGGTAGCCCATCTTGGAGGGCTCGGCGACGGCCTTGACCGGCTTGCCGTTCACGGTGATGTCCATCAGCAGCGGCGCCGAGGACATGTCGTAATCCCAGATGTCATGATGGATGAACTGGAAGAACCATTTCATCTTGCCGGTCTTCAGATCGACCGCCACCAGACTGCCGGAATACAGATTATTGCCCTTGCGCATGCCGCCGAAGAAGTCGGACGTCGGCGCTTCCACCGGCAGATAGGCCAGGCCCGCATCGGTGTCGGCAGTGATCTGCGCCCAGACGCCGGTATTACCGGTGTTCTGCGCGCTGTCATCGAACCAGGTTTCATAACCCGGCTCGCCCTTTTGCGGGATGGTGTGGAATTCCCACAATTTCTTGCCGGTGCGGATGTCATAGGCCCGCGCCGAGCCCTTGTTGTTGTTGTGGCTGGAAGGGGTGAAGCCTTCGCGGAAGGCCGAGCCGACCAGCAGCTCGTCGCCCGCCACGGTGGGGGCGGCATGCAGGCCAATTTCGCCGGTGGTCAGGTCGGGGAAAATCTTCTGGTCGTCATCGGCCTTCAGATCCACCGCGCCCTTGTTGCCGAAGGTGGGAATGCGCACGCCGGTCTTGGCGTCCAGGCAGATCAGCTGATAGCCCGGAGTCACATAGAGAATGCGCTCATCGCCCTTGCCGTCGGTCCAATAGGACAGGCCGCGGCCCGACAATTGGCGCGGAGCGGCGGCGCCGCGCGCGCCTTCCTTCTCGCCATGCACCCACAGCAGCTCGCCGGTCACCGCATCCAGAGCGATGACGCCGCGGCGCGTGCCGGCGGTGGCATAAAGCACCCCGCCGACTTCCAGCGGCGTGCCTTCCAGCTTGTATTCGGGATGGTTGCCATTGTGGTCGGTCTTGTAGCGCCAGGCGACTTCCAGGTTGCTGAAATTCGACGCGTTGATCTGGTCCAGCGGCTTGAAGCGGCTGCCGGCATCGTCGGCGGCATAGCTGGTCCAGTCCACATTGGCTGGCGTCTGCGCCGCCGCCATGGTCGCGGCCAGAATAATCGCGGCCGCGCTGGAGACAAAGGCAAGTCTGGTCAAGATGCGCATTTTGACATGGGCTTTCTATCGGGGTTTGAAACAGGCGGGCGCCGACTGGCACCATTTACATTTTTCGCCCTCGCCTGGCATCCGCAAATCGGCAGGCATGCCGGCGCCATGCTGTGATGAATTGTCACCCTGCCCGCCATTCCCTGCAAGGGCCAGGCGGCATCTGCCTAGTTACGCGCCGCTGCTCAATTCGCGATCAGCTTGCGATAGAGATGCCAGGTGGCGTGGCCCAGCACCGGGACCGCAACCATCAGGCCAACGAAAGCCAGCGCCGTACCGGCCAGAAGGCAGGCGGCGACCAGCGCGCCCCAGAGGGCCATCGGCCCGGGGTTGGCAATGACGGCGCGGAAGGATGCCTTGATCGCTGTGTCCAGGCCGACATCGCGGTCAATCAGCAGCGGAAAGGACACTACACTGATCATCATCGCCAGCAAGGCGAACAGAAAACCCGTGCCGATGCCGATGGCGATCATGGCCTGGCCGGAACCGGTCAGAAAGACGTCATGGGCAAAGGCGCCGGCCGAGGCCGGCAGGCTGGGGCCAAGCGTGTACTGGAAAATCATCCAGGCCGCCGCCAGCCAGAGCAGGAATACCGCCACCAGCAACAGGCCTAGCAGCGCGATGCCGCCGGCGGCCGGCGCCTTGATCACGTCAAAGGCGTTGGTCCAACTGACTGTGTGCCCCTGCTCGCGCAACCGGCTCATCTCGTAAAGTCCGACCGCCGCCAAAGGCCCGACAATGGCGAAGCCCGAGGCCAGCGGAAACAGCAGCGGCAGCAGATCGGTGCCGAAGGCAAGACGGGCAAGCACCAGCCCGACCACGGCGTAGGTCATGCAGAGAAAAATCACATCGCTGCGATAGGCTTCGAAATCGGAAAATCCCTGCCGCAGGGATTGCCAGACATCGGCGCTGCCAATGCGGCGTATCGCCGGCATGGGGGAATGGATGGTGTCCTGCATATGATGCAGGGTGCGGTGCAGGGACCCGGCGGCGTGCGCCGCATGCACGAATTGCGCACCGCTCCACTCGATGGGATTTCTGATGGTCATGGCGCTTCTCCCGATTTTTATTCGGGTGCCTGGGCCTAACGGTGACAACCGCCGCTTAGGTCACGGCAACCCGTAACCTTCTTCACGCTTGCAGTATACGCCTGCCGGCAGCACGCGCCATCCGCCAGCAATGGCGCGGCAATGCAGCAAAGTCCGGCTTTTGTGCAGCGCACACCCACGGAACCATCGCTGAACTTGACTCCCCTCTGCGCCGACCGCCAAATCCGGCCGCAATTCAGCAACAAAAAAACGGGGCGGGACATGAACAGGGGCTTGGGATTCTTGATGGGCGCAGCGCTTGGCCTGCTGGTGCTTCCGGCGCTGGCCGCGGCGCCGCAAGTCACCGGTCCGATCGCCGCGCCCGATGTGCCCGGCACGCTGTCCCACAATTACATCTTCTTCGCCTCGAACCATGACCTGGCCAGTCACGGCTATGTCGAGGAGGAATATTTCATCCGGGGCACGGCGGCGACTTACAAAACCGGCGGCACCGCCACCGCCGCAGTGCTGGCGACAGGCCAACCCTATTACACCCGCATCGTGGTGCGCCGCCCCGTCAATCCCAAGCGCTTCAATGGCACCGCCATCGTCGAGTGGGCCAATGTCTCCAACTTTTTCGACGCCGAGAATGTCTGGTTCTATGACTGGGAAGACATGATGCGCTCCGGCTATGTCTGGGTCGGCGTCTCGCCCCAGACGATCGGCATCGCCGCCCTCAAGAAATGGAATCCGCAGCGCTATGGCCAGTTCGATGTCGGCAAGGTGGTGGCGGGCGATCCGACCCTGGCCAGCAAGAAAGACATCGATGCCGACGCCATGTCGTTCGACATTTTCACCCAGGCCGGGCAGGCCCTGAAGCATCCCGGCAGCATCGATCCCCTGCACGGGCTCAAGCCGAAAGTGTTTCTCGCCGCCGGCGAGTCCCAGGCGGCCAGCCGCCTGGCCACCTATGTCAACAATGTACAGCCGCTGGCCAAGCTGTATGACGGCTTCCTGCTGCTCTCCGCCTCAACGCCGATCCGCAGCGACCTGACCGCGCCGGTCTTCAAGGTGATGGCCGAGCATGACGTGGTGACCAGCGGCGCCGCCACCCGCCAGCCCGACACCGGCAAGTTCCGCGAATGGGAAATCGCCGGCGCCTCGCATGTCGACAGGCATTTGCGCGACAGCCGCGAACCGCTGGAGCTGCGCGACAATGGCGTATCGCTGGAAGCCAAGATGGCGCCCACCTGCGCCGTGGCCCAGGTCGGCACCCGCGTCCTCACCGGCCAGGTGGTGGCGGCGGCCTTCCATCATCTGGCGATCTGGGCGGCGGGCGGCAAGGCGCCGCCGATCGCGCCCAAGCTCAATATCACCCAGGTCAACAAGCCGCCGCTACAGTCGGTGATCGAGCGCAACGCCGATCACCTGGCCCAGGGCGGCATCCAGACGCCGCCCACCCTGGCGCCGACCGCCTTCAACATAGGCGTCGGCGGCCCCAGCAAGGCGGCGGTGGATGCGGGCATCCATGGCGAAGCGGTGGGACCGGGCGCCTGCATCCGCTGGGGTTCGTCGGTGGACATGACGATCGACCAGCTGAATGCCCATTACGCCAGTCATGCCGACTATGTCGCCAAGGTGAAGAAGGCCGCGGCCGACAATGTCGCCAGTGGTTTTCTGCTGAAAGCCGATGCCGATATCGCGGTGCGGGCGGCGGAAATGTCGGCGGTCGGCGACCGCTAAGGCAAAACCTGCCGGCAAAACCGGCGGGTTTTTCATGACTGCAGCGGCGCCTGGTATAGCCATAAAATATTTATGGTTATTTGCGATGGCCACGCCCGGCGGGCGCAATCAGGACGGGCGTTTTTTGCGCGGCGCGCGCCCCCGGGGCACGGCGTCTTTCTGCACCAGGGCGGCGAGCATCTGCATCTCGCTTTCGGCGGCGCGGGTGGCGCGCGATTCGACGGTACGAAAGGTTTTCAGCAATTTGCTGCCCAGTTCCGTCAATTGCGCCCCACCGCCCGCCGCACCCCCGGTTTCGGTCGTCACCACCGGGTTGCCGAAGGTCCGCTGCAGGCCCTGAACCAGCAGCCAGGCCTTGCGGTAACTCATCTGCATCGAGGCGGCGGCCTTGCGAATGGAACCCAGTTTTCCGATGCGCTCCAGCAGTTCCGCCATGCCCGGACCCAGGGCGCTGCCGGAGGGTTCGAAATCAATGCGGATGAAGAGCCGTGCCATGGGCCCGAGCATGGCCAAGCGGCCTCGCTGCGTCCAGTCGTTGGCGGTCAAAAACCACAATAAAACTGGGGGTTATTCGATCTTGAAGCGGGCAGCGAAGCCGCGCAAAGTCCGGCCCGGAAGAGACGCGTTGGAGGCAACGATATGCTGCGGCTTCAGATCAATGGCGAGGAACGCCTGGTCGGCGACGATGTCGATCCCAAGACCCCGCTTCTGTGGGTGCTGCGCGACCATCTGAGCCTTGTCGGCTCCAAGTTCGGCTGCGGCGTCGCCCAGTGCGGCGCCTGCACCGTGCATGTGGACGGCAAGCCGGTGCGTTCCTGCCAGCTCACGGTGGGCAATGTCGGCGCCAAGGCGGTCACCACCATCGAAGGCATCGGTAAAACCCCCAACGGCGCCAAGATCCAGGCCGCCTGGATGGAAATCGAAGTGCCCCAATGCGGCTATTGCCAGGCCGGCCAGATCATGTCGGCGACGGCGCTGCTCAACAGCACCCCCAGCCCAAGCGATTCCGACATAGACGCGGCGATGGCCGGTAATATCTGCCGCTGCGGCACCTATATCCGCATCCGCCAGGCGATCAAGAACGCCGCTGCCAAGTCGGTTTAGCCATGAAGACCTTTGGAATCGCGATTGCGGTTATCATCGTCATCGCGCTCGGCATTGCAGCATGGCTGCTGCTCATCCCGGGGCCCATCGCGTTCGCCAGCGGCTCCACGGTTGCGTTGTCGGATTACACCGGCGCCAATCCCACCGGCGTGCCGAAAGAACTGGCGCAGGCCGATGTGATCAAGCGGGGCGAATATCTCGCCCACGCCGCCGATTGCATCGCCTGCCACACCGCGCCGGGCGCGCCGGCCTATGCCGGCGGTTTCGCCTTCAATCTGCCGTTCGGAACGATGTATTCGACCAACATCACGCCCGACAAGGAAACCGGCATCGGCAACTACACCGACCAGCAGTTCCTCGATGCCCTGCACAAGGGGGTGCGCGCCGACGGCCAGCAGCTTTATCCGGCCATGTCCTATACGTCCTATGCCTACATGACCGATGCGGATGCGCTTGCGATCAAGGCTTATCTCTTCACCCTGCCCGCGGTGCATGCGCCCGCCAGGGAAAACAGGCTTTCCTGGCCCTTCAACCAGCGCGGCCTGATGGCGGCGTGGAATCTATTCTACAAATCCGATGAACGTTTCCGCCCCAACCCCGCACAGAGCGCGGAATGGAATCGCGGCGCCTATCTGGCCGAGGCGATGGGGCACTGCGGCGAGTGCCACACCCCGCGCAACCTTGCCTATGCGCTGAACAACCGGAGCAAATTTGCCGGCGCCCTCACGGCGGGCTGGCGCGCCTACAATATCAGCGGCGACAAGGCTGCCGGCCTGGGCGACTGGACCGATGCGGATCTTTCCACCTATCTGTCCACCGGCCATGCCGATGGCCATGGCGGCTCGGCCGGTCCGATGGGCGAAGCCACGGACAACAGCCTGACCTTCCTGACGCCGGGCGATATCCATGCCCTGGTGGTCTATCTGCGCAGCGTACCGGCCCAGCAAAGCGACCTGCCGCACACGATGGAGACGCCCGCGCCCGCATCGCACCGAGAAGGCGCCACCGCGGGCATGGACCCGCGCGGCGAGCAGGTCTTCGCCGGGGCCTGCGCCGCGTGCCACGACTGGACGGGCGTGAGCCCGACCAGCAAATACGCCACCCTGACCGGCGTGCGGGCGGTCAACGATCCGTCGGCCACCAATGTGGCGCAGACCATCATCAATGGCGTCAATCGCCAGACCGCCGAAGGCACGATCTTCATGCCGGGGTTCGGCGAAGCCTATTCCGATGACGACATCGCGGCCGTGTCAAACTACGTCACCACGCGCTTCGGCGCCCAGGGCGCCCATCTCACAGCAAATGACATCGCATCCCTGCGCAAGCAGGCCGCCCAACAATAGGCCAAACTCACTTTCCAGGAGGCACATCATGCCCGCCAAGATCAACACCAGGTTTGCGCAGTCCGATGCCTATATCTCCCAGTTGATGCGCGACGTCAGGGACGTGCCGGCGCAAGGCGCCTTCCCGATGGGACGGCGCACCTTCTTCAAGCTTGCCGGCGCCGGCGCCGCGGGTTTGGTGCTGGGCTTCCATCTGCCGGGCGAGGCATTTGCCGCCACGGCGCAGGCCGGCAAGGATCAGGCGATGAATGCCTTCATCCGCATCGCCCCCGACAACAGCATCACCATCTATTCCAAGGCGCCGGAAATCGGCCAGGGCATCAAGACCTCGTTCGGCCTCATCATCGCCGAGGAACTGGACGCCGACTGGAACCATGTCGTGATGGAGCAGGCGGAGATCAATCCGAAAGTCTATGGCAACCAGGGCGCGGGCGGTTCGACCTCGATCCCGCGCGCCTGGGACCAGCTGCGCCAGGCCGGCGCCGGCGCCAAGGCGATGCTGGTCGCCGCCGCCGCCAAGCAATGGAAGGTCGATCCGTCGCAGATCACCGCCAGGGATTCCATGCTGAGCCATCCCAGCGGCAAGAGCGCCACCTATGGTTCGCTGGCGATCGCCGCCGCGAATATGCCGGTGCCGGATCCCAAGAGCCTGAAGCTCAAGGCCCGCAGCGAATACCGCCTGCTCGGCCGCCGCCATCGCGGCGTGGACGACCCCAAGGTTGTCACCGGCCAGCCGCTGTTCGGCATCGATGTGCAGCTGCCCGACATGGTCTATGCCAGCTACACCAAATGTCCGGCGGCGGGCGGCAAGGTCAAATCCTTCAACGATGCCGAGATCCGGGCGCTGCCCGGCGTGCTGGACTGTTTTGTCGTAGAGGGCACCGGCGTGCCGGCCGAAGTGATGCCGGGTGTCGCCATTGTCGCCAAGGATACCTGGACGGCGTTCCAGGCCAAGAACAGGCTGAAAGTCGACTGGGACCTGAGCGAAGCCTCGAAGGATTCCACCACGGAATTTTCGGCCCGGGCGAAAAAGCTGGCCGCCAGCTTCCCCGGCAAGCCCGTGGTCGATATCGGCAATGTCGACAATGCCTTTGCCAATGCCGCAAAGACGGTGGAGGCCTATTACGAATACCCCTTCGCCGCCCACGCCCCGCTGGAGCCGCAGAACACCACCGCGCACTGGCATGACGGCGTCATCGAAGTTTGGTCACCATCGCAACAGCCCAATCGCGGCCTGGCCAACCTGGCCAAGGTAACGGGGGTGAAGGAAGACAAGGTGGTGATCCACCAGACCCGCGTCGGCGGTGGCTTCGGACGCCGGCTGGTCAATGACTATATGTGCGAGGCCGCTGCCATCGCGCTCAAGGTCAAGACCCCGGTCAAGCTGCAATGGACGCGGGAAGACGATTTCAACCACGATTTCTATCGCCCGGCCGGCTATCACCAGTTCAAGGGCGCCGTCGACAAGAATGGCAAGCTGGACGCCTGGCAGGAGCATTTCATCACCTTCACCGCCGACGGCAAGAAGGAAGCGTCAGGCGCCAACCTGACCGAGAATTTGAAATACTCCACCATCGCGCCCAATCTACGCCGCGGCACCACCATGATGCCGCTGGTCATTCCCACCGGAGCGTGGCGCGCGCCGGGCGACAATGCCCAGGTTTTCGCCAACCAGAGCTTCATGCATGAATTGTCGCTGACCGCCGGACGCGACCATGTCCAGTTCCTGCTGGATGCGGTGAACACCAGGGTGCCGGAACTGGCGCCCAAGGATCCCAAGACCGTCAACTTCAGTCCCGCCCGCGCCAGCGCCGTCATCAAGCTCTGCGCCGAGAAGGCGGGATGGGGCAAGACGCTGCCGCAGGGCAGCGGGCTGGGGCTGGCCTGGTGCTATTCCCATGCCGGCCATGTGGCGCAGGCGGTCGAACTCAGCGTCGACGCGAACAAGCGGATCACGATTCACAAGGTCACGGTGGTGATCGATGTCGGTCCCATTATCGACATGGCGGGGTCCGAGGCCCAGGCCCAGGGCGCCTCGACCGACGCCCTGTCCACCGCGATGGGACTGCAGATCAACATCGAGAATGGACGCATCAAGCAGCAGAACTACAACGACTATCCGACCCTGCGCATGCCCTTCGCGCCAAAGGTGATCGAGGCGCATTTCATCCAGTCGGACAATCCCCCCACCGGCATGGGCGAACCGGCCTTCCCGGCTTTCGCGCCGGCGCTGGGCAACGCCATCTTCTCCGCCACCGGGGAGCGGGTCCGCAGCCTGCCGCTTCGCAACCTGGGCTACTCGGTCTGATACAACAGCCCGGCGCTTCGGGCGGCGTCAGTCCCCGTAATATGTGCACCAGCCGCGGGGACTGACCGGCCCCTGGACAATGACGCAGTCATTCGGATCGATGAAGTAAAGGCACTGCGCGCACATCTGTGACGCGGACTTCTCGCGGGCGATATAGCCGGCCTCCTTCTTCGTCATCTTGCGCCATTCGGCGCGGGCGGGTCCCACCAGCATCGCAACGGCCGCAGTGACGGCCCCGATCAACCCGCGCCCCAGGAAGCGGCGCCGGTGGATGGTGACGGTCTTGCTTCGCCTGACTGCCAAAAATTTGCTCCCGATGGCATTTTGCAAGCCTTGATCATATCTGATTTCAAATGCGGCAGGCAGCGCAAGGCGCGATGGAAATCTGCTGGACCGATGCAACGAAAACGCTGACGCGCATTCGCGACACGCCAATCATTCGAAGCCCAAAATGCCGCTGGGCCGGCCACTGGCCATTACGTTAAGTGATTGTTTTTATAGGGGTTATTCGTGACAAATTGCCGGCTATGTGCAGGCCGGTTCACTTCCAATTGTCAAATCTTTACGTTAAACCAACTCGGTGAGGCCCCCAAGAGGGTCCAATTTTTTCGTAGGATGAGGAAGACCGTTATGAAAATCGTGACAGTTACAGCCCTGCTGTTCGGCGCCATGGTCCTGGTTACCAATGCCGTGATGGCTGACACCTGCTCGACCGGCTGCAGTATCCAGACAAAGAAGCCGTCCGCCACCAAGAAGGGCCAGTTCGACTACACGCTCAGCTGCATCCGGGACTCCAGCGGCGATGAACTGATTGGCAAAGTCACTGCCGCTTCCGACAAGGATGCCAAGGCCGAGGCCGCCAAGAAGTGCTAGGAATACCGCAGTAGAAATACTGCTGGAATGACGGGCCCGGCTTTCTAAGCCGGGCCCGTTGTCGTAACTGGCTCGCCGTCAGCCGTTTGCTTGCCGCCCGGGACTGTGAGCGTCTCCAGCCATTTGATGATCGCGCTCTGGTCCATGCTGTATCCCAGGCATGCTTCGGCCATGGCCAGCGAGTCCCTCGTGGTGGCGAGCAGCGGTGACACCATGCCGGCCGCGTCCGCCAACCGCTTCGCCAGCGCGACATTGGCATGGACGATTCCCAATTGCTGTCCGGTCTTGAACCGGCGAGAGGCCACCTGATCGCGCAGAATGTGCGACATCTCGGCCCCGCCCATCGCATCGCACACATCCAGCAAATTGGCAGGTTCGAAGCCAAAATGGCTGCCGAGCCGGATTCCCTCGCTGGCGGCCATAAGCCGGACCGCCCGGAGATAGTCCGCGATCGCCGCAGCCGCCTGCGCGGAGCCGGCGGCGCCGGCCCGGATGATCCGCGCAGCCAGCGTTTCCAGGACAGGGCGGCAGCGCTCCACAGCGTCATCGGCGCCGCCGACAACCATGGTCAGCCGGCCCTCCCTGGCGTCCTCAGGCGTGCCGAAAGCAGGCGCATCCACCAGCTGAATGCCGCGCGCTTCCAGCTCCTTGGCCATGGCCACCGTTTCCAGGGGATCGGTGACGCCGATATCCATGATCAAGCCGTCTTTCTTGAACCCGGAGGCCAACCCTTCCCAGCCGAAAAAAACGTCGCGCATCTCCGCGGCCGATGGCAGGGCGGTAATAACGATGTCGCACAATTGCGCCATCATGGCTGGCGATCCCAGGGACAGGCCGCCGAAGGTGCCCGTGAAGACGCGGGGTGTCTGCTCGTGGGTGTCGTAAACCATCAGATCGCCGAAGCCCGACCAGAGCAGACGCATGGCCGCCCGCGATCCGAAAGCGCCGATTCCAATAATGCCGATTTTCAAAGCGGGCATCGTGACCGTTCAAGCATCAGGAAATGTCCCGCGCGCGATTCTGTCAGGACTCTGTGAGTTTGAGGGTCTCATCGAGCAAGAATAGATCCGTCAGAAGCGCGCGCAAATGGATCGACGCATTGAGATTGTCAAGCATCTGCGAGCTGACGGCGGGCTGCTCCAGCACCAGACGGATGGCGGCACTGGCTTTCACGGCATCCTGCCGCACGACATCCAGAAAGTTCTGGGCGGCGGCCCCGGGCAATTTTGCCGCCGCGATCACGGCCAAAGCCTCGTTCGATTTCTGCAGATAATTTCGGATGCCGGCGCTCGACATATCCTCGTCATTGACGCGTCCCTGCGCGGCATAGGCCAGCATAAATTCATAGGTCTCTTCGATGATATCAATGGCCCCGACCAAGCCTCCGGGTGCGACATCCGTTGACACTATAAGTACTCCTCTGCTCATGCGAACCGGCTCCCGGTTGCGAAAGCGCGGCGGGCGAAATCCGGAAGATGTTCCGGCTAGGCTTCTTCCTCGGCATTCCAGCGCTTGGGATCGAAGTGATCCTTATATTCCTTGGGCGTGATCCATCCCCGGAACATGGAGCGCGTCAAGTGCCATTCGTCGGGACGGAGCGCGAAATAGACATGGATGATGATCATGGTGACCAGCGACATCGCGACAAAGTCATGCGCCGAATAGATCACGCCCCAGCTGCTGTCGCTGAACCAATATGGGTCACGCCGCCACCAGGGCGTGTCGATCTTGCGCAGCATGACCAGGCCCGATGCGATGCCGCTCAGGATAAGAACGGCAATCGCCAGGTGGTACAGCTTCTGGGCCAAATTGTATTTTCCCGGCCGGCCGCCGGAACCCAGATTTTGCAGATCCTGGCCGTCCACAACCATGGACATCGGCTTCTGGAAGAACAGCGCCCGGACGATGTGGAACAGCACCGCCACCGTCAGGACCAGTCCGGTCACCCAGTGGATCGCGAGCCATGCGAACTTCCAGCCGATGATGGGCAAGAGGGATGTCGCCAGCAGGGTCAGGATGCAGACCGCCATCACCCAATGATAGAGACGGTCCACCAGCTTGTGCCGCTGGATTTGGCCGGCTTGAACCGAGCCTGCATGCGAACTCATTTCAATATGTCCTCGTGGCACGCGCGCCCAGAGCGCAATTATTTAATGGGATGGCACGATCCATTTGAAAATGGCATGGGCCAGGACGGCGGCCACGCCAGCCCCCACGAACCACTGCAGCAGATCAAAGGACGCGCCGATGATGACCTTGTCACCGTACACGGAGGTCGCATACCGGAAAAGCTCCACAATGATCCCCTTCAGGCCGTGGCGTTGCGGACGGCGCGCGTGACGAGACTCGCCATCAGCGGAATCTTGAACCCGTTATAGTTCAGCGGCCGCGCATCGCGCGTGGAGGACTGGCCGGCCAGGGTCGCGGTGCCTTCTTCCAGGGCCTTGCCCTGAATGATGCCTTCGACCTGGGTCAGGCGGTGCGGGACGGCACTGACGCCGCCAACGACGATACGGCTCTCCCGGATCGCGCCGTTCTGAACCGAGATCGCTGCCGCGACATTGACCAGGGGGAAGTCCCACACATTCCGGTCCGCAACCTTCTCGAAGTAGAAATTCTTGCCGGCCCAGGCGCTGGGCAGGCGGATGGTGGTCAGGATTTCCTCGGGCTTGGCGGCCGTCAAATGCAGGATGTCCACATTCGGGCCGACGAAGAATTCTTCCGCCCCGATCACCCGCTGGCCGCTCGAACTTTGCAGCACGAATTTGGCGTCCAGCGCGGTCAGGGCGGGGGCGCCGTCGGACGACGTCACCGCCACGCAGCGATCCGCGCCGAACAGCGCATGTTCGCGGTTGATGCCTTCGGGCGTATCGGCAAAGCAGGTGTTGCCGCCTGCGCGATAGCAAGGCAGGCCATAACGGAAATAGAGGCAGCGCGCATTTTGCGAGGCATTGCCGCCGATCGTGCCGTGATTGCGGATCTGGGGGCTGGCGACATGGGACACCGCATCCGCCAACAGCCGGTATTTCGCCTTGATGATGGGGTTGTTCTCGATCTCGCTCAGGGTGGTGAGCGCCCCGATTTCGACGCCGTCAGGCGTCTCCTTGATGCCCTTCATTTCGGCGATGCCGGTCAGATCGATCACGGCCTGGGGGCGTACGATCCGATCCTTGAACCAGTCCAGGCTGTCATAGCCGCCGGCCATCTTCCAGGCGTCTTTCCCGAAACTGTCGAGAAGCGAAAACGCATCCTTGAGCTGGGCAGGCTGATACAGCTCGAATGGGGCCATAATATCTTTGACAATCATGACGCTTGCTCCCTCAGACCGTGTTGACCTGAAGGGGTTTATGCGCCGGCGGGCGCCCCGACAGGTGATTGAGGATCATATCCGCTGAAACCGGTGTGCGGTTGAACAGGTGGCCGCCCAGCGCATCGGCAATCGCCGATGTGATGCAGGATGCGCCCGAACCAAGCGCCGGCTCACCCACGCCCTTGATGCCCAGCGGATGATGCGGGTCAGGCTTCTCGACGGCCTGCCACTGGATATTGGGCGGGATATCGAGATAGGTGGGTACCTTGCTCTGGTGGAAACCCATCGCCGCCGGGATGCCCAGCTTGGGGTCATAAATATGGCGCTCAAGATGCGCCATGCCGATTCCCAGGATCTGGCCGCTGGCGATCTGGTGGCCAAGGCCAAGCGGAAAAAGCACGGTGCCGACATCAACGACGCTAAAGCACTCCTTGATCTCCACGACGCCGGTTTCGGTGTCGATTTCGACCTCGGCCAAGTTGCAGGTCAGGCCCGGCGTGGTGCCCACGCGCGGCAGCTTGTCCTTTGCCGCCGCGATAAGCCCGGTGCCGACGATCATGGCGACCGCGCTCTTGGTGATGGGATTGAGTTCGTCGGGCACTTCCTTGCCGGAATATTTGCCGCCCAGCTGAACAGCCTTCTGCGCCGCCTGCTGGTAGGTGATCGATTTGCCGCCGCTCTTGCTGACGACCTTTTCGTCACCCAGGACATAGTCTTCCGGCTTGCCGCCCAGCATCTGCGCGGCGATGTCGGTTAGCTTGTCCTTCATGTCCATCGCGGCGGCATACATAGTGCGCGACTGGGTTGAGGCCGTGAGGCTGCCCGCCTGCGGCGAGTTGAAGGGCAGGCCGCGCCGCGTGTCACCGCGCTCGACGATCGCGTTTTCCCAATTCACATTGAGCAAATCGGCCGCAACACGGGCGGTCGAGTAATGGGAATGGGTGCCGAGGTTGCCCACGCCGGTATGGATGTGGAGCTTGCCGTCGGTGGTAATGCGCACCAGCCCGTCGAAGCCGTTCGAGCCGGCGGAGTGAAAGCCCTGGCCGATGCCGATGCCGGTCACCTTGGTGCCGTTCTTCTGGCCGGATCTTTTCTTGCGCTCTTCCCAATTGCCGAGGATCTTGAGCTTCGCCAGCGCGTCCTTCTGGAAGGCGCTGGTCAGAGGGCCGCGATCCTGGCCGATCTTGCCGTCGGAATCCGGGGCATTGATGATGCGAATGTCGATCCGGTCCATGTTCAACTGGCGCGCCGCCTGGTCGATCATCGGCTCGATCACGGAAACGAATTGATTCTCGCCGGGACCGCGCTGGGCGCCAACAGGCACGGTGTTGGTCAGAACCGGAACCGTGCGGAAGCGCACGGCATCGGGCTGGTAGAGCAGAGTCAGGGCGCCGCCCGCGGCGCGGAAATCGCCAGCTGTCGCCATGGGACCGCTTTCCTGCACGACATAGAGGTCGGCGGCCACCATTTTGCCATTCGCGGCAAAACCCATCTTGACATAACCCTGGAAGCCGGGCCGGGCGCTGCCGATGCCATATTCCTCATGACGGGAAATCCGGTGCATGACCGGCCGGTTGATCTTCTTGGACATCAACGCGGCGATGGCCATGTTGGGATAGCCGGGAATCTTGCTGCCGAAGCCGCCGCCGCAAAATTCGGCGAGGAAAACCAGCTGGTCCGGCTTGATGCCGATATAGCGGGAAATATTCGCTATGGCCGCCGTGTGGCTTTGGTTGGATCCATAGAGAAAGCACTTGCCGCCCTGCCAGTAGGCGAAGGCGCTGCGCGCTTCCATGCAGTTATGCGAATAGGTGGCCGTGACGAAGTTTTCCTCGACGATCACCTTGGCCTTCTTGAAGCCCGCATCGATGTCGCCATAGGACCATTCCTCGGCCGGACGGCCGAGCGGCAGCTTGGTCTCGCCGGCGGTGGCGAAATCGGCGCCATCCCATTTGACCGTCTGGAGCTTGATCTGGCCGGCCGCGACATTGCCTCCCGAGCGCGCATTGGGGCCGCCCGGGAAAAGGCTCTCCAGCGGGTCCACGACATGCGGCAATTCCTGGAAATCAATCTTGATGGCTTCGATGGCAGCCACCGCGATTTCTTCGCTCTCGGCCGCAACCGCCAGAATCGGTTCGCCGACATAGAAGGTTTCATCCTTGGCGAAAATGCCCTGGGCCGGCGGCGGAAACTGGGGCACGTCATCGGCGGTCAGGATGCCAAGCACGCCCTTCATCTTGAGGGCGGCAGAGGTGTCGATGCTGCGAATCTTGGCGTGGGGAATGGGGCTGGTCAGGGATTTGCAGAACACCATGCCGTCCGCCCGAAAATCCTCGACATATTTCGCGCGGCCGGTGACCTTGGCCTCGATGTCGGTCACCACAAAGTCTTTGCCGATCAGTTTATGGTCCATTTCTTATGCCTCCTGCGACGCGCGCATGACCGCTTTGAGATAATGATCGTAGGCGCCGCATTTGCAGAGGTTGCCCGACATGCCGCGCCGCGCCTCATCCTGCGTCGGTTTGGGATTGCGATTGAGCAGCGCCACCGCGGAAACCACCTGGCCCGAGGTGCAGAAGCCGCACTGGGGGCCCAGCTCGTCAATCATGGCCTGCTGCACCTTGTGCAGCCCGCCCGTGGGACCCGCGATACCCTCAATGGTGACGATTTTGCGGTTGCGCACGCTTTGAGTCAGCGTCGAGCAGGAATAGGAGGTGACGCCGTCAAGCATGACCGTGCAGGCGCCGCATTCGGCGCGGTCGCAGCTGACCTTTGTGCCGGTCAAGCCCAGCTTGTTGCGGATCGTGTACGCCAGGGTTTCGTGCGGCGCCACATCGACGCGGCGGTCACGGCCATTGACGTTCAGCGTGATCAACCGCTCGACCGCACCGGCGGCCGGCCGCCGGGCCGTGCGCTCATAAACGACATAGCCAACTGCGGAAACGGCCACGCCCGACACAATGACGCCTTTGATGAATGAGCGCCGTGTCGTTCGCAGAGAGGGTTGCCCGGGTTCAGTCTTGTTGGAATCGGCGTCTGACATGAGAGCCTCTTAGTGGAAGAACGATGCGAATGCGTTATTTGTCCGAGCGGCCAACTTGAAGAAACCAGCCGAATTCCCGCCCCGACGCGTACTTTATCCGCCCAATTTTTTTTGATTCATAGCACCGGCGGGCGCTTGGGCCAAGTTGGCAGAAAGACATTAGCTTCCCGCTCCAAGGTGATATTCCAGCGGAAATAACGCCGGCCTGCGGCAATCCGTCAATGCTGGCTGCTGTAGCGGTGGTGAAGATCGGTACTGAGCCCAAAGGCCGCCTGCAAATCCTTATTTGAGGCCAAAGATTGCAGTGCAGCATCGCGGCACGATTCGGCATCGGATGCGCCATTGTCCTGGGCCAGGTCGCACCAGGCAAAAGCCTGGACATAACTTTGTGCGACACCCTGGCCATAAAAATAAAGTGTGCCCAGCAGCATCTGGCCCTCGGGCTGACCGTGCTCGGCCGCCTTGCGAGACCAATAGGCCGCTTTTCCGTGATCAACCGTGACGCCGAAACCGCGATGATACAGGAAGCCCAGGCTGGCCTGAGATGGCGCGTCCTCACGCTGGGCCAGCGGCAGCCAGATCTGCATCGCCTTCTTGAAATCACCGCTGTTATAGGCCGACAACCCGCTGCGAAAGAGCGAATCGGCCGGGGCGGCGCTCAGGGAGCCAATGACAAGACAGCAGAATAAACCTGCAAGAATGGTTCGATGCCTTGGCGCAGGGCTTCCGAGCCGCATTGTCTCTGTCTCATTGTCGCAGCTTTTGCGGAGCGATCGTCACAACGGCTCCATTTCAAGCAGCATAGTATAGAGGCACTTTGGCGCAGCCGCCAACGCCGCAACCCTAAACCGCATGGGCCTTGATCACGGCCCAAGCGGTTTTTCCGGATGCAAGCTTCAGTTCACGCGCCGCTTCCGCCGTCACCCGCGCCAATAGTGGGCCGGCCTGCGTTTCCAGCTCCGCCAGCACACTGCCGTCATCCTCGGACCGCAGGCCCGTGATGCGGCCTTCCAGGATATTGCGGGCCGAAATCGCCTCCGGCCGGCGCGCCGCCAGCAGCACATGGTCGGCGCGCAGCCACAGGCCCTGAACCATCTCGTCCTTGGCGCTGCGCAAGGCGCTGGCAGGCAGCACCGCGCCGATATCGCGCCGGTCGAGCAGCGCCTGGAAGTCGGGCCGGCGCGCCACATCCGCGAACGCGCCTTGCGCCACCACCTTGCCATCCGCCAGCGCGACCAGATGCGAGGCCAGGGCGGCGGCATCGTCGATATTGTGCGTCACCACCAGCATGGGAATCCTGTAGCGCTGATGCGCCGTCCGCAGCACCTGGAGAAAGGCGCGCCGCCGCGCGCCGTCCAGGGCGGCGAAAGGCTCATCCAGCAGCAGGAAATCCGGCGCCGCCACCAGGGCGCGGGCCAGGGCGACGCGGCTTTTCTCGCCGCCCGACAGATTGCCCACCGGGCGGTCCAGCAAATTTGCGATGTCGAAAAACCCCGCCACTTCGGCGATTTCAAATCGCGCCGGAGCGCGGCGGCTGGCATAGGCAAGATTGCCGCGCACCGTCAGGTGCGGAAACAGCCGCGCGTCCTGGAACACCAGGCCGAAGCCGCGCCGGTGCGGCTTGATCTGCCCGCAAGACGCCCCGTTCAGGGTGATGCGGCCTGACGCGGCTTTCAGTCCGGCCAGCGCCGACAGCAGGGTGGATTTTCCCGACCCCGAGGGACCGAACAAGGCCGTGATGCCGTCCGGCGCGGTGAAGCGCGCATCGAGCATGAAGTTGCCCTGGCGCAGCGCGATGTCGGCTTCCAGCGTCATCCCGCCAGCCGCTTGCGCGCCCGGCGCTGCAGGAATTCCGCGGCGACCAGGCCGCACATCGCCACGGTGAAGGAAATCAGCGCCAGCCGCACCGCCTCAGCCTCACCGCCCGGTTCCTGCAGCACGGCATAGATCGCCAGCGGCAGGGTCTGGGTCTGGCCGGGAATATGGGCGGCGAAGGTGATCACGGCGCCGAACTCGCCCATGGCGGCGGCAAAGGCGGTGACCGTGCCCGCCAGAATGCCCGGCCCCGCCAGCGGCAGGGCGATGGATAGAAACCGGTCCCAGGGTCCGGCGCGCAAGACCGCGGCGGCCTCCAGCAGCCGCGCATCGGTGGCCTCGAATGCCAGGCGGATGCTGCGCACCAGCAGGGGAAAGGTCATCACCGCCGTGGCCAGCGCCGCGCCGGCGGTGGTGAAGGCCAGGTGAATGCCGAACATCTGGTCCAGCAAGCCGCCCACCGGACCGCGCCGGCCAAACACGATCAGGAGCACTAAGCCCACCAGCACCGGCGGCAGGATCACCGGCAGATGGGTAAGGCCGTCCAGAATGATGCGGCCGGGCATTTGCGGGCGGGAGAGGAAAAACGCCATCGCGATGGCGAAGGGCAGCGACCAGAGAAGCGCGCGCGACGCCACCGCGAAGCTGGTCGCAAGAATCTGCATTTCCACCGGCGACATCACGGCCCATCCAGCGGCAGCACATCCACCGGCGCACCGGCCTCGGTGGCGGGCGCGCCCGGCTTCATGCGGATCAGGGCATTGGCGGAGGCAAAAACCGACAGCAGCGAGGAGTCCTGCTTTTCAAAAGCGCGCACGGTCAGTTGCCCGTCCCCGTCATCGGACAGGCGCGCGCGCAGAAAATGTTCGCGCGGGCCATTGGCGGGCAAAGCCTCCACCAGCCGCGCCCGGCGCATCGTCACGCAGGCCCCAGGATCGCGGCCCAGCATCGTTTCGATCAGGGGGCGCAGGAAAAGCACGGCGCAGACCAGCGCCGAGGCGGGATTGCCGGGCAGCCCCAGCACCGCGCCATGGCCGGTGTGGCCGAACCAGGTCGGCTTGCCGGGGCGAAGCTGGACTTTCTCCACCGCCAGCTTGAGGCCCAGCCGCAGCAGCGCCGGGCGGGCATGGTCATGATCGCCCACCGAGGCGCCGCCGATGATCACCAGCAGGTCGCTGTCCTTCAGTCCCTGCTCTGCCGCCCGCGCAATGGCGTCCACATCATCCTTTTGCAATTGCAGGCGCTGCGGCTGGCCGCCCCAGGCGCGCACCAGGGCGGCAATGCCATGGGTGCCAGAATCGAAAATCTGGAAGGGGCCCGGCGCCGCGCCCGGCTCAGCCAATTCATCGCCGTCGCTGAGGATGGCGATGCGCGGCCGCCGCACCACCGGCAACTGCGCCGCGCCCGCCGCCGCCGCCAGCGCCAGCGCCACGCCGTCCAGCCTGCGTCCCACCTCAAGCAATGCTGTTCCGGCGGAAAAATCCATCGCCTGGGGGCGGATATACTGGCCGGACCTGGCCTGCGGCACCGTCACGCTGTCGCCGTCGCGCTTTGCCTCTTCCTGGATCACCACCGCATCGGCGCCGTCCGGAATGGCCGCGCCGGTGGAGATCCGCACCGTGCCGCCTTTCTCCCACGCGCCGGCAAAGCCGCGTCCCGCCGCCGATTCTCCGATCAGTTTCAGGCGGCCGGGCGTATCGGCGGCGGCAAGCGCATAGCCGTCCATTTCCGAAATTGCGAAAGGCGGCTGATCGCGGCTGGCGAGAATGGGGACGGCCAGCACGCGGTCGAGCCCTTCGGCCAGTGTCACGGTTTCGTCATCCAGCCGCGCGACGCCGGACAGCATCGCGGCGCGGGCCGCGGCGACCGTGGACAAAATGGCGGGGGCAAAATCCCGCTTGGCATGGGGGCTGCTGTCTGACACGTTATTCCCGATTGTAGCTAACGCTGCAACAAACGCTAGGCCGGGAGAATAAGCTTGTCCATATTTGCCCCCTTTATCCGGGGTTTCCTGCCGGCCTTGGCGGGCCTGGCGATTTTGGCGGCGCCGCCGGCGCTGGCGCAGGGCGCCGGTCCGACCGTCTTCGCGGCCTCCTCGCTCACCGACAGCATGAAGGCGGTGGCCGCCGCCTATGAGACCAGGACCGGGACAAAAGTGACCCTGTCCTTCGGCGCCTCCAACATCTTGGCGCAGCAGATCGACCAGGGCGCCGGCGCCGACATCTATATGTCGGCCGATACCGACTGGATGGATTTCCTGCAGAAGGCCAACCGCATCGCGGTGGAGACGCGGCGCAACTTGCTCGGCAACCGGCTGGTGTTGATTGGCGGCGCTGGGAGCAAGCCCGTGACCATTGCGCCCAAATTCGATCTTGCCGGGGCGCTGGGCGGCGGGCGGCTGGCGCTGGCCGATCCCAATTCCGTGCCGGCGGGAAAATACGGCAAGGCGGCGCTGACCGCGCTGGGGGTGTGGGACAGTGTCGCCGACAAGATCGCGCCGGCGGAAAATGTCCGCGTCGCGCTGGAATATGTCTCGCGCGGCGAAGCCCCCTACGGCATCATCTATGAGACCGATGCCCGGGTGGACCCCGGCGTGCATGTATTGGGCGTGTTCCCGGAAAATACCCATCCCGCCATTGTCTATCCCACCGCCCTCACCCGCACGGCTTCGGCATCGGCCAGGGACTTCCTGGCCTTCCTGTCGGGGCCGCAGAGCAAGGCGATCTTCGAGAAAGCGGGCTTTTCGCTGCTGAACTAGCGCGGGCGGATATAGTCGCCGGACTTGCCGCCGCGTTTTTCCAGCAGCATCACGCCGCCGATCACCATGGCGCGGTCGGCCGCCTTGAGCATGTCGTAGATGGTCAGGCACGCCACCGACACCGCCACCAGCGCTTCCATCTCCACCCCGGTCTGGCCGGTGCTTCTGGCGCGGGCGGTAACGATGAGGGCGGAATTTTTCTCGTCGCTGGCGATGGTGAGCGACACGCTGCTGAGCGGCAACTGGTGGCAGAGCGGGATCAGCTCCGCCGTGCGCTTGGCCGCCATGATGCCGGCGAACTCGGCGGCGGCGCGCACGCTGCCTTTCTTGGCATCGCCGGACAGTGCCAGCGCCAGGGTTTCGGGCTTCATGCTGACGCGGCCTTCCGCCACCGCTTCGCGGGCGGTGACGGGCTTGTCCGCCACATCCACCATGCGGGCGGCGCCGCTCTTGTCCAGGTGGGTGAGTTCGGCCATTCAGCGCTCCAGGAAACGCGGCATCAGCTCGACCAGGTTGCAGGGCCGGAAACGGCTGTCGAGCTGCCAGCGTATTACCTTGTCCCAGCCATCCTTGCAGGCGCCCCCCGAACCGGGCAGCGCGAAAATCATGGTGCTGCCCGCAATGCCGGCGCAGGCGCGCGACTGGATGGTGGAAAGCCCCACGCTCTGGAAGCTGGTCATGTGCCAGACGGTCTCGAAGCCCTCGATCACCTTGTCGAACAGGGGCCGTACCGCTTCGGGGGTGACATCGCGGCCGGTCAAGCCGGTGCCGCCGGTGGAAATCACCACGTCAATGCCGGGATCGGCGATCCATTTCTGCAACTGGACCTGGATTTCTTCCACACTGTCCTTCACCCGGGCGCGCGCCGCCAGCACGTGATGGTCGCGCGCCACCCGTTCCGCCAGCAGCTTGCCGGAGGTGTCGCTTTTCTCGTCGCGCGTGTCGGACACGGTCAGCACCGCAATATTGAGGCTGCGGAACGGCAGCGTCTCGGACAATTTTCCGGCGCCGGGCGGGGTATCGCTCACACTTTTTCTCCTGCTTTGGCGCGGCGGGCATGGTCATGCGCTGTCGGTTCGATCCAGCGGTCGCCATCCGGGCCGCTTTCCTTCTTCCACAAGGGCGCGTCGGTCTTGAGATAATCCATCAGCAGGCGCACCGCATCGAAAGCCTCGGCCCGATGGGCGGCCATGGCCGCGACCAGCACAATCGCCTCGCCCGGCCGGATGGCGCCGACCCGGTGCACCACCAGAAGATCCAGCGTGCCGAGCTGGCGGCTGACATCATCGGCCAGGCGCTGAATTTCCCGCTGCGTGAAGCCGGGATATTGCTCAATATAAAGCGTTCCGACCGGGCGGCCCGCCGTGGCGGCGCGGCAATAGCCGGTGAATGTCGCCAACGCCCCGGCATGGCCATGCGCGGTGTTGAAGGCGGCGATTTCCGCGCCGGGATCGAATGGCTCTTCGGTAACGCGCACAGTCATGCCTCAGCCCCCGCTCATCGGCGGCAGGAAGGCGATCTCGTCGTCATGGACGATGGGATGCGAAGGGTCGCGCACCAGCACCTGGTTGACGGCAATCTGGGTGCGCGCCGAATCCAGCGCCTTACCCAGCGCCGGCTCCGCCTCGGCCAGCCAATCCTTCAGCCCCGCAAGGGTGCGGACACCGCCGGGCAGCGTTACCTGCGCAAGCGCGGGATTGGCGATTTCGCGAAACCGCCCCAGGAAGACGAGCCGCGCCATGCTAGCCGCCGGTGACCGACATGTGACGCCGCACGGCCGGGGCATCGCCCCGCACCGGAATGGTGAAATCATGCGCCTTGGGCTTTTTCAGGATCGCCGCGTCAATCGCGGCATTGAGCAGCGCATCGCCCTGCGATTGCCGGATGGGGGCGCGCAGATCCACCGCAGCGTCCTGGCCCAGACACATATATAAAGTGCCAGAGCAGGTCAGGCGCACCCGGCTGCACGTGTCGCAGAAATTGTGGGTCAGCGGGGTAATGAAGCCCAGCGTGCCGCCGGTCTCCGCCACCCTGACATAGCGGGCCGGGCCGCTGGTGCGCTCCGGCAGGTCTGTCAAGGTCCAGAAAGAGCTGAGATCGAGGCGCACCTCTTCCAGCGAGAGGAACTGGTCGGTGCGGTCTTCGTCCACGGCGCCCAGCGGCATGGTTTCGATCAGGGTAATGCCCATGCCGCTTCCATGCGCCCATTGAATCAGGTCGGGCAGGTCGGCGGCATTGTCGTGGCGCAGCGCCACGGTGTTGATCTTGATCTTCATGCCTGCCGCCTTGGCCGCTTCAATGCCTTCCAGCACCTGGGGCAGGCAATCGCTGCGGGCAATGCGGGCAAAGGTGGAGCGGTCCAGGCTGTCGAGCGAGACATTGATGCGCCGGACGCCCGCCGCCGCCAAATCGTCGGCGAATTCGGCAAGCCGCACGCCATTGGTGGTGAGGGTGAGTTCCTTCAGCGCGCCGCTTTTCAGGTGGCGCGACAAGCCATTCACCAGATCCATGATGCCGCGCCGCATCAAAGGTTCGCCGCCGGTCAGGCGCAGATGCCTGACGCCGCGCCGGACAAAGGCGGTGCAGACCCGGTCCAGTTCCTCGATCGTTAGCAATTCGGAGCGGGGCAGAAATTCCATGCGCTCGCTCATGCAATAGGTGCAGCGCAGGTTGCAGCGGTCGGTGACCGAGACGCGGACATAATCTATGCCCCGGCCATAGGGGTCTATCAGGCTGGTGCTCTGGGCGGCGGCGGCGGCAGACATGGGAGCATGATAGCCGCTTTGATATAACGAAAAAAGCCCGGTTTTGGCCGAATCTGTGCCTGTCGGACGGCGGTAAATTGGGATATTGATGGGCCGGAACATATATTCCGGGCCAACCAGGAATCGCCGATGTCGTTTCCCTCCACCGAAATAGACGTGCTGGAAACCGCCGCCGGATGGCTGGCGGAGGGTCATGGCGTGGCGCTGGCCACCGTGGTGCGGACATCGGGTTCGGCGCCGCGCCAGGCCGGCAGCCATATCGCCATTCGCGATGACGGGCTGTTCGCCGGTTCGGTGTCGGCCGGTTGTGTCGAAGGCGTGATCATCGAGCAGGCGCAAACCGCCATGGCCGAGGGCAAGCAGCGCAATTTTGTTTTCGGCGTCAGCGATGACGGCATCCTGGGTCTGGGTCTCACCTGCGGCGGCGAGATCGAGATCCTGGTCGAGCCGATCCTCTGACATGCGCCGGGCGATGCTGGAACAATTGCTGGCGATGCGGCAAGGCGGCCGTCCCGTCATCCGCGCCCTGGATGTGGAAAACGGCGAAGAAAAACTGATTGACCCGGCCACCGATATATCGCCGCTGGGCCGGGCCGCCGCCCGCGCCCTGAGGGAAGATGCCAGCCAGCGCGTCACGCTGGGGAACCGCAACTGGTTCCTGACGGTCTACAACACGCCCTGGGAACTGGTGATCATCGGCGCGGTGCATATCGCCCAGGCGCTGGCCAGGCTGGGTGCGGCGATGGGCTATCGCGTGCGGGTGATCGATCCGCGCGGCGCCTATGCCGCCCCGGAACGTTTCGCCGGCGTGCGCGTGATCCAGAGCTGGCCCGAGGACGCCCTGGCCACTGAGCCACTGACGGCGCGCAGCGCGTTGATCGCCTTGTCGCATGACATCAAGCTGGACGATCCCGCGCTGGCGGCGGCGCTGCGCTCGCCCGCCGGCTATATCGGCGCACTGGGCTCGGTGCGCACCCATGCCAATCGCCTGGACCGGCTGGGCGCGCTGGGATTCAGCCAAGACGAATTGGCGCGCATTCACGGCCCGGTCGGACTTGCCATCGGGGCGCGCAGCCCCGGCGAAATCGCCATCGCCATCCTGGCACAGCTGGTGCGGCTGCGCCGCAAATCCACGCCCCGCATCGGCGGCGTGGTGCTGGCCGCCGGCCTGTCCCGCCGCATGGGACGCAACAAGCTGCTGGCGGAGCTGGACGGCAAGCCGCTGTTGCGCCATGCGGTGGAAGCGGCGCTGGCCAGCCGGCTCGATCCGGTGATCGTGGTGACCGGCCATGACGAAGCGGGCATCCGCAAGGCGCTGAGCGGCTTGAATGTGGTTTTCGCCCATAATCCGCGTTTCGCCGATGGCCTCAGCACATCGTTGCAGGCCGGCATCCGGGCTGTGCCCGGCGATTGCGACGGCGCCCTGGTGCTGCTGGGCGACATGCCCGGCATCACGGCGGACCTGATCGACCGCACCATCGCCGCTTTCGACCCGGCCCAGGGCCGCACCATCTGTGTTGCCGCAAAAAGCGGCAAGCGCGGCCATCCGGTTTTGTGGGGACGTCAATTTTTCGCCGAAATTGAAAGTCTTGGCGGTGACGCCGGGGCGCAGTCGCTGATGGCCCGGCATGCCGCCCAGGTCGGCGAGATCGAAAGTGCGGACGACGCGCCATTCGCCGATATTGATACCCCCGAGGCGCTGGCTGCCTATGCCGGCCGGTCGCTGGACGGCGCCGAAACCCTGTAACGAAACCTCCCGCCGGACGAAGAGCCTTAAGGACAAGCGGCGAAGGCCGGGTTAGATTGGGCGGGGATGACCGCATGACGATTCAAAGCGATGCCGCGCCGACGCCGCATATCCCGGAACGGATTCGCACCGCCCTGGGCCTGAGTCCATCCGGGCCGCATTATGCCTTTTACCGCCACAAGGGCCTGGTGCGCGCCGCGCACTGGATCAACGCCCTTTGCCTGGCAATCCTGTTCATGAGCGGGCTCAACATCTTCAATGCCCATACCGCGCTTTACTGGGGCAACAGTTCGATTTTCGCTCATCCCATCCTGGTGCTGGGCACTTATTACAATGACGATGGCGCGGTGACGCGCGGCGTCACCACCATCTTCGGCCATGAGTTCACCACCACCGGCCTGTTCGGCGCTTCGAACGAAGATGGCGTGCTCACCGGGCGCGGCTTTCCCAGCTGGGCCACCCTGCCCGGCCCCAACTGGCTGGCGATGGCGCGGCAATGGCATTTCGCCTTTGCCTGGCTCCTGGTGTTCAACGCCGTTGTTTTTTTCATCTACGGCATCTGGAGCCGGCATTTTGCCCGCGACCTTGCGCCGACGGCCAAGGACCTCACCCATCTGCCGCGGGAAATCGCCGACCACGCGCGGCTGAAATTTCCCCATGGCGAGAAAGCCCGGCACTACAACGCCCTGCAGAAGCTGGCCTATTGCTTCGTGATTTTCATATTGGGGCCATTGATCGTGCTGACCGGGCTGACCATGTCGCCGACCATGGACAGCGCCTTTCCCCTGCTGGAAATTTTCGGCGGCCGGCAATCGGCCCGCACCATTCATTTCCTCTGCGCCTTCGGCTTTTTCGGATTCTTCCTTGTCCATGTCGCGATGGTGATCCTGTCGGGCAGCTGGAACAATCTGCGCTCCATGATCACCGGCTGGTATGTCATCCGCGGAAGGAAGCCGTCATGACCGACCGGCGCGGATTCCTCGGCCGGGCCGTGGCGGGCGCCAGCACCTTGCTGCTGGGCGGCTGCTATGACCTGTCGCAGAAGCCCTGGTTCACCAATGCCCTGGGCAAGGTCGAGGACCTCACTCATGCCGCCCAGAATCTGATTGCCGGGCCGCAGGCGCTGGCGCCGGAATTCACCAAGGCCGATATCGCGCCGGTGTTTCGCGCCAATGGCACGCTCGATCCCGGCACGCCGGAATATGCCGGTCATGTCGGCAGCGGCTTCAAGAATTGGCGGATCACGGTGACCGGCCTGGTTGCGCATCCCTTGTCGCTGTCCCTGGACGATTTGCGCAGGTTGCCGGCGCGCACCCAGATCACCCGGCATGACTGTGTCGAGGGCTGGAGCTGCATCGGCGAATGGACCGGGCCGCAGCTTTCCCGCATCCTGGCGGCAGCAGCGCCAAAGCCCGAAGCCCGCTATGCCGTGTTCTATTGCGCCGACCCGATGACGGCGGAAGGCGATCCCAGCCACAATTACTATGAGAGCATGGACCTCTCCGAGGCGATGCACCCCCAGACCATCCTGGCCTATCAGATGAACGGCGCGCCCCTGACCGTCCCGCATGGCGCGCCGGTGCGCCTGAGGGCCGAGCGCCAGTTGGGCTACAAGCAGCCCAAATATGTCCAGCGCATCGACCTGGTGGCGGATTATTCCGCCATCCAGGGCGGCAAGGGCGGTTATTGGGAGGATCTGGGCTATACTTGGTATGGCGGCATCTGACCGCCAGGGCGTCTGATCGCAATCGATCAGGCAATTAGAAAATATTGGGGAGCGATCATATGAAACACCATGTTGTGCTTTTGCTTGCCGTGCTCTTGGGCGCCAGCGCGCTGACAGGAGCCCAGGCCCAGATTTCCACCAAGGAGCAGCAGGCCGCCACCGACGCGATCGACGCCAGGACTCCGAAACTGAAATACAAGGAGGAAGTCCTGCAACTGCTGGTGCCCGGCTATACGATGGGCCAGACCGTCGGCGTTGACGTCAATTCCAAAAATCACATTTTCGTCTATTCGCGCACCAATCCCCAGGGCATCGCCCGTGGCGGCATTGCGGCGATGTTGTGGGAATTCGACCAGAACGGAAAATTCGTCAAGGAATGGGGTCCGCATAACTATGCCGCTTCCTTCGCCCATTCCGTTCGCGTCGACGGCAGCGACAATGTCTGGCAGGTGGATGAAGGCTCGGGAATGATCGTCAAGTACAATCCCAAGGGTGTACCCGTCGAGCAATTGGGCCGCACGCCCGAATCCATCGATTACCTGGAGCAGATGGTGGAAAAACGCGGCCGCGGTTACGAAGGCGACGCCCGCAATATCGGCAAGCCGGTGGACGAGGTGAAAATGCTTCACCCCACCGGGACGATCGGTACCTTCAACCGCCCCACCGATGTCGCCTGGGATTCGAGCGGCAACATCTTCGTCACCGATGGCTATGGCAATTCGCGCCTCGTCAAGATCGCGCCGGGCGGCCATTGGTTGAAATCGGTGGGGACATGGGGAACCGGGACCGACCAGTTCAACATCATCCACAGCGTCGCGGTTGACGCCAAGAACAATGTCTATACCGCCGACCGCAACAATCACCGCATCCAGGTCTATGACGACAATCTGAACTTCAAAAAATCCATCACCGGCGAAGGCGCCCCCTGGGGCCTGTGCATTCCGCGCGCCGACGCCAGCGGCAAGCAGTATGTCTTCAGTTCCGACGGCACCTCGGGCAAGCTCTACAAGATCGATCTGGCCAGCGGCAAAGTGGTGGGCTGGGCGCAAACCAGCCTGGGCCGCGGCGAGGACGATGCCGGCCGCCTCATCCACGAGATCGGCTGCAAGGATCCCAATGTCGTCTATCTGGGTTCGGGCATCCTGTGGAACGTCACCAAGATCACCATCCAGTAGAATCAAAACTTGCCACAGTAGGAAAGGCAGGCCTCGCGGCCTGCCTTTCTTTTTTGCGGATTCGCGCTTCTGCGATCAAGCCTTTGGCGGCACGATCACGGCCAGCAGGTCCTTGGCTTCGACCTGCGCCCCGGCGGTGACCAGCAATTCCGCGACCACACCATCGCGCGGCGCATGCAGCGCGGTTTCCATCTTCATCGCTTCCATGGTCAGTAGCACATCGCCCGCCTTCAGCGTATCGCCGACCTTGATCGCCACCGAGGAAATGGCGCCGGGCATCGGCGCGGAAACATGGCTGTCGTCGCCGTCATTGGCCTTGCGCCGCACCGGATGGGTGGCGGCAAAGCTGCGGTTGGGCACCACGATGGTGCGCGGTTGGCCGTTCAGTTCGAAAAAGACCCTGACCTGGCCGTCATCCTCGGTTTCGCCCACTACCTGCAGCACCACCACCAGCGCCTTGCCGGCTTCGATCTCGATGCTGACTTCCTGGCCCAGTTTCATGCCGTAGAAATAGACCATGGTCGGCAGCACCGAGACCGGGCCGTATTTGCGGGTGGCGCCGGAAAACTCGCTGAACACCTTGGGATACATCAGGTAGGACGCCAGGTCGGCATCGTTCAGGGGACGGCCGGCGCGCTTTTCACCTTCGGCGCGCAGGCCTTCCAGATCGGCCTGTCCCAGCAGCGAACCCGGCCGCACCGTAATCGGCGTTTCATCCTTGAGCACGATTTTCTGCAGCTGCTTGGGCCAGCCGCCGGGCGGCTGGCCGAGATCGCCGCGCATCATCTCCACCACCGAAGCGGGAAAGGCGATGTCGCGGCCGGGATCCAGAACGTCCGCGGCGCTCAATTCCTGCGACACCATGGTGAGCGCCATGTCGCCCACCACCTTGGAGGACGGCGTCACCTTGACGATATCGCCGAACAGGTCATTGGCGGTGCGATAGGCGCTCGCCACTTCATGCCAGCGCGTTTCCAGTCCCAGCCCGCGCGCCTGTTCGCGCAGATTGGTGAACTGGCCGCCCGGCATTTCATGCAGATAGACTTCCGAGGCGCCCGCCTTGAGGTCGCTTTCAAAGGCGGCATATTGGCTGCGCACCGCTTCCCAGTAGAAACTGAGTTCACGGATGGCGCGCCCGTCCAGCCCGGTGTCGCGTTCGGTGTGGCGCAGCGCCTCGACCAGCGAACCCAGGCAGGGCTGGGAGGTGGTGCCCGACATGGAATCCATCGCTGCGTCCACCGCGTCCACGCCGGCGTCAATCGCCGCCAGCACGCTGGCGGCGGCAACACCGGACGTATCATGGGTGTGCAGGTGGATGGGAATGCCGACGTCCTCCTTCAGCGCCTTGACCAATATGCGCGCCGCGGGAGCCTTGAGCAGGCCGGCCATATCCTTGATGGAGAGGATGTGGCAACCGGCCTTTTCCAGTTCCCTGGCCAGCCCGACATAATATTTGAGCGAGTATTTGGCCCGGGCCGGATCGAGGATGTCGCCGGTATAGCAGACAGCGCCTTCGGCCAGCTTGCCTTCCGCCAGCACCGCGTCAATCGCCACGCGCATGTTTTCGACCCAGTTGAGGCAGTCGAAGATGCGGAACAGGTCGATGCCTCCCTGGGCCGCCTGCTTGACGAAGAACTTCACCACATTGTCGGGATAGTTGGTGTAGCCGACGCCATTGGCGCCGCGCAGCAGCATCTGTAGCAGCACATTGGGGGCGGCGGCGCGCAAACTGGTCAGCCGCTCCCAGGGGTCTTCGGTAAGGAAGCGCATCGCCACGTCGAAAGTGGCGCCGCCCCAGCATTCCAGCGAGAAAAGCCCAGGCAAGCCGCGGCGATAGGCGTCCGTCACCGCCAGCATGTCGAAGCTGCGCATGCGGGTGGCGAGCAGGGATTGGTGCGCGTCGCGCATGGTGGTGTCGGTGACCAGGACCCGTTTCTGCTGCAGCATCCAGGCGGCAAATTTTTTCGGCCCCAGCCGGTCGAGCAGTTGCTTGCTGCCTTCGGATGCCGGCGGTTCCGGAAATTTCGGCGGCTCGGGCTTGCGCAGATTGGCCGGCGGCAAGGCGCGGCCCTTCAGTTCCGGTTGGCCGTTCACCGTGACGTCGGCGATATAGGTGAGCAGCTTGGTGGCGCGGTCGCTGCGCTTCTTGAACTGGAACAGCGCCGGGGTGTTGTCGATGAAACGGGTGGTGATGTTGTTGCTGCGGAAATCGGGATGCGCCAGCACCGCTTCCAGGAAGGCCAGATTGGTGGCGACGCCGCGAATGCGGTACTCGCGCAGCGCCCGCTCCATCCGCACCACCGCTTCCTCGGCGGTGGGCGCCCAGGCGGTGACTTTTTCCAGCAGCGGATCGTAATGGCGCGTCACCACCGCGCCGGAATAAGCCGTGCCGCCATCCACGCGGATGCCGAAGCCGAAAGCGCCGCGATAGGCGGTGATGCGACCATAGTCGGGAATGAAGTTGTTCTCGGGATTCTCCGTGGTGATGCGGCACTGGATGGCGTGGCCGCTGAGGCGGATATCGGATTGCGGCGGAATGCCGGTTTCCTCCAGCACACCGATGCGCTTGCCCTCGGCGATGCGGATCTGCGCCTTGACGATGTCCAGCCCGGTGACGACCTCGGTCACGGTATGCTCGACCTGGATGCGCGGATTGACCTCGATGAAATAGAAATCGCCCGTGTCGCTGTCGACCAGAAATTCCACCGTGCCGGCGCCGACATAATTGGTCGCCTTGCCGATCGCCAGGGCGGCTGCGGTCATGCCGCTGCGGGTCTTGTCGGGAATCCCGGTGGCGGGGGCGCGCTCGATCACTTTCTGGTGGCGGCGCTGGATGGTGCAGTCGCGCTCGAACAGATGCACCAGATTGCCATGGCGGTCGCCCAGGATCTGCACCTCGATATGGCGGGCTTTGGTGACCAGCTTCTCGAAATAGACTTCGTCCTTGCCGAAGGCGGCCTTGGCTTCGCGCCGCGCCAGCGCCACCGCCTCGACCACGCCATCGGCAGACTGCAAGGGCCGCATGCCGCGGCCGCCGCCGCCCCAGGAGGCTTTCAGCATCACCGGATAGCCGATGCTTTCGGCCAGCTTTTTCACGGTCGCGGCATCATCGGGCAGTGGCGTGGTTGCCGGCATCACCGGCACCTTGCCCGCGATGGCCAGATTGCGGGCCGACACCTTGTTGCCCAAGTCGCGCATGGTCTGGGGCGACGGACCGATGAAGATGATGCCAGCCTCGGCGCAGGCTTCGGCGAATTCCGGGCTTTCCGAGAGAAAGCCGTAGCCGGGATGGATGGCGTCCACCTTGGCCGCTTTGGCGACGCGGATGATGTTGTCGATCGAGAGATAGGCCTCGATCGGTCCCTGCCCCGCGCCGATCAGGTAGGCTTCATCCGCCTTGAAGCGGTGCAGCGAGAAGCGATCCTCCTGGGCATAGATCGCCACAGTGCGAATGCCCAGTTCGGCGGCGGCGCGGAAAACGCGGATGGCAATTTCCGAGCGGTTGGCGACCAGAAGTTTCTGTATCTGGGATGACATGCGATCTAAATCTGGAGACAATTCGTGAAAGGGCGTTACTTGACCTCGACCAGTTCGATCGCCTCATGGCTGGGACCTTCGATCATCACCGCGCGCGTGCCGCCGATCTTGAAGGGCTGGCGCAGGAAGGTGACTTTCTCGGCCTTCAGCTTGGCCACCCAGGCGTCGAGATCGCTGACGGAAAGGCCGACATTGTCCATCAGGTGGCCGCGCGTGCCGACCAGCGGCTTGTCGGTCTGGTCCATGTACCAGTTCATCGCGACATCGCCGAACAGCACGCCGGTGGTGGGATAGCGGTACATGCCCTCCTTGGTCAGCGACGGCCAGGTGGCGACGCCGCGATCCACATGGCAGTTGGCCTCGGTATAGACCGGCGCCGGCGGTGCCCCGGGGGCGGCCAGGCGCTGCGCCACATTGGCATTCAGGTGGGTGCGGTACCAGAGCTGGGCGCAGAAGGGTTCGTCTTCCCACATGTGAATGTGATTCATGCGTTCCTGATTGTTGTTGCCCGCCACTTCGATCAGGGCATTGTCGGGACCGCTGAGATAGGCGAAGCCCGCGCCGCCCAGCGGCTTGACGCCCTTGGCCTGGGCATCCGCCATCTGTTCGCGCGTTTCGCCATTGCCGTATACGCCGCCAAGTCCGGGATAGCTGTCGCTGCTGATCGTCACCGCGCCTTCGCCAATGCCGGTCCAGAGCGGCGCGAATTTGAATTCCTGTGATAGGAGCGTGCCGACTTTCGCCCGCTCATCCACCGCGTTCCAGCCGAAATGCCAATAGGCCGTGATCTGGGAATCGGCGACCGGCGGCATGGCCACCTTGTTGAACAGCAGCAGCACATTGTTGGGCGAGGATAGCGCCGGATAGCCTTCCCAGGTGGTGCGCTTGGTGTCCGGGAACGCCTTTGTGTAATAGGCGATGGCGGCGTCCGGATCGACGGTGTTGAGCATCAGGTGATGAAAGCCCGGCGCGGGCAGGTCGGCGGCGGCGGCCGGGCCGCAAGCCAGCAGCGCGGCGGCCAGAAAAATCCGTGTTTTCATCCCCATTCCCCTTTTTCTTCCATTTACCATCATCGCGCCCTCAAAAAAAGGCGGCGAGCCGGCTTGATCCGGGAAACCTCCGGCAGGCAAGGAAGAAAAGCGGAAATGCCCTCTATTTCGGCAGCGGGACGGCGGTGGCGTTGTCCCGGATGCGGTCGCCCACCCACAAGATATTGCCGGCCGGTTCAATCGCCGTGGGTGTGGCAAGGCCGCCCAGCACCATCGTGACATGGCCGGCATCGCCGTCAATCGTGATCATGCTGGCGCGGTTGTTGCGGTTCTCGGCCACGAATATCGCATTGCCTGCGGCGCGCATGCCGTCCGGCCCCTTGAGGGGCGTGTCCAGCTTGATCGGCGCCACGGCGCCCGCCTTGCCCGCGGAATCCAGCGGCACCCGGTAAATCGTGCCCGCCTGCACATTGTTGACGTAGAGCACGCCGTTCAGGAAGGTCAGGCCGTCAATGCCGGTCAAATTGGCCTTGTCTTCCAGCACCAGTTCACCTTCGGCAGCGCCCGGCTTGAGGCGATAGATCCGGCCATTGGTGGTGTCGCTGATGTAAAGCGCCTTGTCCGGCCCCACGCTCAAATCGTTGCAGAGATTGGTGGCGCCCGGCAGCGCCCAGCGCGACTTGGGCGCCCCGGTCTTCAGGTTGAAACCCAGCGCGGAACTGACGCGACCCTTGCCGTCCGCCGAGGGTTTGAGTTCGCAGGCCCACAAAGTGTTGGTGGCAGGTTCCGACAACACGCCCAGGAAGGTGACCGCGCCATCGGCGCTGGCGTCGATGAATTTCTTGGCTTCGGTGCCGCCCTTGGCGGAGCGATAGATGAACGGCTTGGTGGCGCTGCCCAGGATCAATCCGCCGTCCGGCGCCGCGGTGATGCTTTCGGGGCCGGCCCCGTTATCGAGGGTGGTGACGGTCAGATCGGCCAGGGCGGCGCTGGACGACAGCAGCAGCGCGGCGAACAAGGCCGTGGACAGCGTTGAAAAGCGGTTCATAATTTCCCCATTATATATGAGTTTTATAACGCGCCGGCGGACGGCGCAAAGCGTAATATTTTTCAAGCGCCGCGCCCAGACCGCGGTTCTGGAATACCGCGGCAATACAGGGATTGACTTCCCGCCGCCGCCAAAGTCATGTTACGGCCATGCGGGAATTTCGCCACGCTCTTCTGCATCTTGCGCTTGCCGCAATGATCCTGCACGCCTTTTTGCCCGCAGGCTGGATGCCGAACCTGCAAGAGGGCGGCCAGACCGCCCTTGTCATCTGCACCATGGACGGGGCGGTGGTGGACATGTCCGGCAAGGCCCTGCCCGGCAAGGACGATCCGCGCGCCCATGAATCCTGCCCCTTTGCGGCGGCGGCGCAGCCGGTGCCGGTCAACGACTTCATCGCCCTGGCGGCGCCCGAACTTTCCAGCAGCGCGGCGCCGCGCCATCTGGCGGCGGGACTTCAGGCCCGCCACGCCTCATACCTCCAGCCGGCCTCCCGCGCCCCGCCATCCCTGACCTGAACTGAGACTTTTCACGCGTCGCGGGATGAACCCGCGTGCCTTCTCAATTCATCAGGGGATTTTCCATGTTCCGCTTCACCAATTTCCTGATGGGCACCACCGCGCTTGCGGCACTCTGCCTGTCATCCACGGCCCAGGCCCAGACGCAAGTCGCCGACAACGGCCCGGAAGCCGTCATTGTCACCGGCGTGCGCACCCAGGCCGATGTGCCCAACAAGATCGAGGAAATCACCGCCGTAAAGGCGCAAGTCCAGGTCAACGCCGTCAATACCGAGGACATGCTCAAATACATTCCCTCGATCACCGTCCGGAAGCGCCACTATGGCGATACCCAGGATCCGCTGGCAACGCGCACCAGCGGCGTCGGCGCCTCGGCCCGCAGCCTGCTCTATGTGGACGGCATCCTGATCTCATCGCCCATCGGCAACAACAACACCAGCGCCTCGCCGCATTTCGGCATCGCCGCGCCCCAGGACATCAAGAATTTCGAGGTGCTGTACGGCCCCTTCGCCGCCGAATATGGCGGCGGCTCGATCGGCGCGGTGCTGAACATCACCACCCGCATGCCGGACCAGCTTGAAATATACGCGGACGCGCTGGGGGCAGTGGAAAATTTCGACCAATATTCCACCCATGAAACCAATGGCAGCTGGCAGTTGGCCGGCGGCATCGGCGACCGGGAGGGGGCCTTTTCCTGGCGGCTGTCCGCCAATCACCTGGACACGCTCGCCCAGCCTCTGTCCTACGTCACCCTGACGCGGCCAGCCGCTACCAGCGCAGCCGGAACGGTGCTGACCGGCGCCTTCAATGACCTGAACCGCGCCGGCGTGCCCATCATCGAGATCGGCGCCAACGGCATCGAGGCGCAGGTTCAGGACACCGACACAGCCAAGCTGGCCTATGATTTCGGCGGCGGCTGGGAGGCGACCTACACCGCCAGCCTCTTCCACCAGATCGACAATGCCACAGCCGAGACCTATCTGCGGGATCCGGCCGGCAATCCCGTTTATTCCGGCAACAGCAACATCAACGGCTACAATTACAACATCGCCGCCAGCAGTTTTTCGGGCACGGTCTATGACTGGAACCAGACCGATCTGGCCCAGGCACTGACGCTCAAATCGGGCAGCGATGGCGATTTCGCCTGGGAAGCGGTCGCCAGCGATTACAATTACCTGAACGACAAGCAGCGCGTGCCCACCACGGCGCTGCCCGGCGCCACCACCGGCGGGGCGGGAACGCTCAACCGCCTGAACGGTACCGGCTGGTACACGCTGGACGGCAATGGCATCTGGCGCGGCTTGCCCGACCATGCAGTCAGTTTCGGCCTGCACCGCGATGCCGAGACTTTCGCGCAGGCCAAATACAATCTGGCCGACTGGATTCACAGCTCACCAACCTCCACGGCCACCCTGGCCAAGGGCCGCACCGCCACCAATGCGGTGTGGCTGCAGGACATCTGGGCCTTTGCGGACCAGTGGAAGGCGACCTTGGGCGCGCGAGTTGATGACTGGCGCGCCTATAGCGGGGTGAATTTCTCGGCCTCGCCTGCGCTCAACGTCAGCCAGCCGGGACTTTCCACCACCACCTTCTCGCCCAAGGCGGCGCTGGCCTGGCAGCCGGACGAGGCCTGGTCCTTGTCGGCCTCCTTCGGCCTGGCGAACCGCATGCCGTCTGTGACGGAGCTTTACCAGGCCATCACCACCGGCGCGACATTGACGGTGCCCAATCCCAACCTGAAGCCCGAGCGCGCCAGTTCCTATGAATTGGCGGCGGAATATAAACCCGATGGCGGACGCTATCGCGCCTCGCTGTTCCGGGAAGATATTTCCAACGACCTGCTGTCGCAATCGGCGCCGCTGCTGGCCGGTTCCACCACCCTGTTCAGCTATGTGCAGAATGTGGACCGCGCCCGCAGCCAGGGCGCCGAGCTGGTGGCGGACCAGAATGACGCGTTTTTCGACGGCCTGGAATTGTCGGGAAGCCTCACCTATGTGATCGGCAAGACCGTCAAGGACACGGGTTTTCCGGCGGCGGTGGGCAAGTTCATTCCGCAACTGCCCAAATTGCGCGGCGAAGCGGTGGCGACCTATCACGTCACCGATGCGCTGGCTGCCACTCTGGCGGGCCGCTACAGCGACCGCTCCTTCGGCACCATCGATAATTCCGATCCGGTGTCCCAGACCTATCAGGGTTTTGCCGGCTATCTGGTTGTGGATGCGCGCGTCCATTACCAGTGGGACGACAACTGGAGCGTCTCGGCCGGCGTCGACAATCTCAACAACTACAAATACTTCCTCTTCCACCCCTTCCCGCAACGCACCTTTGTGATGGAGATCCATTATGCGCAATAAGATGATTTTTGCGGCCGCCCTGGCCCTGACGCCACTGGCCGCCGCCGCCCATGTCACGCTGGCGGAATCCAGCGCGACGCCGGGATCACATTATCTGGCGCATTTCCGCGTCGGCCATGGCTGCAGCGGCTCGCCCACCACGCAGCTCAGCGTTGCGATTCCCGATGGCGTATCGGCTGTCGAGCCGCAGCCCGCGCCGGGCTGGACCGTCGAATTGGCGCATGGCGGCGCGCGTGTCAGCGCCGTCACCTGGAAGGGCGGCACACTCGCCGCCGATGCCAAGGGCGAATTCTCGGTGGCGATGACGTTGCCGGACAAGCCCGGTGTGCTGCTTTTCTCCGCCACCCAGACCTGCGCCAGCGGCGCAGAGAACTGGTCGGACGCGCCGGGCGGCAAATCCACCCATCCCGCGCCGGCGCTGTATGTCGGCGTTGCGGCGCCAAAATCGGATGGCATGGCGCCGGGCATGGTGATGCCCCCCGGCAGCCATATGTGACGCCAGCCACATGGTGCGCCTAGCGGTCGTAAATGATGGAAATCGTTTCGGCGATGCAGGCGGCGCGTTCCTCGCCTTCGATCTCGATGGTGATTTCGCTGACCAGCTGAAACCCGCCGCCGCGGGGCGTGACGCTCAGCAGTCTCTGCCGCGCCCGCACCCGGCTGCCGGCCGGCACCATGTTGGCGAAGCGCACCTTGTCCGAACCGTAATTTATGCCCCGCTGGAGGCCCTCGATCCTCAGCAGGTCCCTGGTGAGGGCCGGGATCAGCGACAAGGTAAGATAGCCATGGGCGATGGTCTTGCCGCCGGGCATTTGCATGGCCGCGCGCTGCGGGTCGGTGTGAATCCATTGCCGGTCGCCGGTGGCCTCGGCGAACAGGTCAATGCGGGCCTGGTCTATGGTGAGCCACTCCGAAACACCGATCTCGCTGCCGGCAAGCGCGGGCAGGCTGGCGAAACTCGCGGTCAGCATGGGCTTGCCCTGTTCAGGAGAATGGCCGGAAGAAGGATCAGGAAACGCGGGCGAACCTTTTGTCGAGGCGGGCGAGAATTTCGTCGGACGTAAAGCCCAGCGCGCCCAACCGCCCGGACCGCGCCAGCAGCGCCAAGCCGGACAGTGCGGCGGCCAGCAGCACCACATCGCACTGGTTTTCGCGGCTCTCGGACGGCAGGCCGCCCGCTTCGGACAGGGCCCGCAGCGCCGCGATCATGCGGCCATTGAAAAGACGCTCGGCATCGCCGCTGCCGCCGACACGCGGCAGGGCCGCGGAGGCCGCCGCGAAGGTTTCGGTATCGCCCAGCAGCGACAGCGCCGCGCTGGCCGCGCCGGTCAGGCCGCCGCCGGCATCGCGCATCGCCCGCGCCAGGCCGGAAAGATCATCGGCGGCCAACGCCAGCAGCAGATCGTCTTTGCCGCGAAAATAGCCATAGAGAGCGGCCGGCGCGAAACCGGCTTCCGCCGCCACGGCGCGCAGCGACAGGTCGCGGGCGCCGTCCCGCACCGCGACGCGGCGGGCGGCTTCCATGATGGCGGAACGCGATGCCGCCTTGGAGACGCTGGGCGGACGCGGTTTGCGCAGGGGCTGACTCATGGCCACATGATAGGCGATTCGTTCACAAATGACTCGTCCGCAAATGTCTTGGAAGCCGGAAACGAAAAAGCCGCGCGGGACATTTCCCGCGCGGCTGATCCGACTCGATGATGGCCGATCTCAGCCCGGATGGGCCTTTTTGTAGGCGCCGATCGAGACATTGATCGCGTCTCCGACCGTCTGCTTGCTGTTCTGGTTGGCGGTGACCTTGTCGCCTTCGGCCTGGATCAGCGCCGGGTCCACCGGCTTCTTGTCCTTGGCGGCCGCGGCCGTCTGCGCCGTGACATAGTCATTGATGCAGGCCTGATAGGTGTCCGAGGCAGCAATATAGGTTTTCACCGCCGCGATTCCGGCCACCAGCTGGTCGCGCGTGGCTGAGCTGCCATCCACCACGGCTGGCGTCGGCGGAACCGGACAAGAGTCTTCCGCGAAGGCCGGCATGGCGCCCGCCATCAGAAGGGCAGCGCCCAATCCAAATCTTTTCAACATGTTACAATCGACTCCCTGAGGTTCGCCCCTGTTTGCGGGCGGAATAAAGCATAACGCCCCGTCCCGTGCCAAGCCCGGTTTTCTGTGTGCGATATTGCACCTGCGGCGTGCCGCAAATGCCGTCTTCAGGAAAGCAGAGCGGCCTGGGGCCCGCGCATCTTCGCGACAAAACGGTCGGTGAAGCGCAGCAGCAGCGCAAGGATCATCAGGCTGAGGCTGATGCCGTAAAATGCATCGGGACGATGCGGGCCGGAGAGATGCGCCAGGCCGGTGAGCGCATATGTCAGCCAGAAAAATCCGCCGGCGACCGTGAGCAGCGCCTGCCGCGCCGGTTCCCCCACCAGCGCCGCCGCATCGCGGCCCGCGGCATAGGCCAGCACCGCCACAATGAAGCCGCCGAATATCGAGAAGATGGTCATGCCCGCGGTCAGGTCGGCATGCAGCACACCGCCCAGCGTGTTGGGCAGCAGCGTCATGGCCAGGAACACGCCATAGCTGGCGCAGAACGCCCAGATCATCTGGCGGCGCAGGGGGCCGGCCTGCTTGCAGATGGCAAGCGGCACCACGCGGCAAACCGGTCCGGTGACGGCGGCGGCGAAAAACACGAAGCTGGCAAGGCGCCAGGTGATTTCGCTGGCCAGGCGCAGGCCGCGATCATCAAAGCCGTGTATTGCCATGGCGATCAGTCCGGCCATCGCCGCGCCGGCGGCGACGATGCCTGCCAGCGGAACTTTGATGTTCAGGAGGGGACGGGCGTCCATGCCACTATCGAGCGCAACCACGGCGTACCTGCGTTTGAGGAGTTCCAAGGCTGACAACGCACAAGCTTCAAAAACGCTGCGGTTCAGCGTACTGCGAGTGCGACCGCATAGCCCGCCACCGGCAAATTGGCTTCCCGGCGTGGTGCGGCGGCCACAAGCCCGGCCACATCGAAGCCGGCTGACGCTGCGGCGGCGCGCAGATAGGCTTCGCTGTGCCGCCAGCGCCGTTTGGGTCCCAGCGCAAATCCTTCCTCCGCCGCCTCGACGGTGAAGAGAAAGTAACCTTCCGGCGCCAGCCGGGCGCGGGCGCCGCGAATGACCGGCGCCAGGTCGCCAAGATATACCAGCGTGTCGGCGGCAATGATCAGGTCGTAGGACGGACCGGGCTGCGCCAGGACGGTTTCAATATCGCCCACCGTCAACTGGTCATAAATATCCCGCGCCCGCGCCTTTTCGATCATGGCGGGCGACAGGTCCATGCCGTCCAGCCGCGCGGCCAAGGGCTGGAAGGCGGCGCCGGAAAGCCCGGTGCCGCAGCCCAGGTCGAGGACGGCAAGGTCCCTGCGCCCATGCATCACCATGTCGGCGAGGTCGCGAAGGATTTCCGGGGCGGCATAGGCCAGCGGCCCGCGCATGCGCGTGTCATATTCGGCGGCGAACTGGTCGAACAGGTGCCGCACATATCCCGGATCGGAGCGCAGCGCGTCTTTCATCGCCCGCGCCCGTGCCTGCCACTGGTCCAGGCCGGGCGTGGCGGAATCCAGGCCGCCAAAAATTTCCAGCGCCTTGTCCGCCTCCCCCGCCTGCGCCCAGGCGCGGCCGGTAAGAAAACGCGCCTCTTCATGGCCGGGATCCAGCCGCTGCGCCCGCTGCAGTTCGGCGATGGCGGCTGGCAGGTTTTCCGCCGCCAGCAAGGCCTGGCCCAGCGCCACCAGCACGGCCGGGACATCGGGGTTGAGCGAGACTGCTTCGCGCGCTTCGGCCAGCGCGCCGCGCACATCGCCGCTGGCCAGCAGCGCCGTCACCAGGGTGGTGCGGGCCAACGCGCCGCCGCGGCCATCGGCCAGGCGGGCGCGCAAGGCGCGCGCCGCCTCATGGGCATGGCCGGCGGCGATCTGCGCCTGCGCCTCGGCAATGGGATCGCTTTCGTTCGTCACAGCTTGACTTTCCTGGTGCGGGCGCTACAGGCGGCAAAGTGATATACGAGTAATACCATGACTTTGATCCAATCCCCGCCCCCGCCGCGCCATAACAGAGGCTGCCTGTGGGGTTGCCTGGCGGTGCTGGGTTTCGCCTTCCTGCCATTCCTGCTGGCGGCCGGTTATAGCGGCTGGTTTTTCACCCAGGGCTACCGCAGCGATCCGGTACTGCGCGGGGTGGTGGAACTGGTGCGGCGGGACGGCATGGCCGAAGCGGCGCTGGGGAAAAATATCCATATCATCGGAGTCGAGGGCAGCGCCCTGTCTTACATGTGGGGCGGCGAATCCGGCAGCTATATGGTGCGGCTGGCCGGCGACAGGAGCGAAGGCAGGTTGCATGTCAGCGCCCGCACCAACAAAGGCCAATTGACGGTGCAGAGCATGATATTGGAAGGCCCGCGCGGCACCCGCTATGACTTGCTGCACCACCTTGTCCAGCCGAGGCCAACTCTCACCGATTCCATCTGACGGAGACCGCATGCGCAAGACGATTATCGGCCTGATGTTGCTGGCGGCGCCCGCCGCGGCCCAGGTCATCGCCGGTTCCAATATCGGTTTGGCGCAATATCCCGGTCCCAATTGCACCAAGCCGCAAGTCCCGGCGCAGCCGAGCGCCAAGCTGGCGGATACGGCGGATTCGGGTGCGGTGGACGCCTACAATGCGAAAGTCCGCCAGTTCAACCGCGACGTCGCCGCCTATAACGGCGCCATGACGCAGTTCAATGCCTGCATGCACAGCTATGTCGAGAACGGCAATGCCGACATGCAGCGGATCAAGCAGGCGCTGGACGCCGCCGTGGCCGCGGCGAACGCTAGGCCGTGACCTTGTGCGGAATCGCCATGGCGGGGCCTTCGGCGCCGATCGTGGTCAGCGGCACGCCGTTTTTATCGATGAAAGCCCGCGTCACGTCATAGCCTTCCTGAATCGCCTGGTCGAATTTCTTCCAGTCGCGAAGTCCGATATCGGGCATCGGCGGCTCGATCAGGTAATCGGCCTGTTCGCGCACAATGCGGCGCTGCGCTTCCGATCCCACCGTGCCGGAGCGCATCAGGATGGAAACGATGCTGGGCGTTCCGCGCATGCGCTGGCCCAGCAGCCACCACCAGGGCCGCTCGCCGTAACGGTCGTCGCGCGCCTGCAAGTCGAGTTCGCCGGTGATGTCGCAGGCGATGATCGGTCCCGCCCCCATGGCATGCTCGCGCATCACATCCACCGGCAGATTGTTCATTACCCCGCCATCCACCAGCAGATGGCCGTGATGGGTGACGGGCGGCAGGATGCCGGGCAGCGCCACGCTGGCGCGCAGCGCCCGCCACAGCACGCCGGCGCGGTGCTCATGAATGCGGCCGGTGGTGAGGTCGGAGGAAACGCAGAAGAAGGGCTTGGGCAGTTCCTCGATCCGGATATCGCCGAAATGCTTTTGCAGCATGGTGCTGGCTTTCTTGCCGCGCACCAGGGCGATCAGCGGCAAGGTGAAATCATTGAGCGGATTGTTGGTGACGAACACTTCCCGCATCCGATCGGTCAGCTCGGGCACATCCCATTCCAGCGCCAGGCCGGCGGCGATGATGGCGCCCATCGAGGTGCCCCCGACATGATCGAAGGAAACGCCCGCCTCCTTCAGCGCCTTGATGATGCCTATATGGGCGAAGCCGCGGGCGCCGCCGCCCGCCAGAACCAGGCCGACGGCGCGCCCGGCGATGAAGCGGGCCAGCCGGCGCACATCATCGGGATTGCCGGCCCGGATATGGTGATGCGATTCAAACAGGCCCGAGCGCATGGAGAAATGCTCCGGCAGGCCGGCCTTGGCGCCCGGCGGATGCAGCAACAGCAATTCCGGCAAGCCGCTGGCCCTCTCCTTGAAGGCGGGCAAATCGAGCGGACTTTGCGGCAGGGGCTGGTCGGCGCGCGCCAGCAGGAAAATGCGGTCCGCCTGGCGCAGGCATTGATGCGTCCAGGCGCTGTCGGGCAGGTCGCCTCGATAGAACACCACGTCGTGCGCCGCCTCGAAATTGTTGAACCAGTCGGCGCTCTGCTCGCTGGCGCCGAGATCGAGGACCGCGGCGCGCGAGCCCATCTCGCTCAGCGCGCTGGCCAGGCGATGGGCAACGGAAGCGCTTTCCAGGCCGGGCTGCAACGGCACGATGGCGAAGGTCTTGGGGCGGGGATTGCCCTCGCCGCTGCGCGTGGTGTTGCGCAGCCGCTTCGACATTTGCTGCATCAGATTCATCATCACGCGCGGATGCCGCGCCACCAGCTGTTCGAAGGCGTCCGGACCGATGCGCAGAAGTTCCGTGTCGCGCAATGCCACCAGCTGGGCGGAGTGTTCCTTGCTGCGCATGATGAGGGACATTTCGCCCACCGTTTCGCCGGCAGGCGCCAGCGCCACCATGCGGCGCTGTCCTTGCGCGTCCGGCACGAAGATGCCCAGGCACCCGGTGACCACCAGGAACAGGGCCGCGTCATTCTCGCCATCGCGTTCCAGCAGCGTGCCGCCCGGCAGGCAGAACCAGTTGGACTCGCTGAGCAGGTGGCGCAGCGCCGCGTCGCCGATATTTTCCAGCAGCGCAAAGCTCTCAAGCCTTTCGCGCAGTTCTTCGGGATAGACCGCCTGCTGGCCGATGCGGAACGAGGAGAGGAACGCCATGTTCATATTTGTATCACCACGCCGTCCAACCACCATCTACCGTCAAAGCTGAACCGGTGATGAAACTGGCGGCGGGCGAGGCCAGGAACAGCAGCGGCCCGGCGATTTCGGACGGCGCGCCCAGCCGTCTCAGCATCGTGCGGGCGGCCAGGCGCTGGCCCAGGCCGGCTTCCGGATTGTTCGGAAATGGACCTGGAACCAGCGCATTGACGCGGATCTTGAGGGGCCCCAGCTCGGCGGCGAGATGGCGGCTGAGTTGAATCAGACCCGCCTTGGCGGGGCCGTAGTGAAACGGGCTCTGGCCTTCGGGCGTGTCGTAGAGCCGGGCATCGGGCGACACCGCGCCATACATAGAGGCGATGTTGATGACGCTGGCTTCGCCCGCCGCCGCCACGCCCTGCTTCAGGCCAGGCAATGCGGCGCGCACCGCCTCGAAAGCGGCGGTGACGCTGCTGGCATAGGTGCGGGCGAAATCCTCCGCCGTCAGGGCGGCGAAGGGCTTTACCGTCATGGTCACGGCATTATTCACAAGGATATCGAGGCGTGGCAGGGCGGCGAAAAACTCCCGCAGGGCGGCGGGGTCGCAGGCGTCGAAGGCGGCGCGTTCCACCGAAAGCCCTTCGGCGCGAAGTTCCTGCTCAAAATGGGCAAGTGCCGCATCGTCGCGGCCGTTGAGGATGACATGGGCGCCCGCCTGCGCCAGCGCCCTTGTCATGGCCCGGCCGAGATGGCCGCGCGCCGCCGAAATGAAGGCGATGCGGCCATCGAGACGAAAAAGCTTTTGAGAATCCATGGTGCTAGCGCGCTCTCATCCAGCCCCGGCGCGAGGCCAGGAACAAAGGCGCAACCTGACATTGCATGGTAAACAAGCTATTACGCCGCTCACCCGTCCAGTTTACGCTGCACTGCAACAATCAGGGCGGCGCTGTGCCACTTGTGAAACAGACCTTCGCCACATTAAAGTTGCAAACAAGCCCATACTAAGAAGTTCAGGGGCGTTGTCCGCGCGGCAATCCATGCCGCTTTACCAAAAGGAATTCGTGCAATGACGACCATTACTTCCCGCGCCCTGCTGGCAGCGGTCTTTCTGGCCACTTCCGCCCTTGTCGCCGTTCCGGCAAGCGCCGCGAGCTTGAGCGAGGCCGTCGCCCGGCACCTGACGGACGCCCAATCTGCTTCCAAGAAGCAGGACTGGGCCGCGGCCAAGACCGCCGTTGACGCCGCCGCTGCCGTCAGTGGCCGCAGCGCCTTCGACGATTACACCATCGCCCGCATGACCATCGCGGTCGACGTCAATCTCAAGGACATGGCTGGCGCCACTGTCGCCGCGCAGGTCGCCGCGGATTCCCCCGCCCAGGATGAAAAAGACAAGATTCCCAACGCCAACACGGCGCTGGAGCTGAGCATGTTCTCCAAGCAGTATGACAAGGCGATCAAGTACGCCAAGCAGATCGAAGCCTCCAATCCCACCGATCCCAAGGTCCTGAGCTCGATCGCCAACGCCTATTATTTCGGCAACGATTTCACCTCCGCCAGGACGCTGGCGCAGAAGACGGTTGACGCCGACAAGAAGGCGGGCCGCGTGCCGGACCACAATGCCCTGATGGTGGTGATGTCGGCCGATGCGGGCCTCAAGGACGAAGCCGGCGCCGAAGCCACGCTGGAAGAGCTGGTCATCGACTATAACCAGCCGGAAGACTGGGCGCAGATGATCGACATCGCCTTCGGCACGCCGGGCCTGCGCGATGTGGATGCGGTCTGGCTGGGCCGGTTGCTGTTCCTGACCGGCGCGCCTGTTTCGCAGAACACCGGCAACATGATCGGCTCCATCGCCGGCCATCTCACTTTCTTCGGCGATGCCGTGAATGCCAAGGCCCATGGCGCCGTGGTCGATCCCGATCCGGGCCCGCGCGCCGACGCCGACAAGAAGTCCATCAACGAGCAGATCGCGGCCGAGGACAAGCAGAACGGCACCTATAGCGGCAAGCTGGCGGAAGCGCTTTACAGCTACGGCATGTATCCGGAAGCCGAAGCGGCCGCCACCAAGGCGATTGCCAAGGGCGGCAATCCCGACACCTCGGAAGCGCCGATGATCCTGGCCCAAGCCCAGACGGCCCAAGCCAAATATGACGATGCCCTGGCCTCCTTCGGCAAGGTCACCGGCGGCGGTCCCGCCACTGCCCGCATCACCAAATTGTGGGTGGACTATGTGACCATCAAGAAGCATCCGCCGGCTGCCGCAACGGCCGCGAAGTAACGTCTGAATAATGGGCGGGGCATGCCGCAAGGCCTGCCCCGCCCAGTTTATTTTCCGCCCAGAAGGCTGGCCAAGAACCTTGTGCTCGGCGTCGGGCC
>CAIOFO010000125.1 GCA_903857685.1 uncultured Alphaproteobacteria bacterium
CCGGCAGCCTGGCGGCGGTGATGACGGTGATCGCCGCCAATGGCGGCAACATCTTCAACATGAAGGTGCTGGAGCGCAATCCGCTGTTCTTCGAATTCATCATGGACATCGAGGTGCGCGACGTGGCGCATTTGCAGAACATCGTGGGTGCGCTACGGGTGAACAATGCGGTCGAATCGGTTGACCGCGTGCGCGAAGCGGATTCGTCGCCCGCGACATAACCTAACTGCACCATGGCCGGGCTTGACCCGGCCCGGACTGAGGGAAGCATGAAAGTCGAACAAGTACTGAACGAGTTCAAGAAATCGGGCGCCCTGCTCGAGGGCCATTTCATTCTCTCCTCGGGCCTGCATTCCGACAAATTCCTGCAAAAGGCGCTGGTGTTCCAGGACGCCAAGCGCACCGCCAAGCTGTGCAAGGCGCTGGCGAAGAAAGTGCGCTCCCAGGTAAAGGACGAGATCACCGCCATTGTCTCACCGGCGGTGGGCGGCATCGTGCCGGGCTATGAAATGGGCCGCCAGCTCGGCCTTCCCGCCATGTATGTCGAACGCGTGGACGGAAAATTCGAACTGCGCCGCAACTTCACCCTGAAAAAAGGCCAGAAGGTTCTGATGGTGGAGGACATTGTCTCCACCGGCGTCTCCTCGCGCGAATGCATCGCCGCCATCAAGGCCACGGGCGCCAAGGTTGTTGCCGCCTGCTGCCTGATCGACCGCTCCGCCGGCACCGCCAAGGTGGGTGTGCCGCTGATCGCGCTGGCGGAATGGAAGGTCAAGGCGTGGGCACCAGACAAGCTGCCGCCGCATCTGAAAAATATTCCCGCCGTCAAACCCGGCTCGCGCGGCCTGGCATGATGGAACTGCCGTGACCAGGCTGCGCCTCGGCGTCAACATCGATCATGTGGCGACGGTGCGCAACGCGCGCGGCGGCGCTTTCCCTGATCCGGTGCGCGCCGCCATCCTGGCCGAGCAGTCCGGCGCTGATGGCATCACCGCCCATCTGCGCGAAGACCGCCGCCATATTTCCGACGATGACATTGTGCGGCTGACGGCTGCGATCAAGATCCCGCTCAATCTGGAAATGGCCGCGACGCCGGAGATGCTGGCGATTGCCCTCAAGGCCAATCCGCACGCGGCCTGCATTGTCCCGGAAAAGCGCGAGGAGCGCACCACCGAGGGCGGCATTGATGTGGTGGGCCAATTCTCACGCCTCCAACCGATTGTCGGCCAGCTTGTGGCCGCGGGGATTCGCGTCTCCATGTTCATCGAGCCCGACCGCAAGCAGCTCGACGCCTCCCGCGCCCTGGGCGCCCCGGTGGTGGAACTGCACACTGGCGCCTATGCCAATGCGGTGGGTGCCGCACAGGAAAAATTGCTGAAGCACATCCACAATGCAGCCGAATTCGGCGCCGATATCGGCCTCGAGATTCACGCCGGCCACGGCCTGACGTACGACAATGTCCAGGCCGTCGCCGGCATCCCCCATATCCGCGAACTCAATATCGGCCATTTCCTGGTGGGCGAGGCGATCTTTGCGGGCCTGGCAGAATCGATCCAGAAGATGCGGACCCTCATGGATGAGGCGCGTGCATGATCCTGGGAATCGGAAGCGACCTCTGCGACATCCGTCGCATCGAAAAGACGCTGGAACAGCATGGCGAGCGTTTCATCGCCCGCATCTATACCGATATCGAACGCGCCCGCTCCGAAGCCCGGGCCGGCCGCGCCGCCTCCTATGCCAAGCGTTTCGCGGCCAAGGAGGCCTGCGCCAAGGCGCTGGGCACGGGTCTTCACCGGGGCGTTTACTGGCGCGACATGGGGGTGGTGAACCTGCCGGGCGGCAAGCCCACCATGGCGCTGACCGGCGGTGCGCTGGCCCGCCTTGCCGCCATCACCCCGCCGGGGCACCGCGCCCAGATCGATCTGTCCATCACCGACGATTTCCCCATGGCCCAGGCCATTGTCATAATCTCGGCGGTCCCGCAGGACTAAGCGGCACAATTAACAAGTATATCCTTGACAGGTCCTGTCCCCCACCTCAGAACCCAGCCCCATGTCCGATACCAAAGCCCCCAGCAAACCTGCCGCCCAGGGCGAGTCTTGGACCGAGCTTGCCAAGACCGTCATCTATGCCGGCCTGATCGCGGTGGTGATCCGCACCTTCCTGTTTCAGCCCTTCAACATCCCCTCCGCCTCGATGGAGGCGACGCTGCTGGTGGGCGATTACCTGTTCGTGGAAAAATTCTCCTATGGCTACAGCCGCTACACATTTCCCTTCGGCGGCTGGCCGCTGGGAGATTCCATGCATGGCCGCTTCTTGGAGCGCCAGCCCCAGCGCGGCGATGTCGTGGTCTTCAAGTTTCCCCAGGACAATTCCACCGACTTCATCAAGCGCCTGATCGGCCTGCCGGGCGACCGCATCCAGGTGCGCAACAGCCTGCTCTACCTGAACGGCAAGCAGGTAGTCCGCACCCGCGTCGAAGACTATGTCGAAACCGTGGACGGCGAGCAGCATCATGTGCCGCAATATCGCGAGACTCTGCCGGGCGGAAAATCCTATCTCACCCTCGACCGCGATCCGGAGGGAGCGCTGGACAATACCGGCGTCTTCGTCGTGCCGGCGGGCCATTACTTCATGATGGGCGACAATCGCGACAATTCCGACGACAGCCGCATGGCGGTGGGCTATGTCCCGGCCGAAAATCTGGAAGGCAAGGCGGAATTCCGTTTCTTCTCGATAGACGGCAGCGCCCCGGTCTGGGAATTCTGGAAATGGCCGCTGGCAATCCGCTATTCGCGGTTGCTGACGCCGATTGACTGATTTGGACGCGCTCGAAACAAAACTCGGCCACCATTTTTCCGATCCGGAGCTTTTGAATCGCGCGCTTACGCATGCCAGCGCCCATTCGAGCCTGTCCAATGAGCGGCTGGAATTTCTTGGCGACCGCGTTCTGGGCCTGATCGTCGCCGAAAAACTGCACACGCTTTATCCGGGTGATGCCGAAGGCGCCCTGGCGCTCAAATTCAACGCCCTGGCGCGCGGCGCGGCCTGCGCCCGCGCGGCGGAAGCCGCCGGTCTTTCCGATCACATCATCCTGGCCCAGTCCGAACGCGCCAGCGGCGGCCGTGAAAAGCCCGCCATTCTTTCCGGTGCCTGCGAGGCGGTGATTGCCGCGCTTTATCTCGACGGCGGCATGGCGGCGGCGCGCGGCTTTGTCGAACGCTACTGGACGGACATGTTCGAAACCCTGGGCACCGACATGCGCGACGCCAAGACCAGGCTGCAGGAATGGGCCCAGGCGCCGGAACGCTTCAAGGACGGGCGCGGCGGCGCGGCGCCGGTCTATACCCTGATCGGCCGCAAGGGCCCCGACCACCTGCCGCGTTTCGTGGTCGAGGCTGCGGTGGCGGGACTTGAGCCGGAACGGGGCGAGGGCGGCTCCAAGCGCGAAGCCGAACAGGACGCTGCGGCCAGGCTGCTGGCGAAAGTGGAGACCCTATGACCCATTGCGGCTACTGCGCCATCATCGGCGCCCCCAATGCGGGAAAATCCACGCTGACCAACGCGCTGGTCGGCTCCAAGGTGGTGATCGTCACCCCGAAGGTCCAGACCACACGCATGAACGTCAAGGGCATCGCCATTGCCGGCGATGCCCAGATCGTCTTCGTGGACACGCCCGGCATCTTCAAGCCCAGGCGGCGTCTCGATCGCGCCATGGTCGGCGCGGCCTGGGCGGGCGCGGAAGACGCCGACGCCATCCTGCTGGTGGTGGATGCGGCGGACCTCACCGCCAACGCCCGCAGCCATGCCGCCAGCGACACCCACGCCATTCTCCAGGGCCTCAAGAGCCACAAGAAGAAAATCGCCCTGGTGCTGAACAAGATTGACGGCATGAAGCGCACCGATCTGCTGCCGCTGGTGGAGCAGTTTCATGCCGAAGGCGTCTTCGAGGATGTATTCCTGGTCTCGGCGCTGAAAGGCGAGGGCATTGAAGATGTCGCCGCCTGGGTCAAGGCCCGCATGCCCGAAGGCCCCTGGCTCTATCCGGAAGACCAGTTCACTGACATATCCTCGCGCCTGCTGGCGTCCGAAATCACCCGCGAGAAAATCTATCTGCGGCTGCATGACGAGCTGCCCTATTCCAGCACGGTGGAGACGGAAAACTGGGAAGATCGCCCCGACGGCTCGGTCAAGATCAACCAGGTGATCACCGTCCAGCGCGACGGCCAGAAGGCCATTGTGCTGGGCAAGGGCGGCGCCACCATCAAGCTGATCGGCGAAATGGCGCGCGCGGAGCTGGAAACCTTGTTCGGCCGGCGCGTCCACCTCTTCCTGTTCGTCAAGGTGCGCGAGGATTGGGCGGAAAATCCCGAGCATTACGAGCAGATGGGGCTGGAATTTCCCAGAGACAAGTAAATGGAATGGTCTGACGCGGCCATTGTACTCTCCGCCCGCCCCCATGGCGAAAGCGGCGCCATCCTGGATGTGCTGACGCGCGAGCATGGCCGCCATGCCGGGTTGGTGCGCGGCTCCAGGAACCGCGCCCTGCTGCAAGGCGGCAACGGCCTGATGGTGCATTGGCGCGCCCGTCTCGCCGAGCATCTGGGCAGCTTCACCCTCGAACTGGCCCAGGCCCGCGCCGGCGCCCTGATGGAAAGCCGGCAGGCGCTGCAGGGTCTCAATGCCTTCACCGCCGTGGCGGGCGGCGCGCTGCCCGAAAGAATGGCCTATCCTTTCCTGTTCGACGCGGCGGAAATTCTCCTGGGCGCGATGATGGACCAGGATTTCTCCCATTGGGGGCCGCTCTATGTGCGCTGGGAAGCGGGCCTGCTGGACGCGCTGGGCTTCGGGCTTGACCTCACGCAATGCGCCGCCACCGGCCAGACGGCCGAGCTGATCTACGTCTCGCCGCGCACCGGCCGGGCGGTGTCGCGCGATGCCGGCGCCGATTATGCCGGCCGCCTGCTTGCCTTGCCGGAATTCATGCTCAGTTCCAGGAATGCGCCGGACCTTGCCGCCACCCGCGCGGGACTGGCGCTCACCGGCCATTTTCTGGCGGAACGCGTCTTTAATCCCCAGGGCTGCGAATTGCCCGCCGCGCGCCTCAAGCTGGATTCCCTGGCGCTGCCGCCACGCGAATCAGAATAAAAGCGGGGCATGGGCGCCCCCGTCAAACACGATGACATCCGGTCCGAGAAATTGTCCAAGGCGCTTGCCGAGCGCTATCTCGCCTATGCGCTATCCACCATCACCCAGCGCGCCCTGCCGGATGTGCGCGACGGCCTCAAGCCGGTGCATCGCCGCCTGATGCACGCCATGCGGCTGCTCGGCCTCGACCCGGCCGCCGGATTCAAGAAATGCGCCCGCGTGGTGGGCGATGTCATCGGCAAATATCACCCCCATGGCGACCTGGCGATCTACGAGGCGCTGGTGCGCCTGGCCCAGGATTTCGCCCTGCGCTATCCCCTGATCGAGGGCCAGGGCAATTTCGGCAATGTCGACGGCGATAATGCCGCCGCCATGCGTTACACTGAAAGCCGCCTCACCGAGGTGGCGCAGGCGCTGCTCGACGGGCTCGACGAAGACGCGGTGGATTTCCGTGCCACCTATGACGGCGAGGACGAAGAGCCGGTGGTGCTGCCCGCCGCCTTTCCCAATCTCCTCGCCAACGGGTCCTCCGGCATCGCGGTGGGCATGGCGACATCCATCCCGCCGCACAATCTCGGCGAGCTTTGCGGCGCCCTGATCGCGCTGATCGAAAATCCCAATGTCCAGGACCGCACGCTGCTGAAATTTGTCCGGGGCCCGGATTTTCCCACCGGCGGCATCGTGGTGGAAGACCAGGCCAGCATCGCCGAAGCCTACAAGACCGGGCGCGGCGGCTTCCGCCTGCGCGCGGCTTGGGAAAAGGAAGAAGGTGCCCGCGGCGTCTACCAGGTGGTGGTCACCGAAATTCCCTACCAGGTGCAGAAGGCCAAGCTGATCGAGCGCATCGCCGAACTTCTGGAACTGAAGAAGCTGCCCCTGCTCGACGATATCCATGACGAAAGCGCCGAGGATATCCGCATCGTCCTCACCCCCAAGAACCGGACGATAGATGCCGGCCTGCTGATGGAGCAGCTCTTCCGCCAGAGCGACCTGGAAGTGCGCATTTCCCTCAACATGAATGTCCTCAACCACGCCCAGGTGCCCGGCGTGATGAGCCTGAAGGAAGTGCTGCAGGCTTTTGTGGACCATCGCGGGGTTGTGCTGGAGCGGCGCTCCAATTTCCGGCTGCAAAAGATCGCCGCGAGGCTGGAGGTGCTGGAGGGCTATCTGGCGGTCTTCCTCAACCTCGACAAGGTGATCAAGATCATCCGCACCGAGGACGAGCCCAAGCCCAAGCTGATGAAGGCGTTCGGCCTGAACGAGAACCAGGCCGAGGCCATTCTCAATATGCGGCTGCGCGCCCTGCGCAAGCTGGAGGAAATGCAGATAAAGGGCGAGCATGACGCGCTGACGAAGGAGAAAAAGGAACTCGCCAAGCTGCTGGGCTCCGGCAAGCTGCGCGCCGAAAGGCTGATCGCGGAAATCCGCGAGATGGACGCCAAGTTCGGCGGCAAGACCAAACTCGGCAAGCGCCGCACCGAAATCGCCGGCGCCCGCGATGTGGAAACCCTCTCGGCCCTGGCCGAGGAAGCGGTCGAACTGGCCAGCGCGGTGGAAAAGGAACCCGTCACCATCGTCTGCTCGGAAAAATTGTGGCTGCGGGCCCTCAAGGGTCACCAGGAGCAATCCTCCGACGACAAATACCGCGAAGGCGACAAGGCCCGCTTCTGGATCCATGCCCAGACCACCGACCGGCTGATGATGCTGGGCACCGACGGACGTTTCTTCACGCTCGACTGCAGCAAGCTGCCGGGCGGCCGCGGCAATGGCGAAGCCATCCGCAGCTTCATTGACCTGCCGCCCGAAGCCGACATCGCCGCCATGTTCGTGCATGTGCCGGGACGCAGGCTCCTGCTGGCCGCCAGTTCCGGCCATGGTTTCATCACCAGCGAGGACGACGCCATCGCCATGACCAAGAAGGGCAAGCAGGTGATGAACGTAAAGCCGGGCATCGAGGCGGTGGTGGCGCGCGGGCTGGAAGGCGACCATGTCGCGGTGGTGGGCGACAATCGCAAGCTGCTGATCTTTCCGGTTGCCGAGGTGCCGGAACTGGCGCGCGGGCAGGGGGTTTATCTGCAGAAATACAAGGATGGCGGCCTCACCGACGCCACCGGCTTTGTCTGGAAGGACGGCCTCAAGGACGAAAATGGCCGCCTCTTTACGCCGTCCGATCTCAAGGACTGGCGGGGCACCAGAGCCCAGGCGGGGCGGATCGTGCCCAATGGCTGGGCGCGCTCACGCAAATTCTCTCCTGTTAACCAATAACATTCGGAACCGTGCCGAAACGAGACAGGCCGCGGGGCGTTGGCTATAGTCTTCGAGATTCCACATTTCACCCGGCGGCCATGTCTTCCTTACGTATTCTGGGGCTCAGTTACCTCGCGACGGCGTCGCTGTTCACACTGGCCATATTCTTTTCCGATCATGCTTCGCTGCGCATGGTGACCAATGAGGCCGCCCAGCTCGTCGCCGGGCAATTTCAGTCCCGGGTGATGGCGCCGGTGCTGCTGTTCGTCCGTCTGGAAGACGAGAAAATCCTCGATCCCCAGGTCTCGGTGCCGCTCGCCGCCCCCGGACCGGATGACGCCCGCCTTCTGGCCCATGCGGCGGTGCCGCCGATTGCTGCCCGGAAAGTCGTCGCGCCGGATTTGGCGCCGGCCGAGCCGACCATCATCATGCCCGACCTGCCTGATCTGCCGGACGTGCCGGACGCGGGGCAGGGATATGGCGGCACCGCATCGCCGCCGCCGCCGAAATTTTCCAAGCCCGACACGTTCAGCGCCCTGATGCCGCCAGACATCCAGCCGGACAGCGCCCTCGGTGCGGCGGAACGCAAAGCGGTCACGGCGCAGCTGACGCAAAATCTGGCGCCCGCGATGTTGAAGAATTTCGATCTCTTTTTGTACGTCAGCAAGGCCAGGACGGGCCCGCTGGCCCAGCGCCTCTATGTCTTCAAGAAGGACTCCAGCGGCGCGCTGGTGATGGCCTATGACTGGGCCGCGTCCACCGGCCGGGAGCAATATGAAATCTCGCCGGTCGGCGTGCATGCCCGCACCGATACGCCGGCCGGGTTCTACGAGCTCGATCCTGAGCGCATGTACAGCGCCTACCATTCCCATGCCTGGGACCAGTCTATGCCCTATGCGATGTTCTTCAACTGGGAGGATCATGGCGACCAGACGGGGCTGGCGATCCATGCCGCGGTGGGGGACGACATCTCCAAATTGGGCAGCCGCGCCAGCGCCGGCTGTGTGCATATCTCGCCCGCCCATGCGCAATTGCTTTTCAACATGATCCGCGCCGACTACCGGGGCAAGGCGCCGCGCTTCGTCTATGACCAGGCCAGCCAGACCATGAGCAATCACGGCGACATGATGCGCGATGCGCACGGCAATCTGGTGATGGCGGATGGCTACCGGGTGCTGGTTGATATCGAGAATTTCAGCGGCGCCGACAGGCTTGCCGCCCTGAATTGAAAAAGCCCGCTTTCGCCAGCGGACTTTTTACTCAGGCATGACCGGTAACCAGCCACAGAACCAGAATGATGGGCAGCGGAATGCCGATGGCCCAGAGAAGTACGGAGCGCATGAATTTCTCCCGTTGTCGCTGGTCAGATAACCGGCATGTCAGGAAGAAGTTCCACGCCGCAGTTCGTAAAGGGCGATGGCCGCCGCGTTGGAGACATTCAGGCTCTCCACCGACTTGGCGATGGGGATAAAGGCCGCCGCTTCGCAATGCTCGCGCACCAGGCGGCGGATGCCGTCACCTTCCGAGCCCAGCACCAGGGCGACATCGCCTACCGGGATCACGGCGGTCAGCGGCGCCTCGCCGTCGCCGGCCAGCGCGATGCGCCAGAAGCCATGCTCGGACAGTATGTCCAGGGCGCGGGCGATGTTGACCACCTCGATATAGGGCACGGTTTCCAGCGCCCCCGATGCGGCCTTCGCCAGGGCTCCCGATTGCGGCGGGGCATGGCGGTCCTGCACCACCACCGCCGTGACCCCGAAGGCCGCGGCGGTGCGCAGGATGGCGCCGACATTATGGGGGTCCGATAACTGGTCCAGCACCAGCACGATGCGGCGGTTTTGCGTGCCCGCCTGTTCCAGTACGCCTTCCAGGTCGCTGGTATGCAGGGGCTGGGCTTCCAGTGCGGCGCCCTGGTGGACGGCGCCCGCCGGCAGGAGCCGGGAAATCGCTTCGCCCTCAGCCAGCTCGAACATGACCCGGCCAAGCAGAACCTTGCCGATGGTTTCCGCGGCCCGGCTCGTCAGAACCGCCCGGCCCAGCTGGCGGCGGGGATTGGCCAGGGCGGCCTGGACGGCATGAAGCCCATAAAGCCAGTTTTCCCCTCCCGCCCGGGACTTGGGGTCCCGCCGCACAGGACGGTCGCCTTTTTCCGCCCTTTTCACATCGGGCTTGGGGTAGAAATGACGCCGGTCTTTGGGACCGCCTTTGTGGGGGGGCTTGGATCGCATGGGGGGCTTATAAAGGAGTATGGCCGGGGGTAAAGCTCGGTGGCGCCCTCGAGCTTGGCCAACACCCCGGAATTTCCAGCCTTTTTGGCGGAAAAGAGCTATTGACACCCCCGTCCAATTGACCAATAACCCGCGATCCGCAGCCAAAAGTTTGGAGGCTTAATTTCGCTCGTCCGGTACTTACGGGCGAGGCTTGTGCGCCGGCCGGTGATTGGGTCTAACCCGTTGTACCAGTTGGAAATACCCAGTTGGAATGGAGGGGTGCCCGAGTGGCTAAAGGGGACGGACTGTAAATCCGTTGGCTACGCCTACGTTGGTTCGAATCCAACCCCCTCCACCAGACGGCCAGGCGACGGACGGCAGAAGGTTATGCGGGTGTAGCTCAATGGTAGAGCAACAGCCTTCCAAGCTGATGACGAGGGTTCGATTCCCTTCACCCGCTCCAAAGGTTTAAGCGCCCGCTGCATTCGGGCACGACAGAAAAGAGACGAAGGAAGTCAGTTATGGGTAAAGCAAAGTTTGAACGTAACAAGCCGCATTGCAACATCGGCACCATCGGCCATGTTGACCATGGCAAGACGTCGCTGACGGCGGCGATCACCAAGGTGCTCGCCGAGACGGGCGGCGCG
>CAIOFO010000126.1 GCA_903857685.1 uncultured Alphaproteobacteria bacterium
CAGATTCTCCTGGGCAAAGATCATCGCGCCCTGCTTGGCGAAAAAACCGTTGCCGCCGGTATGGTCGGAATGGGCATGGCTGTTGACCAGGATCTTGATCGGGCCTTGCGTGAAGGTGCGGATCGCCGCCAGGCTCTTGGCGCCCACCGGCTCGTTTTCCGAATCCACCAGCAGCACGCCGTCCGGCCCGAACAGCACCGCCATGCGCCCGCCCGAGGAATCGGGATGCGCCGTATCCACCCCGGCATTGCCGTGCAGCACATAGAGATTGGGCGACAGTTTTTCCGTCACCATGATCTTCACCTTGCTGAAATCGGTCTTGTAGCCTGGCGGGAAAGTGTAGGGGCCCTTGCCCACCGGCACGACCTGGATGGGATATTTGTCCTGCGCCACAGCCGGAATCGCCGCCAGCGCGGCCGCACCCAGCAACAACCATGCGATCCTTTTCATCGTTTCCATCCTCCGGTTCAGGGCATCTTGGGCGATTCATCGGGTTCGGGACTGAACCAGCGCTGCGCCACCAGCGACACCAGCCACAATATCGCGGCCAGGCCCACGGCGACAAGCGTCCAGTCCAAAAGGCTCACCAGCCCGCCGCGCGTGATGGTCGGCCAGGGGAAACGCTGCAGCACCGCCAGCCGGTCGCCCATCCAGTGCCAGGCCTGGTGCGCGACGATGGCCGAAAGGATGATGGTCCCCACCCACTGCGCCACGACATAACGGAACAGCAGGTTCAATGCGGGCACGGTGATGCACAGCACCAGCAGCTGGCCCAGCTCGACGCCGACATTGAAGGACAGCAGCGAGATCAGCATGTGCGAGCCGGCGAACTGCAGCGAATTGCGCAGGATGAAGGAAAAGCCGAAGCCGTGCACCAGGCCGAAGCAGAAGGTGATGATCCAGCGCCGCGCCGGGTTCAGGATCACGATATTTTCCAGCGCCATGTAGAATATGGAAACCGCGATCAGGAACTCGATCAGCGGCGGAAACCACTGCGCATCGGGGGCGTAATTGTAGGCCGACGCCAGCAGCGTGATGGAATGCGCCACGGTGAAGGCGGTGATGATGGGAATGAGCGGCCGCACCCGGCGGAACGGAATGATCAGGCACAGCAGGAAGAGCATGTGATCGGTGCCTTCCAGGATGTGCCAGAAGCCCATCACAACAAAGCGTTCCGCCGCGTGGTACCAGCGCGGATCCAGCCGCACCAGCCCGGCATCGCCTTCCAGCTCGTAGGCGCGGATGACCCCGTCCGGCGGCATGAACTGCACCGCCGTCACTTCGTGGATCGCCAGCCGGTCGAACACGGCATGGACCGAAAAGTAATCCTGGTCCGACTGGATGGGATATTCCACCAGCACGTCCAGGATGCCCTGCTCCCAGTACAGCGTTTCGCTGGCGGGCAGCGGCGGCCCCATCACATGCGCCAGCGCCCCCTCATAGGTGGCGAAGGAAGGATCGGAATCCAGCGACATGCGCGTGGAAACGATGCGCGGCGCCGGCAGCTTCCGGTCGCCCTCGAAGACATCCAGATTGTTCAGCAGCGCCAGCTTGGCGGCGTCATGCAGGAAGGGATCGACCTTGCTGAGGTCGACATAATCCTGCTGCTTGCGGGGATATTCCGCGTCCTGGATCGAGGCCAGCGGCATGCGCATCAGCACCTGCAGGGTGTGGCCCTGCGGCTTGACATACATCTTAACCAGGATGTCGAGCGGGATGTCGTGCGCGGCGGCCGGCGTCACGAAGGCGGGCGCCAGATACAGAAATAGCGCCGCCAGTAATATTGCAAACCGGCTAAGCGCTATCCTGTACGGCATGACTTGAACGCCAGGCCTTACTTGTTGGCCTGCGGCGTTCCCTGATCCATCTTGGTGACCGGCGCCATGCCCTTGTAGACGAAGCGCTGGACGCGTTTACCCTCATAGGTCTCGGTCGTGTACAGATTGCCTTCATGGTCGATGGCGATGCTGTGCACGGCATAGAACTGGCCGGGCTGGCGGCCGCCGTCGCCGAAATTGGTGATTTCGGCCAGCGACTGGCGGTCGATCACGCGAATCCTGTCGGCCACGCCGTCCGCCATGAAGATGAATTTCTGCTGCGGGTCCTTCGAGAAGGCGATGTCCCAGACCGAACCGTCGCTGCGCGCGTTGGTGTGGTAATAGGCTTCCTTGACGAATTTGCCGTCGGTGGTGAAGACCTGCATGCGGTCATTGACGCGGTCGCAGACATAGACGAAGCGGTCCACCGACACGTCGGCGCAATGCACAGGGTTGCGGAACTGCTGCACATGGCCCGAACCGGGCGTGCCCGGTGCCGCCGCGGGATCATAGATCGGCATCGGCGTGTCATCCGGCTTGTTGCCATAGGCGCCCCACCAGCGTTTCATTTTGCCGGTATCGACATCCAGCACGGCGACGCGCTTGTTCAGGTAGCCGTCCGAGATATAGGCCTCGTTTTCCTTCTGGTCGAAGGAGATCTTGGCGACGCGGCCGAAATTGTTCGGATCGTTGCTGCCGCCCTCGAAGCCGGCGACCTGGCCTTCGCCGCTGCCGGCGGCGGCGGTGGCCTTGCGGCGCGCGCCTTTCTTGCCGTACTGGGCGATGAACTTGCCGTCCTGGGTGAATTTCAGGATGTGGGAGTCCGGGCCGCCATTGCCGCCGATCCAGACATTGCCCTTATAGTCCACGGTGATGCCGTGGTTGGATTCCGGCCAGTCGAAGCCCTCGCCCGGGCCGCCCCAGTGGCGCAGCAGCGTGCCGTCCTGGGCGAATTCCAGCACCGGCGGAGCCGCCGTGCAGCAATCGCCGCCATTGGAGTCGATCAGCTTTTCCTTCTTGTCCAGGGTGGAGGCGCCGCGATGGATGATCCAGATATGGTCGTTGGCGTCCACGGTCACGCCGATGGCCGAGCCGAGCACCCAGTGATTGGGCAGCGGCTTGGGCCACATCGGGTCGACCATGAATTTCGGCGCCATCACGGACTGGGCCTGGGCGCTGCCGCCATGAGTCAACACGCCCTGTCCCACGACAAGGCCGGCCATCAGCACGGCAAGGCTGCTGCCGATCATGAAATTTTTCGAACGGATAAAGCTTTTCAAATCAACCTCCCTGGAGCGGGAGGGTAATCAGTATTACCGTTACCCCCCTCGAATGATGACGAGAATTACACGGAGTCTGGCGGGGTACAAGCGGCGCGGCCCGGCGCTCCCTTGCGGATTTCCCGGCGCGCAAATGTTTGCCGCAGTGCGGCAGAAATCGGTCGGGGACCGGCCGATGCAGCACTGTATATATGTATGTATGCCGCGACACCGCCCCGATGGTCCTGCCTGCCGCCCTTGCCATGGCTCCCCATATTGGGGAGGCCTGCAATGACGGCGCGGCAATGCGCAAGCTGCACATTGTGCTGCAAGGTGCTGGGAATCGCGGCGCTGGAAAAGCCGATCGGCGCCTGGTGCCCGCATTGCAGGCCCGGCGCGGGCTGCGCCATCTATGACGACCGCCCCCGGGAATGCCGCGGCTTTATCTGCGGCTGGCTGCGCGACGAAAGGCTGGGCGAGGAATGGTACCCGAAAAAATCCAAGATCGTGCTCACCTACGAACAGGACCGCTTCGTCGCCCATGTGGATCCCGGCGCGCCGGGCGCCTGGAAAGAGGAACCCTATTTCTCCGCCCTGCACCGCATGATGCTGGCCAACTTGCCGGCGGGAAAGCCGGTCTATGTCGCCATCGGCCGCCAGCACATCCTGCTGCTGCCGGACCGCCAGCAGGATCTGGGCCTGCTGGACGAAAGCGATGAAGTCGAGTTGGCGGCGGTGGAGCGGCCGGCGGGGCGGGAATACCGGGTGACCATTCATCGCGGCGTGCGGGCGGCCAGGCCCGCGCCCTGATATGCGCCGGCCTAGGGCACGGCGTCCATGGCGGCGCGGATCAGCGCCAGAAGCTCGCCCACATCGACGGGCTTGTTCAGCACGATCAGCGCGCCGGCCTCCAACAGCGCGGCATCGCTGGCGGAATTGCGCCGGCCGCTGACCACGATGACCGGCATTGTTACACCGCGCGACCGCAGCTTCTCCAGCACTTCCAGTCCGCTCAGCCAGGGCATGTGCAGATCCAGCACCAGGCAGCCGGCCCGCGCCGGATCGAAGCCGCCAAGGAATTCGGGCGGCGAGCCGAAGGCTTCACAGGCAATGCCGTGCGACGTCAGCAGAAAGCAGAGCGAATCCCGCACCGCCTCGTCGTCATCCAGCACATAGACGAGCCTGCCCTTGCCGCCGGTCATGACGCCGCATCATTCTCGCCATCCTCGGGCGTCGGCGGCACGGGAAGCAGGATCTCGAAGGTGGCGCCGGAACCATTGCCCGGCAGGGCGCGTATCCGTCCGCCATGCGCCTCCACGATGGACCTGCAGATATTCAGGCCGATACCCATCCCCTCCAGCTTGCTGGTGACGAATGGTTGAAACAGGTTGCTGAATATTTCTGGCGACAGGCCAGGGCCGCTGTCGCGAACGATGATCCGCGCCTGGTCCGGGCCCAGGCGTTCCGTTCGCAGGCTCAGCTCCCGCCGCTCCACGCCCGCCATGGCGTCTATGCTGTTGCGCACCAGATTGACCATCACCTGCTGGATCTGGACCTTGTTGATCCGCAGCTTCGGCAATTGCGGGTCCATATCCAGCCGCACCCGGATTTTCAACTGGGCGGTGCCGACAAGCGCCAGGCCGACCGCCTCCTCGATCACGGCGTTGATGTCTTCCGGCGACTGCTGGATTGAGCGCTTCTCCATGAATTCCCGCAGGTGGCGGATGATGGTGCCGGCCCGCCCGGTCTGGGTGGCGGCCTTGGCCATGGCGTCGCGCGCGGTCTGGATCTGGCGCGGCATCGGGTCCGAAGCCAGCAGCCGCTGCGCCGCCCGGACATAGTTCATGATCGCGGACAGCGGCTGGTTCATTTCATGGGCGATGGCGGCGCTCATCTGGCCCATTTCGGTGAGGCGCGCCACATGCGCCAGCTGATCCTGCAATTCCCGCGTGCGAATTTCCGCGCGCCTCTTCTCGGAGAAGTCCCGCACCGTCTTCGAGGCGCCGACAATATGGCCATCGCCGTCCTTGATCGGCGCCACCGAAAGCGAAACGAAGATTTCCTCGCCGTTTCTGCGGCGCCGCACGGTCTCGTAATGCCGGATTTCCTCGCCGGCATGGAGCTTGGCCAGGATCTCCGCCTCCTCCGCCAGCAATCTATCCGGAATCAGGATGGAGATATGCTTGCCCACCGCTTCCTTGGCGCTATAGCCGAAAATGCGTTCCGCCGCCGCATTCCAGCTGGTGATGGTGCCGTCTATCGTCTTGCTGAGGATGGCGTCGTCCGAGTAACGCACGATCTGCGCCAGCAGGCTGCTGGCCTCGCCATGCTGAGCGGTTTCGGCGCGCAGCGCCGTCAGGTCATGGATGATGCCGACGAAGATCCGCGCACCGTCCAATTGTCCCTCGCCCACCGACAGGTACATGGGGAAAGTGGAAAGGTCTTTGCGCTGCCCGTTCACTTCACGGCTCAGGCCGATGATGTGCTTCTCGCCTGTATTGCGGTACTGGGAGATATGCCCGTCATGCTCGCTCCGCTGCGGCGCCGGCACCAGCATGCTGACGTTGCGGCCCAGGACCTCTCCCGGCGCATAGCCGAACAGCTTTTCGCAGGCGGGATTGTAGGCTTTGATGCCGCCGCGCTCGTCGATCACGATGACGCCGTCGACGGCGGTCGCCATCACGACGTCAAACAGCTGATCGGTTGGCCCAATCATGGTTTTCCCCTGCACCGGGGGCTTGGCGATTCTTGTGGGCCATGGCCGCCGACACTTGGCAAGCTTAGGCCATTACGCGGCGCCCAACATTACAATTATGATGGAGTGGAGATGTTGAATTCTTCCCGGTCCCGGCGAACCGCTAGTCCTGCTGCCCGCCATAGCCGTAATCCGGCGCCTGTTGCGCTGCGGGATCGGCATGGCCGGTGATGGAAGCAAGCGATTCCAGCGAAGGGCCGGGCGGCACGTCAATTGGCGACAAATGCGGCGCCAGCACCGCAACAAAGGCGGTCCAGAACAGCGCGCGCAGCACCATGGCGATCTTGTCGCTGGAAAAACGCATGCCTCAACCCGCGCGGTTGCTGTTGGCAGGGCGCGACGCCGGACGGGCATTCTGCCTGCGGCAGGCGTCTTCCAGTTCGCAGGCCGTCCGCAGCATCAACTCATTGTAGGAGGTATCGCCGGTTTCGCCGGCCATCTGGCGAAAATAATTGGCCAGGTCTTCCAGACGTCTTGCTTCTGCCATGGTCTTAACCCGCAAATTCTGTGCCGCGCCAGCCTGCGCAGATTCGGCGCGCCGCGAAAGTCAGGGATTGTGCCTAGTCAGCCAATCCTTAACCAGGATACCGGATTTCCCGGCGCGCATTTCCAGGGATTGCGCCGGATAATCGCGGCGGCGCGGCTCCAATAGGGGATAACACCTATATCGGCTGCGAGCCATACGCCTAGCTTGTCTGTGGTGGCGGTGCTCGGGAGCCTGCAATGAGTCGGAAATCGAAAGCAAAAATCATCATTGTTGATGATGATGAGGGCGCGCGCGCATCGCTGCGGCTGCTGCTGGAGACCATGGAATTCGCGGTCGAGGATTTCGACAGCGCCGAGGCGCATCTGAGCGCCCTGCCCGGCGAAGCGCCGGATTGCCTGATTCTGGACCATCACCTGTCGGGCATGTCGGGCCTCGATCTTCTGGTACAGCTGCGTCAGCACGGCATCACCGCGCCCACCATCATTATCACCGGCAACGCCAAGGATGTGGAAGCGCGCGCCAGGCGGTCCGGCGTTATCGCCGTCCTGCGCAAGCCGGATGTGGCGGACGCCCTGGCCAGGCTGCTCGACCAGCTTTTTCCCGGCCATTAGGCGCAATTGGTACGTACAACTCCTGATCCCGCCATCGTCCGGCTTTAACCCCCCGGTAGAGCGCCGCGGCCCATCCTGCCGGCGAGGAAACGTCCCGTGCACGAGGGCGCCAAGGGTGGGCCGCATGAGAATATCTGCGATTGCCGGATTGGACAGGCTGCTGGGCAACGGCAGCATCCAGACCAAATTCTTTCTTTCCTACGCCATCAAGCTGGCGATCATCTGCGGCGTCGCCTTGTTCGCCCTCGCCGAACTTGGGCAGCTGGCCGCCATCAACCACGATTTCGGTTCCGATATCATCCCCGGTATCTCCATTCCGGGCATCCTCAATGATGCGCGCAGCGACTTGCGCACCGCCGAGGCGGAACTGCTCTATGCCACCACCGCCGACCAGGCCCGGGATACCGAGACCGATATCGCCAATGCCCGCCAGCGCCTGGCGGCGAACCTGCCGCGCCTGGCCCGGTCGGACGGCACGCCGACGGAACGCCGGATAGACGCAGAACTGCACCGCCTGCTGCCCCGGCTTCTGGCGGATGACGCGCAATTTGTCGGCCTGATGCGGGCGCACCGCACCGCCGAGGCAAACAGTATCTTCATGAGCGGCGTGGGCGGCACGGCGGACCGCATGAGCCAGCTGATAGACGAATATGCCCTGTTCAACGATGCCCAGGCGGTGGACGCGGCGGCCCGGGCCGACACCACCTACACCCATGTCCGCAACGTCATCTGGATCGCGCTGGTTGTGACCGTCATTCTTTCGCTTTCGGTTTTCGGCGTGCTGGTCTTCGTGGTGCTGCGGCCCATCCGCGCCATCACGCGCGCGATGACGGCGCTGGCCGAAGGCAAGCTCAATACCGCCGTGCCCGGCATCGGCCGCGGCGACGAGATCGGCCAGTTGGCCAAGGCCGCCACAAGCTTCCGGACCATGGCGGTGACGCTGCTCGAAGCCAGGGACCTGGCCGAGGGCGGCACCAGGGCCAAGTCGCAATTTCTCGCCAATATGAGCCACGAGATCCGCACCCCGATGAACGGCGTGCTGGGCATGACCAATCTTCTGCTGGACACGCCGCTCAATCCCGAGCAGCGCGAATTCGCCGAGATCGTGCGCGAATCCGGCGAAGCCCTTTTGACGGTGGTGAACGACATCCTCGACATCTCCAAGCTGGAAGCCGGAAAATTCGAGATCGAGAAGATTGATTTCGACCTGGTCGCCACGGTCGAGCATGCCGCCGCCCTGATGGCGCCCCGGGCGCGGGAAAAGAGCATTGACCTTTGCGTCTTCGTCGAACCGGAGGCGCGCGGCGCCTATCGCGGCGATCCCACCCGGGTACGCCAGATTCTGCTCAACCTGATCAACAATGCCGTCAAGTTCACCGACAAGGGCGGCGTCTCGATCGAGGTCCTGGTCAAGCGCGGCCATGCCCTCCCCGGCGGCACGGACGCCGTGCCGCTGCGTTTCGAGGTCCGCGACACCGGCATGGGCATGGCCGAGAGCGTGCGCGAACGCCTGTTCCAGAAATTCAGCCAGGCCGACAGCTCGATGACGCGGCGCTTCGGCGGCTCCGGGCTCGGCCTGGCGATCAGCAAGCAGCTGGTCGAATTGATGGGCGGCACCATCGGCGCCAGCAGCAAGCTGGGCGAAGGCTCGCTTTTCTGGTTCGAGATTCCCTTCGAGCGTTCGGCGGCGACCATCATCGCGCGCGACCAGCTGCCGGCGCATTTCTCGCGGCTGCGCGCCCTGATCGTGGACGGTCTGGCCGTCAACCGCGACATTCTCGGCCGCCAGCTGGGCGCCTTCGGCATGAAGACAAGAGCCGTGGAAGACGGCTTCCTGGCCATCGCCGAGCTGGAGCGCGCCTGGCACCGCGGCCATCCCTATGACCTGGCGTTTCTCACGCTCCAGATGCCGGGAATGGCGGGCGACGAACTGGCCCGCCGTATCCGGGCGATGCCGCATCTGGCCGAAACCAGGCTCGTGCTCCTGACCTCCACGGGCCGCGGCGCGGACAGCCCGCTGTCGGAAGCGAATTTCAACGCGGTGCTGGACAAGCCCGTGCGCCACCAGGAGCTGCTGGACAAGCTGATCAATATCTACGGTACCCACACCGAAAGATTTGCCCCGCCAGTCTCCATGGGCGGTGCAAATGCGAAGCGGCCGGGAGAGGCCACAACCGAGCGGCCGCTTCGCATCCTTCTTGCCGAGGACAACAGGATAAACCAGAAATTCGCCTGTGCCCTGCTCGGCGGCGCCGGCCACAGCGTCGAGGTGGCGGCCAACGGCCACATCGCGGTGGATGCCGTGCGCGATGGCGATTTCGATGTCGTCCTGATGGACATCCAGATGCCCGAACTGGACGGCGTGCAGGCGACGCGCCAGATCCGCGACCTGCCCCCGCCCAAATGCGCCATTCCCATCATCGCCATGACGGCCCATGCCATGGCCGGGGCGCGCGAACAATATCTGGCGGCGGGAATGAACGACTATATCTCCAAGCCCATCCAGATCACGCACCTGATGGCGATCCTGGCGGACGTCGCCGCGCGCCGGCCAAGGCCCGCGCCTGGTCCCGCCGCGCCGCAAGCCGCCGAAGCGGACGCGCCGGTGCTGGATGCGGCGCAGCTGGCGGACCTGCAAGGCGCCCTGAAGCCCACGGCGCTGCGGGAGTTCATCACCCTCTATCTGGGTGATGTTGATCTGCATCTGGAAGAGATTGCCCGTTCGCGGGCGCGCAAGGATTATGGCCGCGTCGCGATCGAGGCGCATGCGCTGGTCAGCACCGCGGGCAATCTGGGCGCCATGCGCACCAGCGCCGCGGCGCGCCGGCTGGAAACGGCTTGCCGCGATGGCGATCACAAGAGCAGCTATCGCCTGATCAGCGAACTGGCTGAATCCTGCGCCCAGTCCAGCGCCGCCTTTCGGGCCTGGCTGGAGGATCCCCGCCATCACAGGGCGGCCTGATCATGCGGCATGCCTTCACCGAGGACTTGAAGGTCGGGGCATCCCCCGCGCTGCTGGAGCGCGGCTGCGTCCAGGTCATCGGCCTGGAAGGCATCAAGGCGGAAATCGGCGACCGCTGGGAAAAGCTCAAGGAATCCATCTGGGCCCATCTGGAGACGCTGTTGCGCCAGAAGCTCGGCGCCACCGATTTCTATGTCCAGCTCAACGAAACCGCCTTCCTGGTCACGATGCCCTCGGCCAGCACCGACGAGGCCCAGATCTTCTGCCTGCGGGTGGCGCATGAACTGCACAACAGCCTGCTGGGCTGCTGCGATACCGCCAGGCTTGAAATCGCGCGCGCCACCCACACGGCGGACAATCAGCTCCACACCGTGCCCGTGTTCGGCGACCAGCTGCGGCTTCTGGCGATCCAGGCGAACCTGATCATACCCAAGGGCGATGAAATCTTCGCTTTCACGGGACTCCACGGCACGGGAACCTTGCCGCCGCAGCCGAAATATTCGCACAAATACGTGCCTCTCTGGGATGTGCAGAAGGAAGCCGTCACCACCTATCGCTGCATCTCGCCGGTGGACATGGCATTGGCCGACAATGTCGGCGTCAGCGCCCAGGCCCGCATGCAGACCGCGCTGACCCTTTCGCGCATTAGCCATGCCACCGGCATGACGGCGGTGCATCTGGCAGGCGGCGACCGCTTCATGATGACGATTCCGATTCCCTACGACACACTCTGCTCGCCGGCGGCGCGCATGGAAATCACTGCCGCCTGCCGCAGCCTGTCCTCGCATTTGCGGCCCTATCTGTTTTTCGAGATCAGCGAACTGCCCTATGGCGTGCCCCAGAGCCGCTTGTCGGAACTGGTCGGCGCCCTGCGCCCCTTCTGCCGCGGCGTCACCACCCAGCTTCCCGCCCGCATCGCCAATTACGGCGCCTATCTGGGCGTCGGCCTGCATTCCATCGGCCTGTCGCTGAGCGTCATCGGCTCCAATGGCGGGGAAATGGCCAGCGAGTTGTTCAAGCTCACCGTCTCGGCCAAGCGCCAGCGCATCCGCTGCTTCGCCCTGGACGTGCCCAATGAGGAATTGCTGCGCCAGGCCTGCGCCCAGGGCGTCAATGTCCTGTCCGGCCCGCTGATCGGACCGGCAAGGGACGAACCCGCCCCCATCAGGCGGCTCTCGCTGGACGAAATCGGCAAGTCCGCGATGATCGCCGCCTGATCCTCAGGCGGCGCGGGCCGCGGGCAGCATATAGCCCCGCCGCCCCACCGTCTCGATGCAGCGGTCGCCGCCGCTGGCCGCCGCCAGCTTCTTGCGCAGGTGGCAGATGAACAGTTCCACCGTCCGGCTTTCCGGCCCCTCGCCGTCCAGATAGAGATGATTGATGAAGACCTCGGCGTTCAGCGCCGCGCCGCGCCGCAGCGAGAGCAGCTCCAGCACCTGGTATTCCTTGTTCGTGACATGCAGCTGGGTGCCGCAGACCAGCACATGCCTGGCCGTCAAATTGACGGTCAGCGGGCCGGTGGTGATCTGCGCATCCGCATGGCCGCGCGACCGGCGCACCAGCGCCCGCAGCCGGGCGACAAGTTCGGACCCGTTATAGGGCTTGGCCATCACTTCATCGGCGCCGGCATCCAGCAGCCTGACGCGCTGGTCCATCGCCAAGTTTCCCGCCAGCACCAGCACCGGTATGCGCACGCCCGCCTTGCGCAGGCCGCGCACGGCATCCAGCCCGCTCATGTCCGAGAGCCGGGACGCCACGATCACGATGTCGTAGTCGAGGCGCCGGCACAGATCGAGCCCGTCCTCGCCCATGTCCGTGACATTGACGCAGATGCCTTCACTGTTCAGCAGCGCCTCGGTGGCGGTGCAGGCGGCGCTGTTGCTTTCGATCAGCATGGTGAGCATGGCGCGTTCCTTATTGCAGGCTGCCGCGAAACGCGGCATCCAGGACTGAGGGCCGAAGCGTCGGCAGGCGGAAAAAGACATGGCTGCCGACCTGTCCGACGCGGACCATCTTGGAATCCCAGGATGGGCTGACGAATGTGGAATGGTAATAGGTGGCGCCCTGCGCTTCGCGCTCGGCCGGGACTTCGCCCGCCAGCAGCCGCAGCGCCAGCACCTGCGCCGCCCGCCACGGCTCGGGCAGCTTGGGCCTGTCGAGCGAGCCGTCGCAGGCAAAAGTGAACTGGCAGAAGGTCTGGCCCGCCCCTTCATAGACGACATTGCAGATGGTGTGGCCGTGATCGCCGTCGGACAGCCGGTTCATGATGACATCGGCGACCGCGATTTCCCCCGCCTCGCCTTCGCCCCGCGCTTCGTAATACATCACTTCCGCCAGGCAGCGGCTTTCCGAGACCATCTGGGCCATCGCGGTTGCCGCGGCTGCGTCCTGCGCGATGCGGGCGGGGATGGACAAATGCGGCCGCTCGATCGGCGGATGCAGCTCGATCACCGCCGGCGCGGTCGGCGTGACGGCGGGATCGGACACGGCCGGGCTGGTGGATACCCAGCCGGCGATCACGCTTGCGAAAATGATGGCCAGCAGCGTCGCCGTGATGGCCTGTTTGGGCATGGGATGTTCCATGGGGTCTACTCCTTGGTGGAAGGTCGAAGAAGAATGGCGCGCACGCGCAGGGCCGCCCTGGCTGGGCGGTTCCAGCGCGTCTCAAACCCGCGATTGGCGCGCGCCGCCTGGCGGCGGGCGCCGCGGCGCCAGACGCCGAAATTGGAAATATGATTGCTGCCCATCGCGCAGCGGCGCCAGGCGCCCGGCACCAGCATCCAGCAGCCCCGGCGGCGGCGCTGCACCGCCATGCCGGCCGGACGAAGCGCCGGCGCAATGCGCGCTTTCACGGTCGCGCACCGGCTGCGCCGGAGGGAGATGGGCGGCGCGCCGATGCGCGAAGTGCGCCTGCCGCCAAAGGCGCGGCGAGGCAGACGGAAAAATTGCATGAGCCAGGACATTCTGTCGGACTCCGATTGCGTTGCCGTGCTTTCTGCGCGGCGCCGGAATCAAAGCGCACTCACGCGTCCGGCGCATTGCGAATTGTCAAAAGCGAAAGACGAATTCATCTTCGCGGCGCGAAAGCGGCGCGCATACGCGTTTGCGCTTATGCCGAATCAGCGCGCATTTGCTGGATTGCGGCGTGCAATACGCAAAACATCTGACTGGCGATCGCGTGAAAGTACGTACGCGGAATACCGAACTACTGATTCGTTTGAAAATTAACCAATATCAAATCGTCGCTCGCATGAGGCGCGCGCAAATTTTTGGGGGACGACATGATCGCACTCAGCACCGCACGCGCCGCAACACCCGCATTCTTCGCGGAGGCCGCCGCCGCATCCTCGCTTGCGGACGGCGCGGCCCCGGTAACCTTAACCCACCATCTGCAGACCATTCAGTCCTATGGCGCGCGCCAGCATTACAGCCGCAACGAAACCATCTTCAACCAGGGCGACGAAGCCGGGCATGTCTACCGGATCGTTGACGGCACGGTGCGCCTTTGCCGCCATCGCCCCGATGGCCGCCGCTATGTCGTGGACTTCCTGCTGCCGGGCGACGTCATCGGCTTCGTGGAAAGCCCCGACCAGCCGGTCTCCGCCGAAGCCGTCACCGAGGTCAGCCTGGTTGCCTTCCCGCGCGCCTGCTTCGACCGCCTGGCGCGGGACAGCGCCGAGGCCCGCAAGCAGCTGCTCTGCCACATGTCGGAAAGCCTGCTCTCGGCGCAGCAGCATCTGTTCGTGCTGGGCTGCCAGAAGGCCACCGAGCGGGTGGCGTCATTCCTGCTGCGCCTGGCTGAACGGCTGGATGTGATGAGCGGCGAACGCATGGATCTTTTCATGAGCCGCCAGGATATCGCAGATCACCTCGGCCTCACCATCGAGACGATCTCCCGCTCGATCACCGCGCTGCGCAGCGGCGGCCTGATCTTGATCCCCAATGCGCACCAGATCATCATTCGCGATCTTGTGGCGCTGCGCACCCTGGCGGCGGAGGGTTGATCGCCATGACCATACTCGTTCCCTTCATCCAGTATATTTCCCAGCCGGTCGTCTCCGTCACCCGCGCGCTGGCCGTGGTCCTGGCGGCGGTGGACCATCGTCCCGTCAGCGACGGGCTTTCCATCGGTGCGGCCTTCTCCATTTCGGCCGGCCTGGTCGGCATGGCCTGCATCTACTGGGCCTGCTGGATCCATGCGCGGCTCAGCAATTTCCGCCTCGCCGTGCGCCAGGAAAAGGCCGGCGCGGAAATGGCCGCCCAGTTCCGCGAAGCCCTGCTCGCCAAGGGCAGCCAGCCCATCGTCGTGCTGCGCAACGGCGCCAAGGAGCCGCAATATTTCGCCGAGGGCCAGGATCTGCTGGCGGCCTGCCGCGCCGGCCAGGACGGTCCCGCCCTTGCGGTGGCGCAGGAAAATCTGGTGGAAATGGGCACCGCCTTCAGCCTCACGGCGCGCACGCTGGATGACCGGACATTGACCGTCCACGGCATGCCCATCGCCGACCGCGCCGTGCTGTTTTTCCAGGAAGACGCCAGGATCGGACCCCGGTTCCGCGCCATGCTGGATGCCCTGCCCCTGCCGGTCTGGCTGTATGGCGACGACCTGGCTTTGCGCTGGGCCAACAGCAGCTTCCTGCGCACCTTCGGCGCCTGCGATGCCGGCGCCGAGGGCAAGACGTTGGAGTGGCTGTGCCCGGACCAGGCCGGCGCGGCGCGCAGCGCCGGCAAGCCGGTGCAAATGCGCCGCAACGCCCGCATCGCCGATGAACGCCGCAGCTTCCATGTCAGCCTGCTGCCCGCGCAGGGCGAGATTGTCGGAATGGCGATGGATGTCACCGCCGCCGAACGCACCGAGACGCGCCTGAACCTGGAACTGGACTCAACCACCGACATGATGGACCGGCTTGCCGTCGCGATTGCGGTGTTCGACGCCGAGCGCCGCCTGACCGGCTACAACCGCGCCTATACCGCCTTGTGGGGTTTTTCCGAGGAGTGGCTGGATTCCCGCCCCTTGCTGGATGACATCCTGGAACGCCTGCGGGACGGCCGCAAGCTGCCCGAGCAGCGCAGCTTCGCCGAATGGAAGCTGGAGCAGGCCCAGATGTTCGCCGGCCTGGGCGGCCCGACGGAAAGCCTGTGGCACCTGCCGGGCGGCGCCAGCCTTCGCGTCATCGCCCAGCCGCATCTGTCCGGCGGGATCTTCATCACCTTCGAGGACATCAGCGAGAAACTGCGGCTGGAGGCGTCGGTCACGCTTCTCTCCCAGGTGCAGCGCGCCACGCTGGACACGATCGAGGACGGCCTGGCGATCTTCGGCATGGATGGCCGCCTGATCCAGCACAACAGCCATTTCGCGAAAATGTGGCAGCTGAGCGAGGAAGACCTTGCCAGCCAGCCGCATTTCGCCGAAATCGCCACCCTTTGCGCCACGCGCATCGGCCGCGACGGCATCTGGGGCATCGTCTCCTGCGGCGTGAACTCTGCCCATCCCGAGAATCTGGGCGAATGGAGCAAGGCCCGCCGCGCCGACGGCATGCTGATGTCGCTGGCCTTGTCGCGCCTGCCCAACGGCGCCACCGTGGTGACCTTCACCGACCTCACCGACCTGGAGCGTTTCACCGCCGAGCAGGCCCATGCCCTGCAGGCCGGCGTCCATCAGGCCAGCACCCAGCTCATGGCCCAGACGGCCGGATATGCTTATGTCTGAATGTCTGAATGACTGAATGTCTGAATGCCCGTACTCGCATCCGCAGTATAGCTTTCGGGCGGTGATGACACTGTCAGCCGCGGGTCCTATCCGTTCCATTGCAGACAGGCATCGGAACGGCGGTATGCGGACCCTGCGCCGGCATTGCGGTGTGTGCGGACGATTGTGACAGGCCTTGCCTATATTTGAACCCTTCAAAATCCCGGAATTCATTTGAATCAATTTGCCATCGGTCTAATGTCGTACCGTACCATGGGGACCCAGCCGCGCGATCACTCGCGGCAGGGAAGTAAGGGTTCAAGTCTTCCAGCACATCTTTCTGCCTGCGTTGTGTATCGGGTAACCGGGATACCGCATGAACGATGAGCACAAGATTTTTGTCGTGGACGATGACGCCGATATCCGCGATTCCATGCGCATGCTGCTGGAATCGGCCGGTTACGCGGTCCAGGGCTATGCCTCCGCCTCCCGCTTCCTGGCCGACAATGTCCGCATCGGCGGCTGCCTGATCGCCGACATCCGCATGCCCGACATGGGCGGCCTGGAATTGCAGGCGGAAATCGTCCGGCGCGGCATCGAATTGCCGGTCATCATCATCACCGGCCATGGCGATGTGCCCCTGGCGGTGCGGGCGATGAGCGCCGGGGCGATCGACTTCATCGAAAAGCCCTTTGACGACGAACACATCCTGAGCAGCGTCAAGCGGGCGCTGACGGCCGGGGAGCAGTCGCACAACCGGGCGGCGGAAATCCGCGCCGCCGCCGAATTGCTGGCCCTGCTGACGCCGCGCGAACGCGCCGTGCTGGACTGCCTGGTCAAGGGCCGCTCCAACAAGATCGCCGCCCATGAACTGGGAATCTCGCCGCGCACCATCGAGATTCACCGCGCCCGCATCATGGACAAGCTGAAGGCGCGCAATCTGTCCGACATTGTGCGCGTCTCGCTGGTGGCGGGGCCGCACGCCAGTCATTGACCGGTTTTTTTGACGCACATCCCCAATATGGGTAGGCAGTGCTACCTATAGGTAGTTCTCCCTATGCCGCCCGCCGCACTGCGGCGCGCGGCATTTGATCCTGCAATTACGGGCTTTTGCGCGGCGGCGCGCGGCGCAATGCGCGTGGTGCCGATCAACTAGGGGCGCGGGAAAGACCGCGTTAACTCCGCTGCTTTATGCTCAAGGGCTGCGCGGACCTGCAAAGCAAGCGCGTGTGCCCTCTTGTCGCTTGGAGTGCTTTGTGAACAAAAAGCATCACCCAGCCCTGATTATGGAGCCAGTCATTGGCCTTAAAAGAAAGCCTTTCAGTCTGGGGGAAATCAGCCGCGAGGCCGCGCTGGCCCGCGGTCTGAGGCCCGCTGCGTCCGATATTCCATGGCACTAGATCGCAGCATCCGCCTTCTGTGCGCCCTTGGCGGCGCTTCATCGAGTCGCGTGCTCAATCTGTGCGCCATCGGTCTGGCGCAGGCCGCAAATTCCGCCTTCCACGAAGCGCCCTTTTTCATTTCGCCAGTGCTTAACACCTCTATCATCCTCAAGCACAGCCTGCGCGGCAATGAACAGGACATGTTTGTCGAAAAGCGCACTATTTCCACCAAGGTGATCGTGCCCTTCAACACGAAGGACTTGACCATGGGCGGCCGCTCGCTGTTTGTCGGCCAGAAACATTTCCGGCAGGTGATCGAGGACGTCGGCAATTACAAGGACGCAGCCAATCTGCAACGCGACATTGACGTTCTCTGTCTGCTGGACGCGTTGCCCTCGCTCGATCCTTTTCTGGTGCGCGAACAACTCGACCGCACCGGAATTAAGCCCGATGCCTGCTATTTCTCGCTCTCCAGCGCCGACCAGCAGCGCATGGCGGAATATTCCTCGACCGAGGTGCAAAAACTGACAATGATGGCGACCGGCGGGGGGGGCAATAACGTCTCGACGCAGCGCATGACCAAGGCGCTGCTGTCGAATGAAGTCAATGAACTACTTGACCCGTTTCGCGTCACCCTTCAACTGGACCCGGCCCAGTTTGGCGAGGGCATCTATTCTTGGCGCGGCTTTCTCTATTACAAATGGGGCCTGCAGGAAATGTGGCCGCGCCTGGTATCGGTGCTGCACGCCATGAAGGCGCTGCGGCCGATGGGCAAGCTGAGCGCCGAGGAAAAGGCCTATCTCAAACACATCACCGATGCGATCATCATAGCGGTCAAGTCCGCCCATGTGGCGGTGCGCAATACCATCGCGATCTATGACGATGCCTATTCCGGGCTAATCGACCGCAAAGATCCCAAGCAGTTCCGCGAATTTCTGCTCAACGCCCCGGCACTTTTTGTCGATTTGGGCGAGAAAATGGGCGCCATGTCGCACATTGTCAGCTTCTGGCAATACCGCTTTCCTGATGCTGCGCCACGCAGCATTGATGCCGAGGACCTAGTCCTGATCTTCCAGGACTTTGCCCAGAGTATGGGGCTCGATACCGGCGGCAACTTCCAGCAACAGGAAAAGATGACCGCATGACCGCAGCGATGCCTAAATTCTCGCTGTTGCTGGACTTGGCGAAGGAACCCTCTAGCGACAAACGCCGCGACCTGCTGCACCAGATCACCGATATTTTCATCTCCAGCCCGGGCCAGATCAGCAGCGCTAGCTATGCCGCGCTGGACGAGCTTGCAGTGGCCGTCCTGTCGGATGTCACCAGTGAAGTCCGCTCCGACTTGGCGCACACCTTCATGGAATCCGCGCTGCCGCTGCGCCGGACGGCGCGGCAACTGGCGATGACCGATATTGAGGTCGCCCGCCCGGTGATCGAGCATTGGGCGGCACTGAGCGATGCCGACCTGCTGGAAATTGTCGCTACCAAATCGCAAGAACATTTGATGGCGGTCACTAGGCGGGCGGATATTGCCGAACCGATCTCTGATGCCCTTGTGGCGCATGGCGAGGACCAGGTGGTGGCGTCGCTACTGGCGAACAACAGTGCACGCATCGGCCAACCGACCTTTGACAAGGTGCTGGCGCGGGCGCTCACTAGCCCTGTGTTGCACGTGCCGGTCGCCCGCCGGCAGGACGTGCCACTGTCGGTGATGAGCGCCCTCTATAACTGTTTTTCGGTGGAGCTGCGCAAGGAAGTCCTGAAGCGCTATGAAAGCATCGCCCCGGAGGCGCTGGACGTTGCGTTGGAACGCAGCTGGACCCGGGTGGAGAAAATGTACAACGCCCTGCCGGACGATTTCGAGGCGGCCCAGCGCAAACTCAAGCAGCTTGAGAATGCCGGGGAACTGAAGCCCGCGCTGCTGGCGCGACTGGCGGGCGAGGGGGCGGGCGCCCGCACCCTGTTCGTGCTGGCTTTTGGTCGGCTGACCGATGAATCCTATCACGTAATATTCCGCCTGCTGGAAGCACGCGACCTTGACGCAATTGCCCTGCTATGCCGCGCCGCCGGCTTCAGCCGTGCTTTGTTCATGACCCTGATCCCCAGCGTCGTGAAGACAGGCTGCGATGCGGCGATGACGGAAAGCTGCGGCTTCATTTATGAGAAGGTGGTCGTCGCATCGGCGCAGCGCGCGGTGCGTTTCTGGAAGCTGCGTGCCCTAGTGTGACAGCAGTTGCGGCCGGTGCGGTCAACGAAACGACCGCTGCGACGGTACTTGTGGAATTGTTCAGGGTCGTGGAATATTTCCAGGCCGGGGATGCGGCCAGGCCGCCACAGGACAGTTCAGCGAGGCTTCACTGACGCAATCGGAAAGAAATGCGCGGCGGGGAATCCTGGCGCTGATTCTTTGCCTGGCAGGCATCGCCGCTCCCGCTTCGGCCGCCGATCTGCGGCCTTTATGCCCGGACCGTCCCGGCAAGGGCACCTCTCCCTGCACCCTGGACCAAGGCCATTTCCAGATCGAAATAGACGGCTATGACACGACGAACCAGCATTCCGCCGGCGCATCCTTGCGCACCCTCATCGCCGGCGCTGCCATCCTGAAATACGGGCTTGGCGACACGGTGGATGTCGAGGCGGGATTTACGCCCTATCTGGAACAGCATGTCCATGCGGGCGGCTCCGCCGCCGCCATCAGCGGCCAGGGCGATCTTTATCTCCGCGCCAAGTGGAATTTCCTCGACAGCGACGGCCCCTTCGCCGCCGTGATCGAACCCTTCGTGAAGGCGGCAACGGCCTCACGCGGGCTGGGCGATGGCGCCGTCGAGGGCGGCATCGTGCTGCCCTTGTCCTATGACCTGGGCAACAACTGGTCGCTGGCCTCGACGCCCGAGGTTGATCTGCTGCAAAACGCATCGGGCGCCAGCCGCCATGCCACCGCCATTGATGTCATTGGCCTTGGCCGGGCGCTGGAGAACAGCATCACCCTGGGCGCGGAAGTCTGGACCTCGCAGGATTTCGATCCCGCCGGCACGACGTCGCAATATTCCTTCGACCTCGACATGGCCTGGCAGCCGACCGCCAATATCCAGCTCGATGCGGGCGTCAATCTTGGTCTGAACGCCAACACCCCGGGCACGCAGATCTATTTCGGATTCTCGCAGCGCGTCTGACGGGCTAGGATCCGGTGGCCAGCTTGATGCCGGGCTTGGTGAGATATTTGCGCGCCGCGGCCCCGATGTCCGCCAGCGTCACCTGCCTCAGGGCGGCTTCGTATTTCCGCGCCAGATCCAGCTTGTCCGGCCTTTCCTGCGCGCCGTCCAGCACGGCCAGCCAGTAATCATTGCTTTCCTGCTCGCTGCGCAAGTCCTGCAGCGCCGGATTTCTCGCCCGCGCCAGGTCATCTTCGGTCAGCTTGCCCGCTTCCAGCTCCGCGGCGATATCCCTGACGGTGTCATAGAATTGCTGCGCCTGGTCGGGCGGCAGCTGGGCCAGCGCCTGGACATAACCATAGTCGAACACTTCGGACGAATTGTCGCCGACCTGCGCGACATAAACCGTTCCCTTGCCGCGCAACCGGTCGAACAGGCGGTCCTGCATGATGGAACTCATCAATTGCAGCGTGACGCCGTCCTGGATATTCGGAAAGCGTCCATGCGTGGCCCAGGCGACGCTGACGATTTCCTGGCCGGCCTGGCCGCCGCCGGGAATGGTTATGGGGGCGTCCGTGCCCACCGGGAAATGCGTGTTGTTTTCCGCCCCGACCATCGGGCGCGCCTCGGCGCGATGCGAAAATGCCCCGAAGGTCGCCGCGACGGACCGCACCGCCTGGTCCACCGGAATATCGCCGGTGATCGTGACATCAATGGCGCCGTTGGCGAATGCGGGCGCCAGCAGGGATTTCAGTTCTTCCACATTGGCGGCCTGCACTTCCGGGCCCGATGGCGAGACCCAGCGCTTGTCGCCATCATGCAGAATCGCGGGCGCGTTGAGCTGCATCACCGCGGCCGGGCTGGCGTCAACCTGCCGAAGCCGTGCGGCATAGCTGTTCCGGATTTGCTCGAATCCTTCGGGGCGATAGCCGGGCGCCTGCAGATAGGCGGCGAAGACCTGGAGCTGCGTGTCGATATCCGCCGGCGTCGTGTGCCCGGAAAAGACGAAGCCGTCTTCCCGCACGCCGAATCCCACCCGGTAGGTTTTCGTGGCCAGGATGCGCTGCATGTCGGTAAAGGACAGCGCCTTCAGGCCCCCGGCGGGCAATGCGCCCGCGGCCCAGGCGGCGGACGGGCGATCCTTGGGCAAGTCCAGGCGTCCGCCACCCACCTTGACCGAGACCAGCACCTCATTGGCCCGCAACTGGGAGGGGCGGACGGTGAGCCGCACCCCATTGGCGAAGCGGATGAAGCTGGCTCCGAGATCGGAAACCTCCCTGCGCTCCGCCACGGTGCCGGGCTTTCCGAAATCGGTATACGGCCAGGACGCCTGCGCCGAGGCCTGGACGGTATCGGCTGGGGCCGCCAGCGCGGCCCTTTCGGTTTCCAGAAAGGCCGCTTTCACGGCCTGCTGCCCGCCGGCAACCGGCTGGGGACCGGACACGAATATCAGGGGGCCGCTGCCGCCGAAGTCGCCCCGCAGCGCGCGCGTGACATCCTCGGCCGTCAGGCCCTTCAGTTCCGCGTCGGAAGCGGCCAGGTCCTGCGCCGGACTGGTATAGACATCGTTTTCGGAATCCTCTTCCAATATCGCCCCTGCCAGGGCCCGCGTCGGCCGCGTGCCGGCCGCAAGGTCCTCGCCCTGAAACGATGTGCGCAATTCCGTGACCGTCTGGTCGACTTCGCCCTGGGTCACGCCGGACTTGAGCACGCCCAGGCGAATCTTGTCGGCGGCATCCAGCGCCGCCTGCCAATGATCCGGCTCATAGCTGACCGTCAGGGAGACGATTTCCGCCGCGTGCAGCATCTGGTCGCGCGACGCCCGCGCCCTGGCAAAGGGACGCGCCGCCGAAACCGCGGCCGCCTGCAGGCGGCGGTTCAATATCCGCATGCCGACATAGTCAATCAGCGAGGATTTCTCCGCGGCCCTGTCTTCCGGCTTGGATTCGGGCGGCCGCACCCAGGCCAGTGTCAACCTGGACGCGGCGCTGGGCGCCGCAAAAATTTTTGCTTCGAGACCGCGCGACTGTGGGATGTCCAGGGAAGGATCGGCGCCGGCCGGACCCGTGCCCTTCCAGTCGCCAAATCGCTGCCGGATCTTGTCTTCCATCCGGGCGGGATCAATGTCGCCCACCACGATCAGGGTCGCCCGTTCGGGCCGGTAATAAGCCTGGTAGAAATCGCGGATAAGCGCGACGGGCGCCTTGGCAATGATCGCGGGATCGCCGTTCGCCAGGGCCGTGGCGTGCGGATCCTGGAGCAGGAAATCCAGCTGCGACTGTTCCGCCCGAAAGGACGGCGAATCGCGCATCTTCAATTCCGACAGGACCACGCCCGCCTCCGTGGCGGCGGCGGCAGGATCCAGGTTGAGCTCGCTTGCGATTTCCCGCGTGAAGTTCAGCGCCGTATCAACGGTCTGGTCGTCCGACTTGGGCAGGTCGAACTGGTAGACCGTCTGATCCTGGTCGGTCGAGGCGTTGGTATCGCTGCCGAAGTTCAGGCCCAGCCGCTGCAGGGACTTGTTGATCTCGCCATCGGCGACATGGGCCGAGCCGCGAAACGCCATATGCTCCAGAAAATGGGCCAAGCCGCGCTGCTCCGGCGATTCCTGCATCGACCCGGCGGCGATCCGCAAGCGCACCGACACCGCGCCGGTCGGCGTGGCGCTGTGCATGATGGCATAGCGCATGCCGTTCGGCAGAACGCCGAAGGTGACGGCGGGGTCCGGCGCTATGTCGCTGCGGGGCCACCCGGCGGCCAGGGCCGGCGCGGCGAAGGCGACAACAAGTCCGGCCAGCAAAGCGGCGCGGATTCGCCCGCCATGGATCTTGGAACTCATCAATTCATTTCCCAGCGTTTGACAGCAGCGCCCCCCACGGCGCACGGTACGGAACCCGCACATTATATATGGGCACGTCCCGGATTCGGTTAAATAATGCAGGCGCTACGGTGAATATAATGCAATCAGGAACTTTCCTTGCGCGAAAAACCCGCGCTCGCCGCCGTCCATGACGAACAGCTTCAGGCCGGATGGGCGCGGTAGACAATGATGGAAAGATAGGTAGCGGGGCGCTCCAGCAATGTATGGGGTCCGTGTTGCGCCGCTGAATCGAACATCAGCGTGTCGCCGGGTTCCATCAGGTGGGTCTGGTCGCCATGCTGGTACACCATCCTGCCGGACAGCATGTAGAGCAGTTCCGTCCCGGCATGGCGAAAGCCGGTATAGGGAACCGCATCTTCCTTGAGGGTGATCAGATAAGGCTCGACCGTCATATCGCCGCCCAGGACATGGCCGAGCAGTTCATAGACATGGCCCACCTTGGTGCCGCGCCGTTCGATCACCACGCCATGCCCCGCCTTCACGATGGAGCAGTCGCGCTTTTCCTCGAAGGCGGAGAACAAGTTCGTGATCGGCACGTTCAAGGCCTGGGCCAGGGCCTGCAGGGTCGAAAGCGACGGCGAAATCTGTCCATTTTCGATCTTGGACATCATGCCCGGAGAAATGGACGCCGCGGCCGCCAGATGCGCCACGGAAAGATGGAAGCGCTGCCGCAGATCGCGGATGTGGGTGCCGATGGCGCGCTCCAGGGTGCGTTCCTGCTCCTGCGGCGCGCCGGAGCCGGTGGCCAATCCCTCCAGGGCATTCGCCAACTGGCGCAATTCTGCCATTCCAGCGCCTTTCCAGAAAATCCGCGCGGACTTTGGCGCATTCCGGCGCTGCGGTCGAGATATTTGCAAGCCACAAGCCGGGCAATCTGGCTTCGCACGGAAAGGCTGCCTAATATTTATGCGCAGGACTCCGGTGAGACCGGCACCATCGTAATGCAATTTGTTCAGGAGAATGTCCCCGTGTCCCTCGCCGAAAAGCGCGCCGCCTTCCGCGCCCTGCACAACCAGGGCTGCTTTGTGATTCCCAATCCCTGGGACCTGGGCAGCGCGCGGCTGCTGCAGCATATGGGTTTTGCCGCCCTGGCCTCGACCAGTTCCGGTTTTGCCTGGACCACCGGCCGCCCCGATTACGCCGTGACGCGCGACGGCGTGCTGCAGCATCTGGAGTCATTATGCGCGGCGGTGGATCTGCCGGTGAATGCAGATTTCGAATCGGGCTTCGCCACCGAACCCGCCGGCGTGGCGGCCAATGTCGCGCTCGCCATCCAGGCGGGGGTAGCGGGCCTGTCGATCGAGGACCGTGATATCGAGGCTCCGGCCCGGCTTTATGAAGCCGTGCTGGCGGTGGAGCGCATCGCCGCCGCCCGCGCCGCCATAGACCGGTCCGGCACCGGCGTCCTGCTGGTGGCCCGCACGGAGGGCCTGCTGCGCGATCCGAGTTCCGTCACCCCGGCAATCGACCGGCTGGTGGCCTTCGCGCAGGCGGGCGCCGATTGTCTCTTTGCGCCCGGCGTGTGGGAAAAGGCCGATATCGCCGCCATGGTCCGCGCCGTGGCGCCCAAGCCGCTGAATGTCCTGATCATGCGTCCGGGCCTGGGCGTCGCGGAACTGGCCGATCTGGGCGTGCGGCGCATCAGCATCGGCGGCGCCCTGGCGCGGGTCGCCTGGGGCGCCGTGCGGGCGGCGGCGCAGCAGATTCAGGCCGGCTCTTTCGACGGGCTGGCGCATGCCATGACGGGCCAGGAGCTGAACGGCATCTTCGCCTAGAGCGGCTTTTCGTAGATGCGGTAGCGCTTGTAGGGCACGCCGCCCACCATCTCGATGACATGGCGCACGCGCGTGTTGCGCGCCAGGATCCAGGACAGTTCGCTGTCCACAACGCCGCGGGCGATATTGAAATCCCGCACCGACTGGATGACCGACAGCGCCAGCGCCGCGCCGATGGGGGATGATTGCAGGGATTTGCGAACCCCCATCATGGGCATGCGCGCCGTGCGCGGCCGGCTCACCTTCATCCGCCACAGCAGCTTGGCCCAGTTGAAGGGCAGCAGCCGTCCGTTCATGTCGGCGATCGCCTCATTGAGATTGGGAAAGATCGCGGCAAAAGCGGCGGGCTTGCCCTGGTATTCGGCGATGGCGACATCGCCCGGCCGCAGCAGCAATTTCAAGATGCCCGACAGGTCGTCAATCTCGGCCCTGGTCATTTGGACGAAACCCCAATTGTCCGACCAGGCGTCGTTGATGATGTCCAGCAGCATGCTGACTTCGGAATCGAAGTTCTTCTTGTCCATGCGGATATTGCGCAGCGTGATGTCGCCGCGCCGCATCGACCGCTCCACCAGGCGCCTCAGAGTGTCGGTCGGCGCATCCGGTCCATAGCGATAGGCGATCAGGTCTTCCGCCGCCTGGTAGCCGTTCTCCACGATATGCCCGGCGAAGTAAGGCTGCGCATGGCCCATCATCACATAGGGCGGCGTGTCGAAGCCCTCGACCAGCAGGCCCGGCTGGTCCCAGAGCGAAAAGCTCACCGGGCCGATCACCCGCTTCATGCCCTGGCCGCGCAGCCAGCCTTCCGCCGCCTGCAGCAGCGCGGCAAATATCTCGGCATCGTCCAGCGCCTCGATGAAGCCGAAATGCCCGGTGGCGTCGTGATAGCGCTCCAGGTGCAGCTGGTCGATCTGCGCCGTGATGCGTCCCACCGCCACGCCATCGCGGTAGGCCAGAAAAAACGCCGCCCGCGCATGCTGGAAATAGGGATTGTGCTTGGGCATGAAATGGAATTTCCGCTCGATCAGGAGCGGTGCGACCCATTGCGGATCGCCCGCATAAACCTTGAAGGGAAGGTGATGGAAGTCGTGCCATTGCCGGGCGGTCTCAACCGCGACGACCTCCACCGCTGACGTGCTTTTGCCGGCATTCATGGCGGATGGCGAGGACATGGGCTTTCCTGAATTTTCGGGACCATAGCGTTGGAAGTGCCGATTTGATAGTAAGGATCGGCCGCATTTTCGCGGGTCCGCCCTGAAAAAACGCATCCGATGCCCGAGACGAAAATCCTGATTACCGGCGCATCCAGCGGCATCGGCGCGGCGCTGGCCCGCAGCTATGCCCGTCCCGGCGCGACGCTTGTTCTATGGGGCCGCGATGCGCCCCGGCTGGAGGCGGTCGCCGTGGAATGCCGCCGGCGCGGCGCCGCCGTGATGGCCGACCCTTTCGATCTGCGTGACATGGCGGCAATGGCCCAGCGCCTGGCGAAATGCGATGCGGAAGGTGCCATTGACCTGGCGATATTCTGCGCCGGCCTGGGCGGCATCGTGCCGCCCGACCAGTTCGCCCAGGCGCCGCAGCTTGCCCAGGCCATGGCGGAGGTGAATTTCACCTCGCCGGTTGTCGGCGCCGGCATCATGTCGGGGGCGATGGCGGGGCGCGGCCGGGGGCAGATCGTGCTGGTGGGCTCCATCGCGGAATCCTTCCCGCTGCCCATGTCGCCCGTCTATGCCGGCAGCAAGGCCGGCCTGGCCATGTTCGCCGAGGCGCTGGCGGGCCGCATGACGCCGCATGGCGTCGCCGTCACCCTGGTCTCGCCCGGCTACATCGACACGCCGATGAGCCAACAGCTGAACAAGCCCAGGCCCTTCCTGCTGTCGGCCGACCGCGCGGCCGAGATCATTAAGCGCAAGCTGGCGCGGCGGCCGCTGCGCATCGTCCTGCCCTGGCAGTTCATCTGGATTCGCGCTCTTGCGATGTTGCTGCCGCGCCCGCTGCTGCGGCGCATCCTGCGCAGCGCATGACCCATCCGCATGACACCCCTCTCAACGCCGGCCCGTTCGCCGCCATGGCGGCAAGCCGCCGCGGCCGGCTGGCGCTGCAGATCCTGCGCTGGGCCGTTCCGCTCTTCCTGCTGGTGTTTCTCGGGCGCCGCCTGACAGAGCTGGGCTGGCGCGAAATCTGGACCACGCGTCCGGCAAACCCGGTCTTCTATGTCTTCCTGGTCCTGCAATTCTTCCTGCAGCCGCTGGGCGATTATCTCATCTATCGCAATTTGTGGGGCAGGACATCCCTGCCGCTGTCCGTGCTGCTGCGCAAGCGCTTCCTCAACAGCGCCATGTTCGATTATTCGGGCGAACTGTATTTCTACTTCTGGGCGCAGCGCCGGCTGAAGCTGCCGCACAAGAGCCTGGTGCACGCCATCAAGGACAGCAATCTGCTGTCGGGCGGCGCGGGGCTGGCGATGGTGTGGCTGGTCCTTCTCGCTTTGCTGGCAGGCGGCGGATTTCATCTTCCCCAAATCGCCGCCGACCATCGCTGGCTGGATGTGCTGGTCGGCACCGTGCCGCTCATTCTCTGCGCCGCCCTGCTGCTCGGCCACCGCAGGCTGACAATTCTCAGCCGCCGCCAGATCGCGCAGACCTTCGCCATCCATATGTCGCGCAGCCTGCTGGTGCTGCTGGTCGAATTCGCCATGTGGGAAGTGTCCGGCGCCCTGCCCTCCGCCATCGCCTGCCTGCAATTTGTGGGTTTGCGGCTGATCGTGACGCGCCTGCCGCTGCTGCCCAACAAGGATCTGGTGTTCGTCGGCGCCGGCATTGCGGCGGCGGGGCTGGTCCATGTCGCCGTCACGCCGGTCGCCACCGTGCTGGTGATCCTGGCGGCGGCGGACCTGATCCTGGGCTGCGCGGTGATCGGGCTGCCCTGGGCGCTGGAGCATTTTGTCCTGCGCCGCAAGAATGAAGAAGCCGCGACGTGAATTTGCGGACGCGCTCGCCCCTGTTCTGGATCCTGGCCGCCGCCGCCGCGCTGCGGCTGGCCGGGCTGTTCTGGGGCCTGCCCGCCTCCGATGGCTGGGACGATGACGGCTTCGCGCCGCGCAATTTCCTCACCGCCCTGGCGCTCACCTACAAGCCCGGTTCCTATTTCACCTATCCGCCGCTGCACGCCTTCCTGCTGGCGATCCTCACCTTGCCGGGCTCCATCGCCGCTCTTCTGCATGTTTCTTCCTGGACGCAGGCCGGCGTGGTGGGCGTATTCATCAGGCCGTCCACCATGACCTTCTTCGCCGTCACGGCGCGGCTGGTGAGCGCGGCGATGTCGCTGGGCATCATCGCCTGCGCCGGACAAATGGCGCAATTGATCGCGGGCCGCAGAGCCGGCCTCTTTGCCGCCGCCGCCTGCGCCCTTGGCGTGACGCTGACCTATTACGGCCAGGTCACCAACCTCGATGTGCCGTATCTGTTCTGGAGCATGCTCTCGCTGATCTGCTGGATGCGCGCCGTCGCCCGGCACGAGCCGGCGCAATTTCGCCGGGCCATATTGTTCGCAGCCGCCGCCATCGCCACCAAGGACCAGGCCTATGCCATTTTCCTGCTGAGCGTGCCGCTCCTGCTTGCGCTGTGGTTCGCGACAGACAATTGGCCGCGCGCGCATGCCCGGCAGGTATTTCTTTCGATCCTGCTCCCGGCGCTGGCCGCCCTGTTTCTTCTCCTGCTGCTGGACGGCGCCATCACCAATCCAGCCGGCTTCGCCCGGCGGCTTGCCTTCCTGACAGGGCCGGCCAGCCGGGACTATGCCAATTACGCGCACGACAAGAGCGGCCGCCTGGCGCTGCTGGGGGACGCGGCCAGCCATTTCACGCTGGGGCTCGCGGCCGCGGCGCTCGCCGCTTTCGGCGCGGCGCTTTGCCTGCCGGGCCTGCGGAAAAAGGACCCCGCATGGCTGGCGGGATTGTTGCCGCTGCTGGCGATTTTTTCCTTCACGCTCTGCTTCAATTTTGTCGCGCTGCGCAGCGATGCGCGCTTCCTGCTGCCGCAAGCCGTCCTGGCCACGGTCTATATCGGCATCGCCGCCGATAAACTGGCTTTCGCGCCCTTGCCCTGGCCGGGCCGCACCGCGCTGGCGGCCATCGCCCTGTTTGCCCTGTACCAGTGCCTGGGCGTCGATGCGGCCTTGCTGTCCGATCCGCGTTACGACGCCGAGCGCTGGATGGCGGCCAATATCCGTCCCGGCGACAGCGTGGAAACCTACGGCCAGAATGCCTACCTGCCGCGCCTGCCGCAAAGCGCGATCGTCTCACGCATCGGTCCGGGCGCGCTCGCCATCCGCAATCCCCTGCCGGGTGTGCGCGAACTCAAACAGCCCTTCGGCGCCGTCGAAAACCGCCGTCCCCGCTTTATTGTCGTCAGCGCCTGGTGGGTTCAGCGCTATCTTGCTCTGGAACCGGTGGCCGGCGGCCGGACTCCGTCCCCGATCCTGCAACGGCAATATGCCGATGCCGATGCGCGCGGCTATTTCGCCGCTCTCTATGGCGGCGGGCTGCGCTACCGCCCGGTGCATCAATCCACCCCCGCTGGCGGGCTGCTTCCCGCCATCCATATCCATGAGAGCCTGGACGAAAATATCGATATTTTCGAACGCGTGGCGGATGGCCCGCCCTAGCGGACCTGCGGCCTGCCGGCGGCGCGGAACAATTCGTCCTCGATGATCCGCGCATGCGTCCTGGCATTGAAATCCCGTTCAATCCGCGCCCGCCCCGCCGCGCCGTCGCGCCGGCGAAGGCCGGCATCGAAGAAATAATTCCGGCAGGCTTCCGCCAGCGCCGCGATGTCGGGCGGCGATCCCGGCGCCAGCCTGCCGCTGACGCCGTCCTCGATCATCTCGCCCATGCCGCCGACATCGAACGCCACGACGGGCTTCGCCATCGCCATGGCTTCCAGCACCGCCAGGGGAAGCGGATCCTGGTAGATGCTGGGCACCACCGCAACATCGAAATCCGCCACATAGGCGATGACGGCGGCGCGACAGCCGATGAAATGCACCTCTCCGGCCAGGCCAAGCTGGCGCACAAGCGCCCGGCATTCCTCCAGATGATCGGTTTTCATGTCCTGCGGCGTGTCGCCGATCACGGCGAAGTGGCAGCGCGCCCAGTCCCCGGGCTCCAGCCTGTCCCGCAGCAGGCGGGCGGCGCGGATCATCTCCACATAACCCTTGCGCGGCAGGATGCGGCCATGGCTGCCGAAAATGACGGCGCTGGCGTCCAGGCCAAGCTCCCGGCGCAGCGCCGCTTGCGTTCTGCCCGCATCGAACTCGTCAATGTCAATCGCATCATGGATCAGGCGGATCTTTTCCGGGCACCGGCCAAACTGGCGCGCGGTGGGCCGCGAGACGCAGATGATGGCTTTCACGTTCTTTCCCGCCGCCAGATTTGCGTGCAATCCGCGCGCCGCGCCGCCGACGGATGTATAAAGAACATGCCAAAGTGTCGGCGTGCCGGTCAGGACCGCCAGGATGCCGCCGGCGATATTGGCCATGGTGCCGTTGCAGAATATGGCGTCATAGCGTTCCCGCCGCACCCTGCGCGACAGGCGGATGATGGCGGCGGCGGCCAGAAATACATTGCCGCAGGCCCGCAGGATCTTCAGCGGCCAGGGCGCGGCCAGGTCGCCGCGTTCGACCGGCCGCGACAGCGGCGCGAAAATATGTTCGATCAGCCCCGGCTCGAACAACAATTCATCGGCGGCCCTGTTCTCCAGCAAGCGTTCGCTGACAATGCCTGCACGCGGCACCAGCACGGCGCGGTGAACGCGCGCCGGATCGAGAAACTTCACAATGTCCAGCAGCGTCTTGCCAGGGCCGCCATTGCGCGACGTGTCGTTGATGAAAAGCACGCGAAGCCGCCCGGACTTGTCATCCGGCTTTTGCAATTTCGGAACGGGACTGTCGGAAGGCAGGAGCATCGCCGGATCGACTATAAAAGCCGTGCATGATAGCGTCTACATGCCGCGCGGGTGGATTGCCGTTTCATGCCTGAGGAATTGGACAACGACCCTGCCGTCACCAGGGCGCTTGGGCGCAGCCTTGCGCTGATCACCGCCGTCACAGTCATCACCGCCTGTTTCAGCGATCTCTATTATTTCCCGGACGAGCACTACCAGGTGCTGGAATTCATGAGCCTGAAGCTGGGCATCACCGCCCCTTCGGACATGCCATGGGAATATTTCGCCCATATCCGCCCCTGGATGCAGCCCTTTGTCTATACCCTGATCGCCAGGCCGCTGCTGCTCCTGGGCATCAGGGACCTTTTCTTCGTCACCTTCCTGCTGCGGCTGGCCACCGGGCTGTTCTCGCTGGCGGCGCTGGCGCTGTTCGCCCGCAAGGTCCTGCCCTCGATCAAGGGCGAAGCGGAAAAGCTCGCCTTTGCGCGCTACCTGCCCTTCTTCGGGTTCCTGCCCTATCTGTTTGTCCGCACCTCGTCCGAAACCATCTCCGCGGCCTTCTTCACGCTTGGCCTGGCGCTGGCCATGCGTCCCGGCAACCGGCTGTTCTGGGCGGGCCTGTGCTGCGGCCTGGCCTTTGACTGCCGCTACCAGTCCGCCCTGCTCATCATCGGGCTCTTTGCCTGGCTGCTATTCGTGGCCCGCGCGCCGCTGAGGGCGCTGACGGCATTTTCCGCCGCGATGCTTCTTGCCGTGCTGGCGGGCGCCTGGGTCGATCACTGGGGCTATGGCGCATGGCAGTTCACGCTCTGGCTCTATTTCAAGGCCAACATCCTGGACGGCGTCGCCGCCCAGCAATATGGCACCCAGCCCTTCTTCGCCTATTTCTATCTCTTGCCGGCGCAGTTCTTTTTTCTGATCACCCTGGTGCTGATGGCGTCCATGATGGTGATGTGGCTGCGCAATCCCCGGCATGTCCTGACCTGGGTGACGCTGCCTTTCCTGGTGCTGAACATGGCGGTCGGCCACAAGGAGGCGCGCTTCCTGTTTCCGCTCGCCATCCTGGCGACGGCTTTTCCGGTGCTGGCATTTTCCCCCCGGCTGACGCGCTGGCGCCCCTTTGCGGCGCGCCTCTGGTCGTACCGCAATTCCGGCGCGGCCAAACTCATCACGGCGGTGTCGGTGCTGCTGATGGCGTTCCTGGCGGTCTATCCGTTCGGCTTCCGGCCGCACATGCCGATGGCGCGCTATCTCTACCGCAATTTTCCCGCCGGGCTTGTCGCCTACAGCTTCGACAAGCAGCCCTTTGTCTCCTATCCGATGTACCGCCAGCCCGGAACGCGGTTTGAAAAGCTGCAAACGCATTCGCAATTGCTGCCCCTGCTGGACAAGGGTCCGGTCTATCTGCTGGCGGGCCGGCCCAGTCTGGCGGCGGGCCTGCTTCCCGCCGGGGCGCGGGCGCGCGCGATCTATTCGGAGTTTCCCCTGGAAAGCCTGGGCTATGGCGCGGCGGGGACGCGCTATCTCGATGCCTTTGCCCGCTTCTCCGCCTGGGCCCCATTCCTGAAATTGCCGCCGCTGGACTGGGTCACGCTCTACCGCGTGGACCGCGCCGCGGCGATCCGCTCATAGATCGCAAACAGTTTTTCGAAATGCTGCTCGATGGTGTTGACACGCGTGACCGCCGCCAAGGAAGCCGCCCGCGACTGGGCGGCGCGGTCCCGCGCCAGCAGGCGCAGGATCGCCGCCGCGGCATCGGCGGCATCGCCCGCCCGATAGGTCTGGGCATAGTCGGGCGCGGCGAGCGTCGCCGAGGCGCCGGACTCCGGCACGATCAAGGGCGTGCCCGAACAGAGCGCTTCCGCCAGGACCAGGCCGAAGGTCTCGGCCGCCGAACCATGGATCAGCGCGTCGGCGCTCGCCATCACCGACGCCAGGCGTTTCTGGTCATTGATCTGGCCCGCGACATGGACATGCGGCACGGCGGCGGCCCAGCGTTCCACGGCGCGGCGCTGCATTCCGTCGCCCACGATATAAAGTCCGATCGGCCGCTCCCGCTGCGCCTTCCGGACCGCTTCGATGATGGTGTTGAGGCGCTTTTCCGGATGATGGCGTCCGATGGCGATCAGCAGGGCTGCGTCCGGACCCAACCCGCAGGCCGCCAGCATCCCGGCGCGCATCCCGGCGTCGCGAAAGGCCGCGGAGAATTTCTCGCGCGCCACGCCGAACGGCGCCACCTCGATATGGCTGAGGCCGAAGCTGGCGAAACGCTGCGCCATCACCGGGTTGGTAACGATGGTGCCGTCGAAACAGGCATTGAGCCGGCGCAGATAGGCCCACAGCCAGCCGAACATCCTGTCCACGCGCGCCGCGCCGAATGTGCCGCCCAGGAAGGTCTGCGGATAGACCGCGACCGGGTCCATGTGCATGAAAAGGATTCTCGCCGCCTTCCCCCGCCAGCGCGCCGCAAGCCAGCCGCCGCGCCAGGGCGACGAGCCTTCCACCAGGTCGGGCGCAAGCCTGTCCATGATGCGCCAGACCTCGGCCGCGCCCCAGAAGATGCGGTAATTGCGGTCGAAGGGCAGAAAGGGACTTTTCACCCATTCGATCGTGCCGCCGTGACGCCGCTCGGTCCTGGTCTCGGCGCCCGGCGCCAGGATGATCATCTCATGGCCGAAACGCGCGGCGAATTCCAGCTTCTGCTCGACATAGCGCCGCACGCCGCCGCCCGTCGGCGAATAGAATTCGCAGACATCGACGATTTTCACAGCGCCGCCGCCAGCAGGGCCCGGTAGTATCCCAGCAACCGCGCCATGGTGTTGTCCCAGTTGAAGCCCAGGCTGCGCTGCCGCGCCGCCGCACCCATTTGTCTGCGCAAAACTTCGTCGCGCGCCAGCATCGCAAGCTGGTCCGCGAACTGGGCGACGCGGCCCGGCACGGCCAGAAGACCCGTCACGCCGGGCGCGACCAAGGAGCGGCTGCCCGTGGCATCGGCGCAGACGCAGGGCAGGCCGGACGCCATGGCTTCCAGCGTGACATTGCCGAAGCTTTCCGTCTCGCTGGGAAAAAAGAAGACATCCGACGAGGCATAGGCCGCCGCCAGCTCTTCGCCGTCCAGGGTGCCGCTGAATATGGCATCCGGCAGCAGGGCCTCAAGCGCGGCGCGTTCCGGCCCATCGCCGACGATCAGCGCCTTGTGCGCGACACCCATGGCGCGGAGCTGGCGCAGCGTCTGCGCCAGGATGTCGGTGCGCTTTTCCCGCACCAGCCGCGAGACATGCGCAATCACCAGGTCGGACGCGCCGATGCCGTGGCGGGCGCGCCAGGCTTCGCTCCGCTTGCCCGGATCGAACCGCTGCGAGTCGATGCCGCGCGGCCACATGCGGAAATTGTCCCTCAGGCCGTCGGCGCGCAGGGTCTCGGCCATGGAGGAAGACGGAACATAGATCTCCCGGCAGGCGCCGTAGAAATGGCGCAGGTAGCGCGTCACCAGACCGGTCAGCGGCGCCCAGTACCAGTAATGTTTCAAATAGCTCTCATAGCGTGTGTGGTACGAAGCGACCACCGGGATGCGCCATTTCCTGGCCAGCATCAGCGCGCGATAGCCCAAAAGGTCCGGCGTCGCGATATGGATGATGTCGGGGGCAAATTGCTTCAGGCGCCGCTGCACCTTTCGGGGCATGCCCAGCGCCAGGCGGTATTCCGGGCGCCCGGGCAAGGCAATCGAAGGCACATGGACGACGGAGCCCGCCGGCGTGAAGGCGGGCCTGGCCGCAGTGGGCGTGAACACCAGGACCTCGACGCCCTGCGCTTCCAGATAGCGGACAAGGCGGTTCAGGGTCAGCGCCACTCCGTCCTTGATGTAATCATAGGAACTGGTGACCAGCGCGATCCGAAGCGGGCGCGAGCCGTCATGGCCGTCTGCCATCGCTTACACGTCGTGCTGGCGCACGGCCTCAAGTTCCCTGGCGACCAGCGGAATGGTCGCCCTGATCTGTTCTTCGGTGTGGTTTGCGGTGATGAAGAAGCGCAGGCGCGCCGTGCTGGCGGATACCGCCGGACGCACGATCGGCTGCACATCGACGCCCTGGTCGAACAGCCGCTTGGATAGCCGCAGAGCATCCTTGTCGTCGCCCACGATCAGCGAGGCGACGGGCGATTCCTCAGCGCCGCCGATTTCCAGGCCATATTCCCGCGCCACCTTGCGGAAATAGCGGGAACGGTCGCGCAGCCGCTTGGGCCGGTGCGGTTCACGGTCCAGGATATCCAGCGCCGCGATCGCGGCGGCGGTATCGGGCGGCGACAGGCCGACGCTGAAGATCAGGCCGGGACAGAGAAAGCGCATATATTCGATCAACCCGCTGTCGCCCGCGATATAGCCGCCGCTGCTGGCCAGCGTCTTGCTGAGCGTGCCCATATGGACATCGATGCTGCTGGGCGGCAGGCCGAATTCCTCGCAGACGCCGCGGCCGGTCAGGCCGACATTGCCCAGCGAATGGGCTTCGTCCACCATCAGCAGCAGGTCGTGGCGCTTCTTTGCCTCCACCGCGCGGGGCAGGTTCAGGATCTGCCCGTCCATGCTGTAAACGCCTTCGCAGACCAGAAGGCCGCGGCGAAACCCGCCCCGTTCCTCCTGCATGATCCTGTCGAGTTCGTCCCAGTCGCCATTGTCATAGGAGAATGTCTTGGCGCCCGAAAGCTTGGCGCCGGTGATGATGCTGTTGTGCGCGCCGCTGTCATAGATCACGGCATCGGCGCGGGTCATCAGGTGGGCGATGACGCTGACATTGGTCAGGTAGCCGCTGATGAAGACCAGTGCGTCGTCGGTGCCCAGGAACCCGGCAAGACGCTCTTCCAGCTCGCCATGCAGGTCGATCTGGCCCGCCACGATCCGGCTGGCCGAAGCGGAGGTGCCATACTTGTCGATGGCGTTCTTGGCGGCGGCGGAAACCGCCGGATGGCCGGACAGGCCCAGATAATTGTAACCCGAATAATTGATGAGGGTTTTTTCCTGGCGGCGCACGATGCTGTGGCTGACGCCGTCGCGCGGCTGAAAGAAAGGCAGGCTCATGCCGCTGAGGACCAGGTCATTGATGCGGCGCAGCAAGGCGCGATAGCCGGCGAAGCCGTCAACGATGCTTTTACGGACCGGAAGCTGTGCTTCCGCCGCAATGTTCGAAGGTTCGTCTGGTGTAAAATGGGGCGCCAGGGCCACATTTTTTGTCTTGGTGTTTTCCATGGCCCCCGGGCCGGATCGTCGTCCCGTCAAGCATAACGTTAATTGCGGCCCCTACAACCTTGCCGGCACAGGAAAACTCATCCCGGACACGCCTAACCGCTTGGCCTGATTTGGGATATATTGACCCTCCGGCCCCCCTGTTTGCGCCATTTTGCGCCCGCAGCGCCTATACAGGAGGAATCCTGCGTCATAATATCCCCGCCCCTGGCAACAAAGCGACATGAAGGGTGATTCGGCTTAGGCCGGATATCCGTGAATTAGAGTGGGGAAATGCTAGCGGCGCAGCATCTGGTGAAGTCGTTCGCCGGCCGCCGGGTCATCGAAAACGTGACCTTGACCCTGGGCCGGGGCGAAATCGTCGCCCTTCTGGGCCCCAATGGCGCCGGCAAGACCACCACCTTTCAGATCCTGACGGGCATGGCGACGCCGGACGGCGGCTCGATCCTGCTCGACGGCACCGATATCACCCATATGCCGTTCTATGACCGCGCCCGCTTCGGCATCAGCTACCTGCCCCAGGCCTCCTTTGTGCCGCGCAGCCTTTCGGTCGAGGACAATATCCTGCTCGTTCTCGAAGCCCGCATCCCCATGCGCGGCGCGCGCCTGGCACGGCTTGCCGAGCTGCTTGCCGAATCGCGCCTTGAAGCCGTGCGCAAGACGCCCGTCGGCGAACTGTCCGGCGGCCAGCGCCGGCGCTGCGAGATCGCCATCACGCTGGCCTGCGAGCCCAGCTTCGCGATGCTGGACGAGCCCTTTGCCGGCGTCGATCCCCGCAACACCGAGGAAATCACCACCCTGATCCGCCATCTTGCCGACCGGGAAATCGGCGTCCTGATCACCGACCACAAGGCGCGCGAATTGCTGGCCATCGCGGACCGCGCCTATGTCATCGAAAGCGGCAACATCCTGGCGCATGGCGTGGTGGACGACATCGTCACGCATCCCGATGTCCGCCGCGTCTATCTTGGAGAGGCGTTCCGGCTTTGATGGAAGCTTCCGCGCAAACGCCATCGGCAAGGTCCGCAACGGCATTCCGCTTCCGGTCGTATCTCGCCGGCTTTGTCAAAGGCGGCTTTGCCTGGCGTTTCTTCCAGGACATGGCGATCTTCACCGCCGCCATCATCATTCTCATCGAAGCCATATTCCTGGCGGAACATTTCACCTGGGTGTTCCGCGACGCGGTCCGGCACGATGCCGACCTGCTGGACATCTCGCTGGTGCTGCTTTGCACCGGCACCGGGATCTTCGACCTGGCGCTGGCGACCGCCGTCCTGATCGCGGCCTATCTGACTTTGCTGCGCCTTCGCGAAAATCGCGAATTTCTCGCTTTGTTCGCCTCGGGCCTCGGCCCCTGGCAGCTGGGCGCGCTGGTCCTGATCGTGAGCATCATCGCCCAGCTCACGGGCATCGCGGGCGGCGGCATCGTGGACCCCCTCTCCCGCTACGCCCAGCGTTCCATCCTGTTCGGCACGGAACTGCAGTCCCTGAAAAAAGGCCTCGCCAGGGGCGAATTCTACAACTTCCCCGATTACGTCGTGTATGCCACCGATCATCCCGCCACGGCGAAAGTGCCGGGCGTGGATGTCATAGACGCCAGCGGCGCGCCGCCGGTCATCAATCGCACGCTTTTCATCTATCAGCAGATCGCGCCGCACACATCGCGCGTCATTACCGCAGCGCAGGCCTCGCTGCAGGGCCCGGACCGCAGCGGCCAAATCATACTGGACCTCAATGATTTCTCGTCGCACACATTTGCCGATGCCCATCCGCTGGTCGGCCTCAGCCCGGCGGAAACCCGCGGCAACAATGCGGCCGTGCTGGATGCGCTGCGGGAAGTGCCGCAGGTCACGATGCATGTGCGCGATATGAGCCGGCTGATGATGGTGAACCAGCTTCTGCCCTTCGGCACGCGCGGCAGCGATCCCGCCGAACAGACCGTGTTTGAACAACTGGCCAAGAAGGCAAGTCCGGCGCCGGATGCGCGCGCGGCGCAGATGCGCCTGCTGGCCGAGCGTTTCGGACGCAGCCTGCTGTCTTTCCTGGCGCCCCTGCTTGCCCTGGCGGCGGTTTCTCTGACCACGCCGCGCTCCAACTGGTTCGCGCTGCCGCTGGTCTGCCTGGCGCTGATGTCGGTCAATCTGGGCTGCGAATGGCTCATCACGCTGGTGTCCCCGCTCGGCGTCGCGGCCGCCTTGCTGCCGCCGCTGCTGCTCTGCCTGCTGGTGGCGGGACTATCGGGCTGGATCGCGGTCCGCCGCCAGAGCGACCTGGTCCGCCCGCAGCTGGCGCGCGCATGACAGGCCTGCCCGAACGCGCCGCCCGCGCCGCCTATCCTGCGCCGCTCGGACGCCATACCCGCTACATGCTGGCCAGCTATCTGCGCCACATCTTCATGGTGGCCGCGGCGCTGATGGTGATCGCGCTGACGATCGACCTTTGGCCCCAGATCCCGCTGCTCACGGCTGACCCGGCGCGCGGCGCGCTGGGCGTGGCCTGGAGCATTGCCCGTCTTGCGGGTTTGCGCGTCTGCGACCTGCTGCCGCCCTTCGTTCCGTTCGCCACCTTCCTGGGCGTGGTGTGGAGCGAGGTGGTGTTCACCGCGTCGCATGAACGGATGCTGATCTGGAACAGCGGCCGCTCGCCGCTGCAATGCCTGGCGCCCGCCGTCCTGGTCGGGGTGCTATTGGGCGCCGGACTGTTCGTGATGGACGCCTATCTGCGGCCGGCGGCGATTGCCGTGCAGATCCGGGAGCGTTTCGGGCGCGAAGGCCTGCGGCTGGACCGGACGCAAAGCGGCGGCAATCACTGGGTCGCCCTGCCCGACGGCTTGCTGCGGGCCGAGATCGAATACGGCCCGCCGCTGAAATTGCACAATGCCACGATCTACAGATTCAACGCCGACGGCCTTTTGCAGGAGGTCGACACGGCGGCGCTCGCAACGCCGCTGCCGTCGGGCGGCGAATGGCTGCTGCAGAACGGGCACTTCTGGAAAGCGCCGGCTGCCACCGACGAACCCCTGTCCCTCGGCGCCACGCGGGAAGAACCGGAAACCCTCTTCTCGCAGCGAAGCATTCCCCTGACGCTCAATGTCCTGTGGCTCGGCAATCTGGGCATGTCGCCGCAATATCTGACAATGGCGGAACTGCGTTCGCTGGCGCGGGCGCAAATCGTCTCCGCCGACGCGGCCGGGTTCGGCACGCGCCTGCAGGCGCTCTACAGCGAAGCCTTCCTGCCCGGCCTGATGGCGGTTCTCGCCGCCGCGCTGGCCATGCTGTTCATCCCCTATCGGGTGCGCCCTCTTCCCATGATCGGCGTGCTGATGGCCGGATATCTGGCGCATTTTTCCGTCACGGCGTTTCTGCTGATGGGGGAATTCGGCTATGTCTGGGCGCTTGCCGCGGGCTGGTTCGTGCCGCTGCTGGTTCTGCTCGGCAATGCCGGCGTTCTGTATGTGATTCAAAAACGCCGCGGGCTGGGCGCCAGCCTGCACATTACGCCCGCGCTGCCGGCCGCCCCGCTCTAATTCTGGCCGATATGCTCGTGCAGGACTTTGCCGCTGCTCTTGTCGATGGCGAAAATTTCCAGCGATGGAACAGTGGGCATGACGCCGCCCTCGATGACGTTCAGATAGACGTAAACCAGCCTGGCCGTGTGATTGCCGATCTGGATCAGCGCCTCGGGCCGCTTCTTGTCGTCCAGGTCCAGCGTCAGAACCCGTTCCGGCAAAGCCGCGACCTGGAAGGTGACCGGCTGGCCGCGGGCCGGCCGGTTGATCCGCACGCCATAGGCCATCATGCGTTCCACGAAATTCAGAGCCTTTTTCTGGCCATCGACATTGAACCAGCGCCAGAAGCCCTCCACCGGCGTATCGGAATCCACTTCGCCATGCGCGTCCCGCCGGACGGCATAGACCACCGTGTTCGCGTTGGGCGAGCGCTCGACATAGAACAGCATGTCCGGATCGTCCGGCACCTTGAATTCCGGCCGGACGCGGGGAATTTCGTCAATCTCCGTCACCTGGCTAGAGAGCTGGCGCGCCGCCGCGCCGTCCAGGACCGCCAGCCCCAGCAGACAGCCAAATCCCAGGACGCGAATAATCAATTTCCAGCGCGCTTGCACGGCGTCAGCCCATCCCGCCGGTGATCCTGGCGTTGGTGCGGATTTTCCGCACCGATTCATTCCGATGGGCCAGCGCCAGGAAAAAACGGTTCAGCAGGCTCAGATGCCAGGGCATTTTTCGCGCCACGTCCAGAAACAGCACGGCCCGCACCTCATCGGATTCATTGGCGGCCTCATGCAGGAAAGTGTCGTCGAACAGCACGGCGGCGCCGTCGGTCCAGTAATATTTGCTGCCCTTCTCGATCTCCTCGCGGTGCGCCCGGTCCTGGGCCTCGCAATTGATCCGGATCCAGCATTGCTTGCCGGCGTTGTTGCCGGGAATGACCACGCCCAGATGGTAGCGCACAAATCCCTTCCAGTAGCCCCAATGCGGCTTGATATGCTGGTGCGGCTCCAGGATGGAAAAGAACGCCGTATAGACGCCCGGAATCCGGCGCAGCAGCGCGGCGGTGCGCGGCGCCAGGGCGCAATTCTCATCGATGAATTCACCCGATTTGAACATGAAGGTCTTCCACGCGATGGCATGGATGCCGCTGGACGTCTCGCTGCTCAGCGTGTCGATATTGGGAATGATGCTTCTTTTTTCCAGCATCGCCAGGCACTCTTCGCGCACGGCCGGAAAATTTTCCTGCAAGATGGCCAGGGCCGGATATTCGCCCAGGAAATCCCGCTCGAATGCGGGCAGCTTGCGGAAGGAACCGCGCGCCTCGGCGCGAACGAATATCTCCGCCGCCGCATTCTTCATGTAGACGCTGAATTTTCCCATGCTATCCAGCAGTCATCCTTGCGGTCCGATTTGAACAGAGTGCGCCCGGGGACCGGCACAATCGTTAGCAACGCCAGGGCAGCCCCTGGTTTGTTCTTAAATTAGGCACGCTGCCGATTCAAGCAGACGCAAAAAAGCGCGCCTCGGGCGGCCAGGAAATTCAGACGCCGCCTTCACAGGCCGCCGCCGCAAGGGTGCCGGCCGCCTTGCGGCCGTCCCGCGCCAGAAGATGTATGCCGTCGACGGTCCGCCAATTCGTCCCGGCGATCGGCAACCAGCAATAGGTGCTTTTCGGAAAGAGCGTCTCGTAAAGCGCCCGGCGGCCGCTCGCGAACGGCATGTTCCCGAGCGAGGCATCCACCGGCATTTCGAAAAATGCGACCGGCACGCCTTCCTGCCGAAACTGGTCCACCAGGGCTTTTACGGGCAACAGCCGGCTGCGCGTCCCGGCGTCGGGCGCCTTGGCAAAGCCGTTCTGCTGCAGCTTCAGGATTTTCGGAAAGTTTGCGGGTGCAGCCTCGTCCGACGGGTTCAGCCGCCGAAGCGCCCAGACAATGATGTTCATGGGGCGAAAAGCCCGCCGCGTCAGCCACAGAGCGGCGCGCAACCTGCGCGGCACCGCGCCGGTTGCATTTTCGATATCCGACGGGTTCGCGCCGCTGTCCAGGAAATTGGCTTCGATCAGCACGCGGGCGGGCAAGGGATGTGTCGCCGCGACGACGGAAAGCCCGGTAAGCGCGCTACCGTCGGCTTGCGAGAGAACCCGCCAGCCCTGGGGCCAGGCATCGGGCGGGATGCGCGCCGACAGTGAACTGCCCACGATCACCGCAGGCGCCCGCGCCCCGCCATCGACATAGGATTCAAGCCTGATGGCATTTGCGGTGTACTGATCCGGGCTCGAATTCACGTTGGGCGCGGCAATCCGCAGCACAGCTTCGTATACCCCAAGCACGATCAGGGCGGTTACAAAAATCCGGGGCAGCAAATTGGGCATCAGAACTGGAAATAGATGAAACTTTGTGGCGGGCCGGGATTGAGCGCGATGGCCGACAGCAGCAAGCCCAGCACAACCGGTTTGGCCGCGCCGTCCAGCACCGCAACCGCACCGCGCGCTTGCGCGCGCCGGCGCATCAGATAATGGGCATGGTAGAGCGCCACTGGCAAAACATAAATTGCGACAATGAAGACGGTCGAACGGGCTGTGCGCAAGCCGGTGTTTGAATACAGCGCCACGGCAAATGCTGCCGCATCCGAGACATGCGGCAGCTTGAAGAGAAGCCAGCCTGCCGTCACCACCGCGAACACCAGGGCCATGCGCACCGCGCGTATCGCCCAGTGCCTGCTCGCATAGAACCGCGTGCCGCGCGTCGCGCGTTCGCCGACCAGCGCCGCGCCGTGCCAAAAGCCCCAAATGGCATAGCTCCATGCCGCGCCGTGCCACAGCCCGCCCAGCGTCATGACGGTCATCAGGTTCAAGGTGGTGCGCGCGGTCCCCTTGCGATTTCCGCCGAGCGGGTAATAGAGATATTCCCGCAGCCAGGACGACAGCGAGATGTGCCAGCGCGTCCAGAATTCGGAAAACGTCTCGGCGATATAGGGGAAATTGAAATTGATCGGCAGCTGATACCCGAACAGGCGCGCCAGCCCGATGGCGATCAGCGAATAACCCGCGAAGTCGGCGAATATCTGCGCCGAATAGCCGATCAGAAACACCACCAGGTTCAGGCTCGAATAGCCCTGGAAATAGGGATAGGCGATCCAGAAGGTTTGCTGGCTCAAATTGTCCGCGATTACCACTTTCAGGAAATAGCCGACAATGAGCGCGCTCGCCGCCTTGTCCCAGTCAATGTCGCCAAAGCGCTTGGCGCCGATCTGCGGATAGAATTGATGCGCCTTGACGATCGGGCCGGCGATAAGCTGCGGAAAGAACGATACATATAGCAGCGTGTTCTTCGCATGCTCGCCGAAGCCGCGCGCGCTCGACACGTCATCGCGCGCCGGGCCTGGCCGGAAGGTGTCGAGCAGCAGGCTGATGCCGTGAAATGTGTAAAACGAAATGCCGATGGGCAACGGCAGCAGCAGAAGTGTGTGGACGGGACCGCTCTGTGCGGAAAGCAGCGACGGGAAGGTTATGCCCAGAAGCCGGTTGTACTTGAAGAAGGCCAGAACGCCGAGATTGATGGCAACGCCTGCCGCCGCCCAGGCGCGCGGATTGCGGCCCCGCACAACCTGCCGGCTGAAAACCACATCAACGGCCGCAACCGCGAGCAACAGCGCCAGGAGCCGCGGGTTGTCGAAGGCATAGAAAAACAGACTCGCCGTGATCAGCCAGCAACTCTGCCACCGGCCGGGCAGCAGGTAATAGATCGCGAAAACTGCCGCGAGGAACGCGAAGAACGCACTGGACGTGAATAGCATTGATCAGGCCTCTGGTGACCGAATTGCGTCCTGCTCAGAAATTAAGCAGCAGACTTGAATCGCCGGAAGATACATCGAATTGTTTTGATTGCGAGATTTGATCCCGTCACAACGCGCGCGCACAAGGGCGAATGCGCTGATGGCGCCCGGAAACAGGCACCCTCAACATATCCAAATCAATAGCTTACCGGAATGCGGGGCACCGGAACTTAGGGGATGTCAGCTTCTGAGCCTATTCCGCCAGACCCGGACTATATCGCCCCACTGGTCCGGGAAGATGCAGGGCGGCAGCCATAGCGCCGCCGCATCACCTCGGGCATCGGTATTCACCGCAGATCGGGCCTGAGCAAAGTGCCGCGCGATATTCCTTGGCAGTCCAATGATGTCATCCGGGCAATGAATTGCTGCATTCGCTAATTGAGCTGCCGGATGCGCCCGCAGCGCAGCATTTTGGTTATTGCGTGTCCCCGCAGTGCTTGGCCGCCATCGTGCGTCATTCCTCACCGCGCCTGCGAAGGCGCAAGTTGGTTCGTGGACGGAATAATGACCACCGATTAAGCATGGGCACATTTGAGGCATGCATGAAAAGTTCATGATATTCGCAACTTAGGTGATACGAATGCGTTCCGCTTGATGTTAGATTGAGTCGTTTTCCGAGAAGGAATTGATCGTCTCATTCTTCCTTCAACGTGCAATTTACGGCCGCGAATTATCAGACGGTCTTTTCAAGGAGTAGAACATGAAACTGCATTATTCATCTGCCTTCATCGTCGCCGGCCTGCTGGCTGCATTGCCGGCGCGTGCCGATGACGGCCTTACCCGCATTGGACAAACGCCTGCCGTCGATTGCTTCAAGGCCGCAGCCACGGTTTCGCGCACGGGCAATGCGCTTTCGGACATGCAGCGCAACCATGCGATGAAGAATTGCGCCCAGGCGCTGAACGGAAACTTGCTGGACAAGGATCGCATCGCGACACTTGTAAACCGCGGCACCATCGAAGCGGCTTCCGGCGAACTTGACTCATCGCTGGCCGATTATGACGCCGCGCTCTCCCTCAATCCGTCGAATGCCGACGTTTACATCAACCGCGGCACCGCCTTCATGCGCGGCGCGCGCTATGAAGAGGCGCGGGCCGATTTCGACAAGGCACTGTCGCTGCAGCCGACCAACAGTTACATCGCCTATTTCAACCGGGGCATGGCGCTGGAAAAGTCGGGAAATCTCACCGCGGCCTATGCCGATTACAAGCAGGCTGTCGCCTTGGCTCCCGATTACCAGCCCGCCAAGGCAGAACTGGCGCGCTTTCAAACCGTGACGCGGCCCTCAAGCCACGGCTGAAAGCCGGCTATCCAAGTCTCCATCTCTGGGAGTGGCGCGCAGTTACATGCGCGCCACTTTCGTTTTGAGGCTCACGGATTCGGGATAGTGATGTGATCGGGCAACCCGATCGCCTGCAGCAGGCTGGCGCCGACGCCGCCGGGAAATGTTTCTCCCGGGCAGGTCAGGACCGGCAGCCCGGCCCAAAGGGTGGGCGCGAAAGCGTCTTTGCCATACCGAATTGCTGCCTGCGGATTGCGAGCAGCGCGCCTGATTCTTGGGCAATGCATTGCTCCTGCACGTGAATCCGCCCGGATTTTCCCGGCAAACCCGAACTGCGGCTCTGGTATGCAAATTGCTCAATACAGTGTGAGCCATCGCGACTTGCCGCAAGAGCCAGACCGCCTGGATCAGGAAATGTCCCGGATTGTCCGTCAACAGATAATCGGGAGCTGAAGATGTCGATCACGCATGCCAAGGAAATGGCCTCAGGCCTCATGACGTTCGCCGTAGCGTTGACGCTGGTTTCGGCCCCTGCCGCTTATATGCTGCCCGGCAATGCGAATATTCCGGGCCTTGCGGTTTCCGGCTCCGCGGGTTCCTACGCCGGCATGACGGTGGCAATGCCGGTCAGTGGCGCCGGCGAACAGGCCGTCAAATTTCACAAATCCGGGCACGTTCACCTGAAGCATGCCGGTTCGTAATTCCGGGCGGCATTGCCGGGAACCGGCTGGCTGCATAGGCTTGCTCCGCCAGCAACTCCAGACCTTTCACCTCGACCCGATAAGGCCGGAACAAGGCGGCCTGCCTTAACAAAATCTCGTCCAAATTTGCCGGCCGGACCTATTGCGGCAAAAGCGTCAGCTTGTGCGCCGTCTGCCTGTCGACCGCCGCGCGTGTGAACGGCAGGTTGAAATAGACGCCGTCCGCAAGCTTCTGCCGCTGATTTCCGTAATAAGGGCTTCCGGGCTGCGCGGATTCTCCGGGCGCGTTGGTCGCCATCGTCTTGTCCACGTCCGCCAGATCGATGATGCGCCTGAAATGCGCGCCGGTGGCGTTGATGTCGTTGAACCCGCCCGGCCGCTCGACCGGCTGCAGACTGAACTTGTCGACGAACATATGCTGCAACTTGCTCTCGTTGATGCGGCCGTATCGCCACTGCGCCTGGTTGGGACCCCAGTCCTTCGTTATCCGGTCCAGCGCCTCCTGCAAGCCTTGTTCGACGAGCGCATGCTGTGCCGGGCCCGGCTTGGCAGCGACCGCTTTTTGGCCCGCCTCCGTCGTTGTCCACCGGACATAGATCGCACCGGGCACGGTATCCTTGGTGAGGATCCGGTCCCAGTCCGCGATCATGGCGCGTGCTTTCTCGGCGTCGGGATTGTTGGCCGTCCACCCCTTGAAGAGCGGCGCGTCGCGCTCGGCATGCAGCGAGTAGCTGTCCTGCTGGATGCGCTCCATGTCCTCGATCGTGAACGGCTTGTGCTCGGCAATCTGCTTGTCGAGCAACTGGCGGATTCGCGAGATGCGGGCGATATCGGCATCCTTCGTCGTATTGTAGAAGACCGGCCGCCCCTTGTAGTCCGCCGGGTGGGTGTTGTTGTTTGCGGTCGCGATATAGCCGCGCGCCGGGTTGTATTCGCGCGGCAGATCACTCCGGAACCCTTTCCACTCATACTTCCCCGTCCCGGGAACGGGCAGCCGCCCGGTCCATCCGTCGCGGTCGGGCGCAAAGCCGGAGACCTGCAGCGCGATATTCCCCTTCGTGTCGCCGCAGATCAGATTGTGCGACGGAAGCTTCCAGGCCATGGCGCGATCGAAGAAGTCCTCGCAACTGGCCGCTTGCGCAAGCTTCAGGCTGCCCCGGAACGGCGCCGTGCCCGGCTCCTGGTCCGGGGATCTGGCGGCGAATGCGATGTGCTGCGCCGGGTCCTCGTAAAACACCGGACCGTGCTTTGAGAATTTCAGCTCCACCACCCGGGGCTTGTCCTCACCCTTGACCTTGATCTCCTCGCGGATGGTCTTCATCGGCACCCAGGCGCCGTTGAACTTCGTCTCGTTCGAATTGTCAGGATTGGTCTGCTCGACATAGGTGTCCACCTCGTCGATGCCGGCGAAGGTCACACCCCACGCCATGTTCTGGTTGTTGCCGAGGTCCACGCCGACAAAGGGCGGCTCGCCGCCGCCGATCACATGCCAGCCCGGCGCATCCAGTTGCACAAAGTACCGCAACGAAGGCAGCGAGACTGTGCGATGCGGATCGTTCGAGACGATGGGCACACCGCTCGCCGTGAGCTTGCCGCTCACCACCCAATTGTTGCTGCCGTCCATGTCCTGCATCTGGGGCATCAGCCGCGCCGCCATCTTTGCCGGCACGAGCGAACGGTATGCCGCCACGATTTCGGGGGCCGGCAGCTTTCCGGGTTCGAAGGGATCGCCTTCGCCTTTTCGTGAGGCGGCCAAAGCGTCTTGCGTGATCCAGTTCAGGTCGAGACCTTCGGGCACCTTCAAATCGTCATAGGGGTCCGGAGCGTTGCGCCGGTTGGCTTCCTTTGCCCCATACTTCTTCACATCCAGTGCAAGCTGAAGCTCGGCGGTCGGCCCTCCGCTCGTGCTGTCGATGTTGAGTTGCGACCAGCGCAAGGCCACTGTTTCCGCCGTCCATGGCTCCGGCTTGACGCCGATCAGCTTGAATTCCACCGGCAAATTGCCGGCGTGACTGGCGATGTACGTATTGTGGCCGTTGGCCCAAGCCGTGAACAGCCGTTTCGCGTCCGGGCCATAGCTGTTCCACTCCTTGTCGTCCCACGGGCCACGGAACATCATCAGGCGTGCGCGGGCGTCGTAATCAAAGGCTTTCGGGCCAAAAATCTCCGCCAGCCGCCCCTCACGCCAGCGGCGCCACATCTCCATCTGCCAGAGGCGATCCTGCGCCATCACATAGCCCTGCGCGAAGAACAGGTCGTCGTCGTTCTTCGCAAAGATATGTGGAATGCCCTGTTTGTCGCGGATGATCTCCACCGGCTGTTTCAGGCCGGTGACCTTCAGGCTTCCATCGATCGCGGCCAGCGATCGGCGGGCCAGTTCGTCGAGCGAAGCCGGCGCCGATGGGCCCTTCGGCGCACGCTGCGAACACGCCGCGGTGAATGAGACTATTGCGGCAAAACACAGAAGGCACGCATAAGTACGGGACAGACGCATCGGACCCCCCAATAGCCGGCCGTTTGTAGGCGGGTATTCCGCCAATGACAATGGATTTTGCGGCGCGCCCCAAGTCAATTGATTTGTATCAAAATAACTATCGGTGCGGCACCATGCCAACAGATATACCATTGGCAATCAGGACCCGGCGGCGTTGCACAACAACAAGCGCGTCGCGGGCGCCTGCTATAGGCATCACCCAGAGCCCCGCCTGCGCACAGCCGGCGGGCGCTGCGCAGGAGCAAGTTTTCATGATCCCTTGGGTCCAACTGGATACGGCGACAGTGCCAGGCGGCGGCGGCGAACTCAGGCTGATGCGGCGAGGCAATGAGTTTTCGATCCTGGTGGGCTCCGCCACACTCATGAACAGCCGGATGAACAGCTCTGAAACATTGCTCGCGGAAGTGGCCTGCGATCGCCTTCGTGGTCGCAAGAACTGCCAGATACTGATCGGCGGGTATGGGATGGGCTTCACGCTGCGGGCCGCGCTCGCCGGACTTGGCGCCGATGTCCGGGTCCTGGTCGCCGAACTGGTGCCCGCAGTTATGGAATGGGCACGCGGCCCCATGGTTGAGCTGACCGCCGACTGCCTCAGCGACCCCAGGGTCAGCGTCCGCGAGATCAACGTCGGCAGCTTGATCGCTTCTGGGCGGTCGGCCTTCGATGCAATACTGCTCGACGTGGACAATGGACCGGACGGCTTTACCCGACGCGCGAACGATAATCTTTATGACCTGCGAGGACTTGAAACAGCCCGCAAAGCGCTTCGCCCAAAAGGCGTGCTCGTCATATGGTCGGCGGCGCCGGACAGGGAATTCGCCAGCCGCCTCGGCCGCGCGGGCTTTGCCGTGGAGGAGATCGAAGCCCGCGCCAGCAAGGGCCGCGGCGGACGGCATGTCATATGGATCGCGACAAACTTGGCTTCGGCTTAGAGCCGCGAAGCGATGCCTCAAGGCAAACAAAGGCAAATTGGCTAATGGTGCCCAGGGACGTAACCGCACTATTCATATAACTCATTGATATAATGCACTTATTATAAATATAATTTGGAACATACCAACATAAATACCATCAGAAAACAGGACTGAAACGGGAATCGTTTTGAGGACAAATTCGGCCATTAGGTGACCAATATGTCTGTCGTCCGTTTGTCAGACCAGAGCCTTGTAGATAATGAATAACCCGATTGCAGCAAACAACGCTGCGCTAATCATGTTGAGCAATCTGGGTTTCAGAACTTTGCCAAGCCGCGAGCCCGAATAGGCCGCAACAAGGGTAATAGCCCACAGTGCCAATACAGCACCTATGCCGACAGACAACGGCTGTCCGTTCCGCGCAACAATGGCTGCCGTGGCCAATTGTGTCAGGTCTCCCCACTCAGCGGCAAATATAACAAGAAAGCTGATTAGCCAGACCGGCCTTTGTGATTTGGCCTTTTCAAGACTCGCCACTTCTTCCTTCTCATCGGCCTTCTCATTTCGCCTTAGTGCAAGAACCGCGAAAACCAGGAAGCCTATGCCTGACGCGATCTGAATAGGTTTCGCCGGCAGTAGAGTCAGGATGCCCCCAGCGATAATGGCGATAATCGTTTGGATGAGGAACGCAAGCCACGCACCAGCAATCACATCTCTCGCTCTGTATTTTGTAGAAAGAATTAGAGTTGCGATCGCAGTCTTATCCGGCAATTCTGCAACGAAGATGATGCAGAACGTCGAAATCATGAGGGAAAGCGAAATCATCGGGACGCCAATGCGGTTTAGAGACGGATCAGACGTTTCTAAGTTTAAGGGAACGCAAGGCTGCCACCTACCGCTGGATTTATTACAACATATGTTGTATAGTTGTAGCCATGACCGACATTGCAACGCGTATGGCGGCAGCAATGATAGCCGCCGGTCTAAACCAACCACGCTTGGCCAGCGCCGCTTCGACCCCCGCAGCCCTAGTATCGCAGCAGGCTGTACAGCAGCTGCTTTCGGGACGTAACAGCACCAGCAAGCACCTTCCGGCCATTGCCCGAGCCTTAGGCGTCAGCTTGGACTGGCTCGCAGCTGGTCGGGGGAGCAAAGGGGGAAAGCAGCGCTCCGAAGCCCTTATCGTGGGCAAAGTTGGGACGGGCGGTGAAATCAGACGGTTTACCGGGAACCCGGTACTGGAGCGGATTGAGGCGCCTCAGTGGTCTGATTCGCCCAATGCGGTGGAGATCAGCGGCAACTCCCAGCTTCCGTTGCAAGACGGGTGGCTGGTTTTCTACGGTGCCGAGCAGCAGGGCGTGTCCGAAATGTGTGTGGGGAAACTGTGTGTGGTCCAGGTCAAGGACGGCCCCTTGCTGCTTAAGACTCTACACCGAGGTGCCCGAAAAAACCGTTACCGGCTGGAAAGCTGGGACGCCCCGACACAGCAGAACGTGAAAATCGCCTGGGCGGCTCGTGTTACCGATATCCGGCCTGTGTAAAATTCTGAGATGGGAGAAAATCGATGAAACCCCTGTTTGCCGCAATCATATTGCCACTGTCGCTGATGCTAGGTGTGACGGCGGTCGAGGCGGCCGCC
>CAIOFO010000127.1 GCA_903857685.1 uncultured Alphaproteobacteria bacterium
CAATGCCCATACCGGACAGCCGATCGAAAGCTTCGGCGAACACGGCATTGTCGACCTGAAGGTCGGCGCCTACACCGGCGTGATCGGCCAGCCAGGCGTCTACAAGCAGATCGACCTGGTAACGGGCGAAATCGGCCTGCACACAACGCCAACCGTGGTGGACAATGTGGTTCTGGTCGGCTCGTCCTTCAAGGAAGGTTCGCAGCCGCTGGAAGCCAACAACACCAAGGGCCTGACCCGCGCCTATGACGCCATCACGGGCAAGCTGATCTGGACCTTCCACAATGTCCCGCAAAAGGGCGAGCCCGGCTACGAGAGCTGGGAAAAGAACTCCGCCGACTTCAACGGCAATACCGGCACATGGACCGGCATGACCGTGGACCGGGAAGCGGGCCTGGTCTATGTGCCGGTCGAAGATCCGACCAACGACGCTTACGGCGGCAATCGCCCCGGCAACGATCTCTATGGCGACAGCATTGTCTGTCTCGACATCAATACCGGCAAGGTGAAGTGGTACTATCAGGTCACCCATCATCCCATCTGGGACTATGACATGTCGTCGCCGCCTCTGCTGGCCGACATCGTGGTGGACGGCAAGCCGATCAAGGCGGTCGCCGTGCCGACCAAGCAGGCGTTCCTCTACATGTTCGACCGCATCACCGGCAAGCCGATCTGGCCGATGGTGGAAAAGCCGGTGCCGCAATCAGATGTGCCGGGCGAGAAGACCTCCAAGACCCAGCCCTTCCCGACCAAGCCGGCGCCCTATGCGCGCCAGTTCCTTGGCCTGAATGACGTCGTGGATTTCACGCCTGAGCTCCATGCCAAGGCGCTGGATATCATCAAGAAGTACTACAAGATGGCGCCGATGTACGGACCCTCCGTCGTTTCCAAGGTCGGCGGGCCCTATGCCACGCTTGACATGGGCGGCCTGTCGGGCGGCTCCAACTGGCCGGGCGCCGGCTTCAATCCGGAAACCCATGTCGCGTTCCTGCCCGCGCTCAACGCCGGCATATCGCTCATGGGCCTGGTCGAGCCGCCACCCGGCCTGACCGACAACCGCTATCTCGAAGGCGTGGGCGGGCAGCCCTTCCGCATCGGCGCCGGTCCCGGCTTCGGCTCGGCTTCGGACGCCCCCAAGGTCAGCGCCGACGATCAGAAGCTGGCCGCCGCGCTGGCGGCCCATCCGCAGACGGCGGTCGAAGCACCGCCGCCGCGCAATGTTGACGGCCTGCCCTTTGTCAAGCCGCCCTATGGCACGCTGGTCGCCATCGACATGGACAAGGGTGAAACCAAATGGACGGTCGCGCATGGCGACACGCCCGATGAGATCAGGAACAACCCGGCCCTCAAGGGATTGAATATTCCCAAGACCGGCCAGGGGGCCAATGTCGGCGAAGTCATCACCAAGTCCCTGGTGGTGCTGGGCGACCCCCAGTTCTCGACCTCGCCGGGCCATCCGCGCGGCGCCATGCTGCGCGCCTATGACCAGAAGACCGGGGAGCAGGTGGGGGCCGTGTGGATGCCCGCGCCGCAAAGCGGCTCACCCATGACCTACAGCTATGATGGCAAGCAGTACATCATTGTTGCGGTCAGCGGCGGCAACATCTCGGGCACCTACCTGGCCTTCAGCCTGCCGGGCGGCGGCTGATCCCGGTAGCCTCGATAGCGTAAAGCACGGGCCGCCCCTCCCAGGGCGGCCCGTTTGCTTTGAGACATGACGCCAAGGCGGCCATCCGGAAGCGCGGCGGAAATTTCCAGTGATGGATTCCAGGGTGTGAACCCGCGGCCGATCTCTCTCGGCGCGACATGGCTGGTTGGCCCTGCGGCCAGATTGCAAAAAACCCCGCCGCAATTAGCGACGGGGCTCTCGATTCTTCGCTGTCCGATATCAAGCCGGACATTTATGCGGGACATATCCCGCTTTCAATTTCATCGATGTGATTGGAGCCCGATGAATCACCATCCAAGGGATCCATCTCTCTGGCTTGGCCCCGCAATCGTCGCGGAACCTACGTCCTGGTGATAGGCGGAGTATCTTCCATTCGGAAACCTCCCATCAAAACATGAGCGAAGGGCCATTCGCCTAGCGTGACCGCGCTTCCCTGCCGCGTATTACGATCCGGAAATTCCAGATCCCGAAGCCCCTGCAAGCAGTGGGCCGGTACGTCGTAGAAGCCGTGCGTTTAAGCTCTTGTCCTTCAAACCAACAAGAAAACTATCTTCTTGATTGTTTGCCGCGTCAAGATCCGAGGCAAAATTCATGCGTGCCATTTGAGAACAAGCTTTCGCGCTTGCAAGCGGACCGCAGATTTTTTCCTGAATGCAAACGCCCTTGATCAAGATCAAGGAATGGACCGTCTGCGCAAACTAGATTGTCAATGGATGATTGTAACGGCCCCAATGGCGGGCGGCAAAAGGTGAGATAATTCGGCGATTGGCGGAGGCAACGGCATGGCCGCGCATTCTGTTTGCGATAAAAAAAGCTGTGGCGAATGCGGATACATCGTTGCCCGCACCTGCTTTGAACTGTGCAACCAGGGCTATGGCGATAGCGACGCGTTCGCTTCCTGCGCCGATTTGCTGGAGCTGCGTCGTCCTGGCCATGAACGCGATTATTATTTCCTTTGCACCGCGCAATTGCTTGGCGCAATGGCCGACAATTTCAAGGCGGAGGGGTATTCCCTGGAATCGAAGTGGAGCACCTGACCCGATTGTCAGGATTCTGTGGTTGCCACTATCGGTGCGGCCGCGAATGTCCGTTTGCGCCCATGGGGTCCGTCGTTAGCGGCAGCGTAGTGCGACGACCGTTTCGCGAACCGAACGCCCGGAGCGCCTGTGAAGGGGTGAGGCAGGGCCCGCGTCAGCGGGTGAGCAGATCCAGTGGATCTGCGAAAGGGCCGAATGCTGCGAGCTTGGGCGAGTAGCGGGGGATCCCGCCCAACAAATGCCAAGGAACACGCTGGCTGGGGCGGAAGGGGTGAGCCGCGTCTCG
>CAIOFO010000128.1 GCA_903857685.1 uncultured Alphaproteobacteria bacterium
CCGAACACTGGAATTATGGATACATCGTCCCCATCGGGATGATGTATCCAAAGGCGCTCATCTAATTCAAAAACATCAGGCTCAGCGCCATCTCTGCGGTTGACGCGTATAACTGAGCAGCTAGCCGCCACGTGCTTGTTGGTAACGAGATATGGAATGAACAGCCCAGTCTCTTTCCCGCCCTTAAAGACCGCCTTATTCAGGAGAAATCCCGTGCCGCCTATTTTGGCTTGCGCCCGTGCCTCCCCTGTTGTCCGGTAAAGGAAAACGACCCCATCCAGTAACAACTTCGGAATCCGCATTTCAGTCGTGCCTGTCAGGTGCCACTGAACAGTACGGTCTGCGTATGGCTCACACCATCGGTGATCCACAGGTAAAGCAACCACTTATCCTCCAGTCGGCCCTACAACCGCCCTTGCTGTGGGGGGATAGGTACCGACTCATCTTGTGGACAAGGGCTGGGGGAACCTCGCCAACGCTTGTTAGTTCACATGGGCGGGGTACGATATGTTGTGGCCCAAGGGTGGGTCCCAGCGGGGTAAGGAGCTTTCCATGAACGCGATGAACTGGTCCGACGACCGGGTTGAGCAGCTCAAGACGCTTTGGACGGAGGGCCTGTCGGCCAGCCAGATCGCCCGGGCCCTGGGCGGGGTCACCCGCAATGCCGTGATCGGCAAGGTCCACCGGCTGGGCCTGGCAGGCCGGGCCAGCCCGTCGCGGGCCGAGCGGCCGCGGGTTTCCATGTCGCCCAAGGCGCCTTCCCTGCGCTCCCATGTGCCGGCTGCCCCGGTGGTGGAGGAAGATCCGCTGCAGCTGGAGGACGGCAATTTCGCCACCGTGCTGACCATTTCCGACCGCATGTGCCGCTGGCCGATCGGCGACCCCGCCGCCACCGAATTTCATTTCTGCGGCCGTTCGCCCAAGGAAGGCTCGCCCTATTGCGAGGCCCATGCCCGCAAGGCGTATCAGCCGCAACAGCAGCGCCGCGACAAGGACAAGGGGCGGATGACTGGGTGAGTGAGGCGGCGGTGCGGCGCAGCCGCATGAGCATGTCCTGACGGACAAGCGAAAGCCGACGAACGCCGCGAGCCTACGGCTAGCGGCCGACCCCGCTTCGCGGGGTCAATTCGGTCCGTCGCCAGCGACAGCGTAGTGCGACGACCGATTTGAGCGCGTCACGCGCCGAGCTTGGGCGAGGCGCCGGAGAGCAGCAGACATGAGCGTCTACACCTTCTCCGCGCCACGCCTCGACGGCACCATTGAGTCTCTCGACACCTATCGCGGCCAGGTCCTGTTGATCGTCAACACCGCCAGCGCCTGCGGATTCACGCCGCAATATGCCGGACTGGAAAGGCTCTACGAAAAGCTGCGCGGCGCGGGCCTGACAGTGCTGGGCTTCCCTTGCAATCAATTTGGCGCCCAGGAACCAGGCGCCGAGGCCGAGATCGGCGCCTTCTGCCAGAAGAATTATGGCGTGACTTTTCCCATGTTCGCCAAGATCGAGGTCAATGGCGAGGGCGCCCATCCGCTTTACAAATACCTGAAGGACGCCAAGCCGGGCCTTTTGGGCACCGAGGCGATCAAATGGAATTTCACCAAATTCCTGATTGACCGTTCGGGGGAGCCAGTCGCGCGCTACGCGCCGCAGACCAAGCCGGAAGAGCTGGAAGCGCCGATTACGAAGCGACTTTGATCGCCGCGTTTTCGTCGAGCGAATAACCGGCGGACCGCACGGTGCGGATGGGGTCGCTGACGCCCTCGATATTGAGCGCCTTGCGCAGCCGTCCGACATGCACATCCACGGTGCGGGCCTCGACATAGACATCGCTGCCCCACACCGCGTCGAGCAATTGCTCGCGGCTGAAAACCCGGCCGGGATGCTGGATGAGATGATCGAGCAGCTTGTATTCGGTGGGGCCGAGATGGACTTCCACCCCTGCCCGGCGGACGCGGTGGGCGCCGCGGTCCATTTCGATATCCCCGACCGTGACCACGTCCTCGGCCAGGCTGGGGCGGATGCGGCGCAGCACCGCCCGAAGCCGCGCCAGCAATTCGGTCATGGCGAAGGGCTTGGTCATGTAATCGTCGGCGCCGGTGTCGAGGCCGCGAATCCGGTCGGTCTCCTCGCCGCGCGCCGTCAGCATGATGATGGGCACATTGCGGGTTTCCTGGCGGCCGCGCAGGCGGCGGCAGACTTCGATGCCGGAGAGTTGCGGCAGCATCCAGTCGAGCAGCACCAGATCGGGTTTTTCCTCGGCCGCCACCAGCAGGGCTTCCTCGCCGTCCTGGGCTTCCAGCACGCGATAACCCTCGCGCTCCAGATTGTAGCGCAGCAGGGTGATCAGGGCGCCTTCGTCTTCGGCGACAAGGATGGTGGGCTTGCTCATCAGTGCTGCGCCTCGAACGGCACGCTGGTTTCGCTGGTGGTATCGGCCTTGGGCCGGTTGGCGGCCAGGTGGCCGGCGCGGACCATGTGATAGACCACTTCGGCGATATTGGTGGCGTGATCGCCGCTGCGCTCGATATTCTTGGCGATGAACAGAAGATGGGTGCACAACCCGATGGTGCGCGGATCTTCCATCATGTAGGTGAGAAGCTCGCGAAACAGGCTGTTGTAGATTTCGTCAATCTCGCCGTCCTGGTTCCATACCGCTTCGGCCAGTTCGGCGTTGCGGCTGGAATAGGCGTCCAGCACCTGCTTGAGCTGGCTGAGCGCGGCGCGGCCCATGCGGGCCAGCGACTGGGTGAGGCGGATGGGCGGCTCGCGATTCAGCACCATGGCGCGCTTGGCGATATTCTTGGCCAGGTCGCCGATGCGTTCCAGCTCGGCCGCGGTCTTGATTGCCGCCAGTGTCTCGCGCAGATCCACCGCCATGGGCTGGCGCAGCGCCAGTAGCTTCAGGGCGCGGTCCTCGATCTCCTGCTGGACCGCGTCAATCCGGGCGTCGCCGCCCACCGCGCTTTCCGCCGCCAGGCTGTCGCGGCGCGCCACCGCCTCGATCGCGGCGGCGAACTGGGCTTCCGCCAGGCCGCCCATCTGGGCGACCAGCGCGGACAGCGACTCAAGCTGCTCGGTAAAGGACTTGACGGTGTGATCGGTCATCTCGACTCGGGTGCTCTGCTACAGCATGGGGATAGGCGGCTTCCGCCAATTCTATGCGACAATTTTATAACATTTCTGTGACAGCAGCCACGGGCTCTTCATTTTGGCTGTTTTCAGGGGGTGCGGGGGGCATCAGCACCGTGAAACTGGAACCTTCGCCCTGGCGGCTCTCGATCTGGAGCTTGCCGCCATGGCGATTGACGATGTGCTTGACGATGGCCAGGCCCAGGCCGGTACCGCCCTTTTCCCGGCTCCGCTTCACGTCCACCCGATAGAATCGTTCGGTCAGGCGCGGCACCGCGCTGGAAGGGATACCTTCGCCGTCATCGCGCACCGTGACGAAAACCTGGCCATCCGCGGTCTGCCCGGACGTGATCCAGACATGACCGTCGTCGCGGCTGTACTTGATGGCGTTGTGAATCAGGTTCTGGAAAAGCTGGATCAGCTCGTCGCGTTCGCCCAGTACCGGCGGCTGGTCCGCCCCCCCGGCAATCTCGATGGTGACATGGTCGGCCCGGGCCAGCGGCATCAGCGCCGCCGCCACCTCGCGCACCACGCTGTCGAGCTGGATGCGGCCTTCAGGCGGAACATGTTCGTTCATTTCGATGCGGGTGAGCGACAGAAGATCATCAATCAGCCTGCGCATGCGCGCCGCCTCGACACCCATGATATTGAGGAACTGCTCGCGGGCCGCTTCGTCGTCCTTGGCATGGCCGCGCAGCGTGTCAATGAAACCGGACACCGCCGCCAAAGGCGTGCGCAATTCGTGGCTGACATTGGCGATGAAATCCTCGCGCATCTGCTCGCTACGCCGGATCGCCGTGAGGTCATGCAGCAGCAGCGCCGTCACCGTGGGCGCGACATGGATGCGCGCGGCATAGGCCTGAAAGTGGCGCTCGATCGGCACCGGCAGGGTAAACGGCACATTGGCCTGACGGCCCTGCATGGCATCGTCGATCGCCATCAAGACATCGGGATTGCGCAGCACGGCGCTGACATGCTTGCGCTCCATGCCCGGCCCCAGCAGGCCTCGCATCCACTGATTGACGAACAGCACCCGCTCGCCCTCATCCAGCAGCATCACCGGCATGGGCAATTGCTCGAACAGGAGCTGGGTCAAGGGCGGCAGGATGGAAAGGGGGTCGTCGGTGCGCCGTTCCGGCTGATCGCCCAGCGCTTCCTGGGGGGCGACGAAACGCTCGATCACGGCGGCGCCCAGCACCAGCAGCAGCAAGGCCCAGACCGCGTCCCGGCCCAAGAGCAGCAGAGCGGCGCAGGCCAGCGCGATGCCGGCGGTCAAGGTCCAGATCCGGCGGCGCAGAAAATCGAGCAGAAATGGCGGCATGAATCTCCCGTCCGGCAGGGCGTATCATACTGTAATTTGCGACCGAAATTTAATCGGTGTCGGCCCGCCGGTCCTTCTTGCGGGCGGCCCGGTGCTTCTTGGCGTCCAGCCGCTGGCGCTTGCTGGCCCGGGGGATCCGGGTGGGGCGCCGGGGCTTGGGCGGGGTGGCGGCGTCCAGGATCAGGGCCGCCAGCCTGGCCCTGGCATCGGCCCGGTTGCGATCCTGTTCACGGAACTGGCGGGCGGTGATCACCAGCACGCCGTCCTTGCTGAGGCGGGAGCCGGCCAGCCGCATCAGCGCCACCCGCACCGGATCGGGCAGGCCGGGAGAATGCAGGACATCGAAACTGAGCTGGACCGCGCTGGCCACCTTGTTGACATTCTGGCCGCCGGGGCCGGAGGCATGAATGAAGCGCTCCGACAATTCGCTGCCCGGAATGACCAGTCCGGGCTTGACGAAAAGACCCTTGCCGTCCTGGGCGCTCATGGCGAAATATTCCGCATCCTGTGGACTTGCGGGCTCTTTGGTGCCGCCGCGCAAAGCAGTATAGCGTGACGGCGTTGCCCGGGAAAATCGCCCTCCAAGGAATGGCCCAGCAAAGAATGCCAATGCCTCACGGCTTTGCCCCCGACCGCCTCAACCGCATCGGCGAGGTCCTCAAGACCCGCTATGTGGACAGCGGCGCCCTTCCCGGCGCGCTGACGCTGGTATGGCGGCGCGGCGCGCTGGCGCACCAAAGCCTGTCCGGCGTCATCGACCTGGAACGCGGCACGCCGATGCGCCGGGACGCCATCTTCCGCATCTATTCCATGACCAAGCCCATCACCAGCGTGGCGCTCCTGATGCTGCTGGAGGAAGGCAAGATCGCCCTGGACGATCCGGTCCATCGCTATATACCCGGCTTCGCGCCGCTGGGCGTTTTTGCCGGCGGCAACCTGGCGAACGGTTTTCTTACCGTCCCCGCCGCCCGGCCGATGAAGGTGATCGACCTGATGCGCCATACCTCCGGGCTCACCTATGACTTTCTCACCCGCACCAATCTCGATGCCGCCTATACCAAACTGGGCGTGGCGCAGCCAAACACCGTGGGCGGATTGGCCGCGATGATCGCGCAGCTGGAACAGCTGCCGCTGGAATTTTCCCCGGGCGAGGCGTGGAATTACTCCGTCGCCACCGATGTGCTGGGCTATCTGGTGGAAAAAATATCCGGCCAGGGATTTGCGGATTTCGTGCGCGGGAGAATCCTCAAGCCCCTGGGCATGACGGATACGGATTTCTTCGTCCCGGCGGACAAGCTGGCCCGCTTCGCCAGTTGCTATTACGCCAGGGCGGGCAAGCTGCTGATCTCCGACGATGGCCAGAAATCCACCTATGCCGCGCCGCCCAAGCTGGAGTCAGGCGGGGGCGGCCTGGCCGGCACGGCGGACGATTACCTGCGCTTTTGCCGCATGCTGCTGGGCGGCGGCGCGCTGGCCAAGGAGGATGGCGATACCGTGCGGCTGCTCAGTCCCAAGACCGTGGCCCTGATGACGATGAACCAATTGCCCGGTGGCCGCGAGATGACGCAGATGATGCCGAACACCGCGACATTCAATGAATCCGGTTATGCCGGGGTCGGCTTCGGGCTGGGCGTGGGGGTGACCACCGATCTCGCCCATACCGGCCTGCCCGGCACGGTGGGGGAATATTCCTGGGGCGGCGCGGCGGGGACCTATTTCTTCTGCGATCCCAAGGAAGACCTGGCGGTGGTCTTCATGACCCAGCTCCTGGCCGCGCCCGAGCGCATCCGCATGCGGCGCGACCTGCGAACCCTGGTCTATGGCGCGATGTCGGAAAGTTCCGCCTGATGCTGGAGAGTTTTGACATCAACAGCTGGACCGGCCCCTTCCCGGCAGAGACTCGCGCGCGCGCGCAAGGCGCGCTGGAACGCGGCGGTGTGCTTTATTTTCCCAAGCTGGCTTTTGCGCTGCTCGGCCGCGAAAGTGAACTGCGCGATGCCCGCCTCAGCGACGGCAAGGCCAAGAATATCAGCCTGGATCACGGCACCGGCAAATTGCAGGGCACCTCGGCCAGCGGCGAGCGCGCGGCCCTCCTGGCCGCCATGATGGAACGTTTCGGCGCCGGAGCCACCGTTTTTGTCCGGGATCTGCTGCCCAATTACGCGGGCATCGAGCGGGCGCGCACCAGCTACCGGCCGGTGGAAGTCAAGGACCGCGCCTATTCGAAGCTGCACGACGACCGGCTGTTGCACATCGATGCCTTTCCGTCGCGGCCGATGAAGGATGGTCGGCGCATCCTGCGCTTTTTCGCCAATATCGCGCCGCCCCAGCCGGACGGCGGAGGATCGCGCCACTGGCATGTCGGCGAACCCTTCGAGAATTTCGCCAAGGCCTTCGCGCCGCATATCAAGCCGCATTTTCCCGGCAAGAGCTGGCTATGGGACAAGCTCGGCGTCACACGCGGGCGCCGCAGCGCCTATGACGAGATGATGCTGTCGCTGCATGACGCGGCCAAGCAGGATGCCTCCTACCAGAAGAATTCACCGCAAACCGCCATGGCATTTCCACCGGGCAGTTGCTGGCTGGTGTACACCGACCAGGTGTTGCATGCGGCGCTGGGCGGCGAATTCGCGCTGGAACAAACCTTCCACTTCGACGCCGCGCGGATGGGAGAGCCCGAGCGCGCCCCGATCCGGGTGCTGGAAAGACTGACCGGCCGGACGCTGGCTTAAACCGCGGCGGAGAGACGCGGCGCGGGAGCCTTCAGGCGCGCATAGAGGCCGTCATTGCCGGGCAGTTCGCGATACAGGCCGGAATGCGCGCGGGCGGTTTCGGCTTCGCCCAGCACCAGTACGCCACCCGGCGCCATGGCGTCGGCGATGCGCTCCAGCACCGACAATTTTGTGCCGCTGTCGAAATAGATCAGGACATTGCGGCACAGCACCAGGTCCAGATCGTCCAGCCAGCCATAGGAATCCAGCAGATTGAAGCGGCGGAACGCCACCATGCGGCGAATATGTTCGGCGACCGTATAACCGCCCGCCTCGGCGCGGAACCACACGGCCAGATCGCCTTCGGACAGGCCGCGCTGGGCTTCAAAGAAACTGTAATGGCCGCGTTCGGCGCGGGCGACCGCTTCGGCCGAGATGTCGCTGGCGATCAGGTCGATGGTCCAGCCCTCGGCGGCAAGGCCCAGATTGTTCAGCATCATGGCAAGGGAATAGGCCTCCTGTCCGGCGGCGCAGGCGGCCGACCAGACGCGCAGCCTTTTTTCATTGGCGCGGTTTGCCAGCAGAGACGGCAGAATGTCCTTGCCGAGGCGGCGGAACAATTCCGGATCGCGAAAGAAGCTGGTCTCATTGACCGTCATCGCCTCTGTCACCGCGCCGGCCAATGCCTCCTGCCCCGGCCGCAGTTCGCGCATCACCTGCGTCAAATCCTTGAGGCCGAAGCGGCGCATCACGGGCGCCAGGCGCCGCTCGATCAGGGCATACCGGCTTTCGGTGAGCACAATGCCGGCGCGCCGATGCACCAGGCGGGCGAGAAAGGCAAAATCATCCGGCGCCATGTCAGGGACCGGCGGTCGCGCTCTGGAGGGCGGCGGCGGGCGCCGCGTTCGCGCGATGGGTGTGAAGTTCGGCCAGCTTGGCGGACAGCGTCTCGCGGTCAAACGGCTTCATGATGTAGTCGTCTATCCCGGCGGCGACGGCATGGGCGATCTCGCCGGCATCCACTTCGGTGGTGCAGACCAGGATCAGGGGACGGCCGCCATCGGGCTGGGCCCGCAGGCTGCGAACAATTTCCAGGCCCGTCATGCCGGGCATGGACCAGTCGAGCAGGATAAGGTCCGGCATTTTTTCGCGCGCGGCGCGCAGCGCGGACATGCCATCCTCGGCTTCGCCGGTGATGAAATGCAGATCTTCGAAAATGCGGCGCGCCACGGTACGGATGACGCGGCTGTCGTCCACGATCAGACAGTGTGCCATGGGCAGAATATTTCCCGTTTGCCTTGGGCCCCAAAAAGCAGCCGAAGCGGGCGAATATTACAGTCTTGAAGGTAAACAGGGCCTTTAAGATGGGCGGTTCAGCCGGCGCTGATTTCCACCACGCCGTCCAGCAGGGCAATGGAAAGCCCGGCGTTGACGGTGCGGGACAGACGATAGGTCAGGAAAGGCTGGATGCCCCTTGCGTCCAGCGACTCCGGCTGGGATTCGCCGCGGATGGATTTCTCGACCTCTTCGGTGACCCGGGCATTGAGGCCGCTGGCGTGGATCTTGAAGGACGGCATGGCCGGATCGGCGCCGCCTTCCACCCGCACCACCCCGCCGCGCGGCAGGCTGTCGGCTCCCAGCAGCGCCGCGTTCATCAGCAGCTTGGCCCAGTCCTTGGCCCAATAGACATGCGGGATATTCCATTCCAGCCTTACTTTGCCGCCTTCCAGCAGTCCCGCCACCAGCCGGCCCACTTCGCCCAGATCGAGCTCGGCGCCCGCGGAGCCGGCCGCGCCAAATGCGATTCGCATGAACTGGATACGCGCCAAGGCCTGGTTGGCGCTGGAGGTGACCAGCTTGAGGGCCTCCTCGCGCATCGCCGCGTCGCGCTCGTCCTCGAGCACTTCAAGGCCGTTGATCACGGCGCCCAAAGGCCCCACAAGGTCGTGGCAGACCCGGCTTACCATCAGGGCGGAAAATTCGATCTCGGTCATGCGCTTCTTCCGGCGTTCAGATTTGGTAAACAACCCCCACGCGTCTTAAGGAATTCTTAATATGGCCGCAACGGCCCAAATTCTGGCGGAAATCGCCGCCCGTGCCGGGGCGGTGGTCATGCGCCATTACCAAGCCGGCCCGCTCTCCGGGAAAGATGTGGCGCGGATAAAAACCGACCGCTCGCCCGTCACCGACGCCGACGAGGAGGCCGAGCGGCTGATCCTGGAGGAACTGGCGCGGGCATTCCCCGGCGTGCCGGTGGTGGCGGAGGAAGAGGCCGCGGCCGGGCACGTCATTGCCGTGGCCGGGCGCTTCTTCCTGGTGGACCCGCTGGACGGCACCAAGGAATTTCTCTCCGGCAATGGCGAGTTCACAGTCAACATCGCCGAGGTGGTGGATGGGGTGCCGGTGGCGGGCGTGGTCTTTGCCCCGGCCCAGGCGCGGATGTTCTGCGCCGATGCCGGCGGCGCCTTTGAAGGCGCAAGGCCCATCCAAGCGCGCGTCGCGGCGGCGGATGGCCTGATCGCGGTCGGCAGCCGCTCGCACGCCGACGCGGCGACAGCGGAATTTCTCAAGACCTGGCCGGTGAAGCAATTCATCAGCGCCGGATCATCGCTCAAATTCTGCCTGGTGGCGGCGGGCGAGGCCGATATCTATGCCCGCGGCGGCCGCACCATGGAATGGGATACCGCGGCGGGCCATGCCGTGCTGCGGGCCGCGGGCGGCAGCGTCACGCGCTGGGACGGCACACCATTGCTCTATGGCAAGGCAGGTTTTGAGAATCCGTCCTTTGTCGCGCGTGGGCGCGTGTAGGACGCGCTCCCGGCTGCTCGCCCAAGCTCGCGGCGTTCGTCGCTCGAAACGATCGTCGCACTACGCTGACGCTAGCGACGGATCGTTTCGTTGCCTTCGGCAACCGCTTCTCACCGGTCCATGTCATGGCGGGAGGAATAGAAAACCAGCGCCATCAATCCGCCGCCCAACAAAAAGGTGACGATGGCGCCGGCGCACAGAAACACCCATCCCAGGACGCTCATATGGACGGCGCGCATGGCGGCCCAGGCGCCTGCCGCGTACCAGATCGCCCAGGCCAGAAGAACCACCAGCACGAGGATGGTGATCCATCCGGCGCCGGAAAGCCGCGACTGGGGGCCGTTTTCGGACTTGCTCATGACGCCATTATAGACCGGCTGTAAAAAAGCCCAAATTTGGGTGAAGCTAGCCGAGGGTGGGAACTTTGATTCGGCAATGCCGAATGGAGCATCTATGGACCGCAAGCAATTCATCACCGGCCTGATCGCGCTGGGCGCAACGCCGACATCGGCGCTGGCGCAAAAACAGGACTCGCAAGAGCCCGATCATGATGCGCGCTATACCGCCAACGAGATCACCCAGGCGGGCGCGGATTTCTTCGGCATCGCCACCGAGGCGATGGCCAAGGCGGTGCAGCATGTGTTCGGCGATCTGGGCGAGCCGGACGCCTACATCAAGGGCGATGAAGGCTCCGGCGCCTTTATCGTCGGCCTGCGCTACGGCTCGGGTTGGCTGTTTCGCAAGGGCGCCGAGCCTGAAAAGGTCTATTGGAAGGGCCCGTCGGTGGGTTTCGACTTCGGCGGCAATGCCGCCAAATGCTTCACCCTGATCTACAATTTGCGCGGCGAAGAGAAGCGGATGATGCAGCGTTTCCCCGGCGTGGAAGGCAGCCTCTATTTTGTGGCGGGGCTTGGCGTCAATTATCAGCGCAGCGGCGGCGTCACTCTCGCGCCCATCCGCACCGGCGTCGGCTTCCGTGCCGGCGCGAATGTGCAGTATCAGGTCTATTCCGAAAAGCGCGACTGGTTCCCGCTATAGGGCGCTGGCCTTTTGCTCCCTGATTGCGTCGCGCGTGCTCACGTGCGTGAAGCACGCTCCGCACGACGCTCCTGCTCAGGAAGCAAAATTCTGCGCGCCTTTATGCCGTGGCTTCGGCGGTATTGCTCTCAATACTTCCCGCCGGTGCGGGCAGATAGAGCAGCAGCGCCGCCGCGACATAGGTGGACGAGAATGTCCCGATGACGATGCCGAACAGGATCGGGCCGGAGAAATCCGCCAGCGCCGGACCGCCGAAGAAATACATCGGGATCAGCGCCATCGCCGTCGCCGCCGATGTCAGGATGGTCCGGGTCACCATCTGGTTGGTGGAAAGATTGATCAGGTCGGCCAGCATCATGCGCTTATACTTGCGCCGGTTCTCGCGTATCCGGTCGAACACGACCACGGTGTCGTTGATCGAATAGCCCGCCAGTGTCAGCAGCGCCGCCACCGAGGTGAGCGTGAAATCCAGGTGCAGAACCGAGAACAGTCCCGCCGTCACCAGCACGTCATGGCCGGTGGCGACCGCGGCGCCGATGCCATATTGCCATTCGAAGCGCACCGAGACGTAAATCGAGATCATGGCAATGGCGAGCAGCGTGGCATAGACGCCGTCATGGAAGAGTTCCTGGCTCACCTTGGGGCCGACCACATCGGTCCGCCGGATGGTGTAGGCGTTGCCCAGCTTGGCCTTGATGGCGCCCACCACCTGCTGGTCGATCACGTTCTGGTTTTCGCCCGGCTTGGCGGCGCGCGGCAGCACACGGATCATGGCGCAGCTGCCGGCCGGCTGGTCGCAGCCGCCGGTGCCGCCGAAGGTCTGCACCACCGGATCGCCCAGGCCCAGCCTGATCACATCCTGGCGCAGGGTGCCGACATCAATCACCTGCGCCGCCTTGACTTCCATCAGCACGCCGCCCTTGAAGTCGATGCCCAGGTTGAAGCCCTGCACCGCAATGGAAACGATCGAGATCATCAGCAGGATTCCGTCAATCGCGAAGGCGAAATAGCGAAAGCCGACAAAATCTATGTCGGTGGCTTCGGGGATGAATCGCAGCAGAGGCATCGCGGGCTTTCAGGAATTTAAGGCCGCCGAACCTACAAGGCCGGGGCCGTCCGAACAAGCCGCGAAAAGCGAGGGTTTCCGGCCCTTTTTCCCCGGCCCGGCGGTGCATTGTGCGCTTGCGGCAGGCGGCCCGCGCTTGAAGCCCGGCGCGGAACCGTTATCACTTGGTGCGACGATGAGCGCGAATGGCCACACCAGGGGGGAAGTGACCGGCAGTGCCCTGACGATCCTGTTGACCGTAATGTTCGTCAACATGATCGGCTTCGGCATTATTGTGCCGCTGCTGCCTTTTTATGCCGAAAGCTTCCATGCCGCGTCCTGGCAGGTGGGACTGATTTTTTCCGCCTATTCGGTGGGCGCGTTTTTCGGCGAGCCCTTCTGGGGCCGCCTGTCCGACCGGATCGGGCGCAAGCCGGTCCTGATATTGACGGTCTGCGGCAACTGCGCCTGCTACCTGGCGCTGGCTTTCGCGCCCGGCATCGGCGCCGCCTTTGCGGTGCGCTTTCTGGGCGGCATCGCCAGCGGCAACAATTCGGTGGTGCAATCCTATCTCGCCGATGTGACGCATGAGAGCGAGCGCAGCAGCCGCATGGCCTGGGTGAGCGCCACCTACAATGTCGGCTTCATCATCGGTCCCGCGGTGGGCGGCTGGCTGGCCAATCCCGCCGCCGGACCGGCCGGTTTCCGGGTGCCGCTGTTCGTTGCCGCCGCACTTTCGGCCCTTTGCGTGGCGGGCCTTGTTTTTGTGGTGCGCGAAAGCCGCAATCACAGTCCCAGCACCCTGAGCGAACCCCAACTGGGCCGGGCCATGCATGAACTTTTCCGTCACCCCGTGATCGCGCGGCTGCTGCTGGTGACGGTGCTGTGCGGCTCGGCCTTCAGCGGCGTCGAATCCATGTTCGGACTGTGGGCGCAGAACCGTTTCGCCTGGGGGCCGCACCAGGTGGGCGACACCTTCGTCATCGCCGCGCTGGTGGCCGCCTTCTGCCAGATCGTGGCGGTTGGGCCCCTGTCGCGGCGCTTCGGCGAGGCGCGGGTTCTGGCGGCGGGCATGGCGCTGACGGCGGCCAGCGTGCTGCTGCTCACCCTGGCGCAAAACGCGGTCGTCACCATCGGCCTGATGGCGGCAGCGGCGTTTGGTCAGGCCATCGCCTGGCCCAATGTCGCGGCGCTGATCTCGCGCAACTCCGATGCCTGCGAGCAGGGCAGCTGCCTGGGACTCAACAACGCCTGCGCCGCGCTGTCGCGGTTGAGCGGACCGCTGGCGCTGGGCCTGGGCTTTTCTCTGATCGGCGCCAACGCGCCATTCTGGCTGGCGGCGGCGCTGGTGGTTCCCGCCATCGGCCTGTCGCTGTCGGCGCGGCGCGCCTATACGGTGGCCAGGGTTTTCCCCTAGCTTGCGTAAAGTCAGCCGCGCGGCGGGGCCAGCAACTGGCTCTGGTGCCGCCGCAGCATGAAGATGCCCGCCTCCAGCGCCAATGCGGCCAGAAATGGCGATAGCGCCACCATGGTGCCGTCTTCCTCCTGTTCGACGCGCCATAGCGCGCCGATGGTGCAAAGACCCAAACCGATCAACAGCAATTTTCTCATGATAATCCCGGCGCCAATTCGTTCATGGCGCGAACGAATGGTACGGTGCGAAGTTCCTAATTGAAAAAAATCGGTGGCCATATCGGCTTATTGGCAGCGGTGGCCACACCTTCGCCTGCAGGCTCGGGTGGATTGCCCGCGGCCATACGCTGACGCTATGGCCTGGCGCGGGCAATGGTGCTCCCAAGGGGAATTGAACCCCTGTTTCAGCCTTGAGAGGGCGCTTAACGTATCTAAACCTGTCCACCGGCGTGAAACACTTATGTAACATATTCAATGTGTTATATGCCGTTAGACGCGTCTATGCATAATGCCACCTAGCGGTATATATTGGGCATGCATTGGGCATAGGATCACCCTGCATGGCGCGGCGGCTTAAATCAGTACATCTGGATTCCAAGGAGGCCCGCGCGCGCCTCAAGCAGCGAGGCAAGCCCTATTGGACCACTATTGAGCGCGGACGTGTCCACCTTGGCTACCGGCGCCTTGGCAAAAGCAAGGATGGAACCCCGCTGGCGGGGCCATGGATCGTCCGCCACTACGTGGGCAACGAAAGGTACCTAGAGGAAGGCATCGGGGTTGCTGATGACCTGTCCGATGCGGACGGCATCACGATCCTGAACTTTGACCAAGCTGTCGTATTGACACGTGGCCGGATGACGGTTCGTGCCGAAAACGCAATAGGGAAGAACAACCGCCCGTGGACGGTGCAGGATGCCATGGATGATTACCTTACCTACCTAGAGCACGAAAAGAAGTCGGCCAGGGATGCCCGCTACAAAGCAGAAGCATTTATCCTCCCCACCTTTGGCCAGCGCGAAATCGCATCCTTGACGGTGGACAATCTAAGGAAGTGGCTTTCTGAACTTGCTAAATCGCCCGCCCGTCTCCGCACCGCCAAAAAGGGCAAAAGGGCAAAAAAGCAGCAGCACCGGGAGTTGGACCCGGACGATGTGGAAGCCAAGCGGCAACGGCGGGCGACGGCCAACCGAGTATTGACGATATTCCGGGCCGCTCTAAATCGCGCCTTCAATGATGGCAAAGTCGGTTCCGACCTAGCATGGCGGCGCTTGGAGGGGTTCAAACAGGTTGACGCCGCGCGCCAAGACTTCCTGACGGTCGAAGACGCCAAGCGTCTAATCAATGCCAGCAACCCCGACTTTCGCAATCTTGTCCACGCCGGCCTCTTGACCGGCTGTCGTTACGGGGAACTTGCCCGGCTCAAAGTTTCTGACTTCAATGCCCGCAGTGAAACAATTGCGATTGGTACCAGCAAAAGCGGCGACCCAAGGCATGTCATATTGACGTCCGAGGGGGTCGCGTTCTTTGCCAATCTTACGCGTGGTCGTGCCAAGACTGATCCCATGCTCCTAAGGGCTGATGGTCAGCCTTGGGGCGACGCGCACCAAATACGCCCCATGCGCGAAACGTGTAAGCGCGCCAGAATTAATCCGCCAATTGGCTTCCATGCATTACGGCACACATGGGCCTCTCTGAGCGTAATGGGTGGAGTGCCCCTTATGATTATCGCGCGGAATATGGGTCACACCTCTACGCGCATGGTGGAAAAGCACTACGGCCATCTGCTGCAATCGTATGAAAAAGAGCAAATCCGCGCTGGCGCCCCAAAGTTTGGAATAAAACTCAAATCCAACGTGGCAGATTTACGCGATGACCGTCGCTAACAATTTCAGCAGGGTAGCACCCTGATGTGGACACGCAAGCCGCCCAAACCATCCGACCTGCTAGCAAGGATGCGGTGGGCCGAAGATCGCTTGGCAGCAACAGACCGGCTGTTCCACCTTGGTGATGTCATAAGGGGAATGCAGGACTGGGACGGGGCTTTAGCTACTCACGCCAAGCGGAAACGCGGCCAGAAAGCCAAATTACAAGGCGGCCAAGCTGTCGAAGAAGAGGCAGTGAACGTAATGAAGCGGCTCAAAGACCTCTTGAAACAGGATGGATGGCCAACATTCGAGGCTTGGGAGAAAGCGCGCCAGCAGGTAGCGGAAGTAATCAATGTCAAGCCTGCTACTCTTGAAGATTGGCAAAGAGGCGTGAACAAACGCCAACGTCACATGCCGATTGAAAAAAGGCGGCACCGCCGACGCGTCGCAAAAAGTGGCACCGGCAAAAGGGATTAATCCCCCAATTTTCCTGCGTTGCACCCCCGCATATACCCATGCGCGAAACTTTACGCAGCGAGGAGCGGTACAGTGCAAGGGTACAGCATCGACGAATGGTGCGAGAAGCACCGCATTTCACGTGGCACCTGGTACAACCTGAATAGAGCCGGCAAAGGCCCGCGCTATATGATGGTCGGCTCCCGCATCGTCATTACGGCCGAGTGGGACGCGCAGTGGTGTCGCGAAAGGGAAGTGGCAACGGCAGCGGTCCGTAAAGCCGCAAATGCGTCCAAGGCGCCCAGCAAATCCCGTGTCACACAATGACCCAGCTTGCTGGCCTTAGATGGCTTGTGCGCGAAATGGCCCGTCGATGTGAGGAGCCGGAAGAAGAAATCGAACGGGCGTTCCTCGAATTAATTGAGCGCGGCCACCTGCGCGTACTGCCAGGTGATGGACCCAACGGTCAGGATGGGATGGAAATGTTAATCGAGGTTAGGGGGCTGCCCGAGCGGTTTTGGCTCCAATGACGCGCCGCACCAAGGACCTTTACGAATATCGTGGCAGGTGGCGCGATCAAGTATTTGCCGACCCTTCAATCAAAGGTACCGCCTTCAAGGTCGCTTATGCCCTGTCCATTTACATGACCATGAATGAAACAGCACAGCGCTACGTCGAAACTGGAAGGGTCCAAGTATTCCCCAATCAAGCCTCCTTGGCCCACGATGCGCAACTGTCGGTTGATACCATCCGCATCAACATCAATCGGCTCGTGCGCCGTGGTCACCTGAAAAGGGTTAGGCATGGCAATCAGATTGGCGGTGCGACTGTTTACGGGCTTCTGTTCAAAAGGCAACAGGACAGCAGCGATCACGCCAATCAGCATCCCTTAAAAACACGGGATGCCAGCCCTTAAGAACGCGGGATGCCAAACCCTTAAAAGCAAGGGCCTAATACTGCATTGAAGGAACCTGTATTAAATGAGCCTGCATTTAAGAGAAATTGCGCTTCGCGCGATCCCTTCGGAATTTGCAGGGTGACATGGCAAAACATGCACCTGCTCTGGCAGAAGAATTTAGGCAGCAGAGGATTGGTTGGCTCCGCAAGCAAAAGCGTATGCCCCTGCACCAAAGATTTAATGCCGTCCTTGGACACGCCGGTCCCGCCCTTCAAAAACAGTTAAAGGCGGCCCTGCGTAAAGATGGCAGCACCGGCCAATCTTTCGAACGCCAGGCCAGAGCGATATTGCGCGCCTGCTCGAACATTGCGCTGGAAAACGGGGGCGAAAAGCGGCGCAGGCAATACGTTCAGAAATGCATTGCCAGCTTCGCATCATCCCACACTGCCATCCAAAACGAACCAGAGCGTTCCGGGCAAAACCTGTTGGAGCAGGTCGCTACCAAAAGCGGAAACAAAATTGACACTGTGTGGAAAATCGCGAGCGTCCTGTTCGGATGCTATCGGCAGCAATGGCCGGCGGATGAGGACCGCTGCATAGCTGCGCTCCACGGGATCCTAGAAAATGCCCAGCACGCCAAATACCCACTGCGCTATTTACGGGCTGTGGTCAAAAACGAAACCGCCAAACCATCAGCGAATTTCAAAGGATGACCCCCATGAAATCGAGCAGGGTGAAAGAACCCGCTTCCCCCAATAAAAACTTGCCGGTGGAAGCCATCGCTTTGGTGCCCGTTATCAAAGCGGCAAGGCGCGCCACAGTGGCAAGCATTTTCAAGGTTGGAGATTTGCTGAAGGAAGCAAAAGCCCTAGTCCCTAATGGCCAATGGCTAAGATATATCCGCGAACACCTTGAATACAAAGAAGCCACAGTCAGACGGTTGATAGCGATTGCCAGCGACAAAAGGCTCCGGCAGGAGTCGCATGCGACTGCTTTGCCCATTTGTTGGTACACGCTATGGGAATTGACGAGCCTCACCGACGAACAGTTCAATAGAGCGTTGTCGGGGGGCGACATCAACCCCAACATGCTTAGGGTAGATGTCGAGCGCCTAAAGGGGATGTGGGTAGCCGGTGCAAGTAGCGTTGGGAGGCAACTCACGCACAGCCTTGTCGCGGGCACACACGGGCCTCGCAGGTCCTCAAATAGAAGTCGGCTGGCCGAGCAGGATCCCGTCCTAACAACACGCTTAGCCTATTTCGAGGCTGCAGTCGAACTGACAGCAGATGAAGCCGAGCGTGAATTGGCCGCGTGCTACGCCCATTTCAGGCGCGATGCCGAGCATGTCGAGGATATGGAAGACTGATTAGAGGCTTTGAGCTGGCAACGCCCGCCGTTGCGAATTTCGTTTCGAAGGCCCTGGCCAGCCCAGCGCAAACGTAGCCCAGAAATGTTTTTCTGAAACGCTGCCCCAGCCCAATTCACCAACGCAGTATGCGCGTCTACGGCTATAGCAAGGCGGAAACGTGCGCACGCGTGCACGCCTATAAACACGTGTATGCCGCGACTTGATCGGCTTGCCTTCGGACAATACCCAAGGAGTGCCCAATATTTCGGGCAAGAACCGGAACCGATAGCAGCCACATGGAACGCCAGCAGCCACGGGTTATCAGCCGGAAATTCCGCCTTCGCAGCCTTGGCGACTTGGACCGCCGCACCAGCGCAGCCAAGGCAGCCTTCCAACTCCGCAATTCCATCATCGCCGACCTAGGCGGAGCCGATGTGTTGACGACCATGCAGTCCGTGCTGGTGGAGAACGCGGCGCTAATGGGTGCCGCCCTTGCAGATATGGCGGCGCGATACCTAGCAGGCGAAGGAGCCAATCTCGCCCTGTACTGCACCATCGCCAACGCACAGCGCCGCCTGCTGACGGACTTGGGGCTGGAGCGGCGTGCAAACGATATCACGCCGGACCTCCGTAACTATATTAAAGGGCGGGACGAAGCTGCATGAATATCCTTGAGGCCTGCACCGACCCAAATCTGTTCGGACCCTGGTTTCGCAACAAGGTCACTTGGAATGCTTGGTTCGTCTTTTTGGCTGCCTTGTTCGGCCTGCCGATGGACGAGGCCCAGCAGGCACTGTTCCAAGCCCAAACCGGGCGCACCCAACCGTCCGGTCAGCCGCAAAGGGAATCGTGGCTGGTCGTAGGTCGTCGCGGCGGCAAGAGTTTCATCATGGCGCTGGTGGCAGTTTACCTGGCCTGCTTTCAAGAATACCGACAGTTCTTGCAGCCAGGCGAGCGCGCCACCGTCGCCGTGATCGCGGCCGACCGCAAGCAGGCTCGCGTCATCATGCGCTATGTCCGCGGCATGTTGACGGGCATTCCTATGCTCACCCGGATGGTCGAGCGGGAAACCGCGGAAGGTTTCGATCTAACCAATGCGGTAACTATCGAGGTTTCATCCGCGTCATTCCGCGCCACCCGCGGATACACCTTCGCCGCAATCTTAGCTGACGAAATTGCATTTTGGCGGACCGACGAAGCTGCGGTGAACACCGACACCGAGGTTCTGACCGCCTTGCGGCCTGGCCTAGCCACCATTCCAACGTCAATGCTGGTCTGTGCGTCTTCGCCCTATGCGCGTTCCGGCGAGCTTTGGCAGGCTTACCGCAAGTATTTCGGCAAAGATGAAGCGCCACTGGTATGGCACGCGACAACCCGCGCCATGAATCCCACGGTGCAGCAGCAAATTATAGACGCTGAACTGGAAAAGGATCCGGCCCGTGCCAAGGCGGAGTACATGGCTGAATTTCGCACCGACATTGAGACGTTCATTTCCCAAGAGGCCGTCCAAGCAGTTGTTATTCCCGGACGCTACGAGTGCGCTCCACGCAAATCAGCTTTCTACACGGCCTTTGTTGACCCTAGCGGGGGCAGCGGGTCGGACAGCTTTGCTCTAGCCATCGCGCACTATGAGGGCGATTCCAGCGTGCTGGATGCCGTCAGGGAATGGCGCCCGCCCTACAACCCCGAAATTGTCGTGGAGGAAGCCTGCGCCGTCTTGAAACAGTTCAACATCACTGCCGTCACGGGAGACCGATATGCGGGAGATTGGGTGTCCACGGCAATTCGCGCCAAGGGCGGCATAACCTACAACGCGTCGGAACGCACCAAATCGCAACTGTATCTTGAATTCCTGCCGTTAGTAAATTCTGGCCGCGTCGAGCTGCTCGACAACCAGCGCCTTGTTGCACAGCTTTGCCAGTTGGAACGCCGAGCCTCGCGCGGCTCTGGGCGCGAGTTCATAGACCACCCGCAGGGCGCACACGATGACCTGTGCAACGCCGTGGCCGGCGCACTTGTCGCTACAACCAAGCCCAGCGCGCTAGAAGTTTGGAGCAAACTTGTATGAACCGTCCCACCACAAGGAGTTTGATAAGATGAAAGTCAATTCTTTGCCTAAGAAAGATCGCTCCCACCCAAACACGCGCGACAGTGGCAGCGCGATGAAGACGAAGATCGCCAGTTTTAATGGGCAGCAGTTTGTTGCTGAAAGGTATGGCGACGAATTGCTTATCTTTATTGTTCATGCCGACCCACTCCAACCCATGATTATGGGCACGCAAGACCGGCAAGGCGTTCGCTCTGTCGCGGACCTGAATCGCCATAATCGCCGGGCCTTCGGCCAATGACACACCACCAAACAAGCCGACAGCGGCTTCATGCGACCCAAAGCGAACAGTTGGTCGCCCCGGTGCGCGATGCGCGGAACGGGCTGGCCGCCGCCGTAGCATGCCACGCAGAGAGCCAGGGAAGGGCCTTGGCGGCCTATCAGGCCAGGAGCCGCGCGGAAGCCTTGGCGGGAAAAGCCCGCGCCAGGCTCGCGCAAATGGGCGTGGCGAGTCAGGAAGCCGCGCGCCGTTTGGCTGAAGAAATCAGAGCCGGAGGCGGTGCCAGCGGGCCAGGCACCAACCATGATGCGCGGGCCAAAGCGGACGCAGAGCTGCAGCAAGCAACGGCGGCCTTGGAACTGCTCAATAACGATTGCAGCGCGGCTATGGAAGCTGTCCGGGTTTCGGCCCTAAACCTCCACAATGCGGCCCAACAGGTCATCAACATTGAAGCGGAGGCTATCGCTGCGGAATTAACGGCGCACAGATGGCGCGCCTTTGAACTCCACAACCTGCTGTTGGGCCTTTCCTACGTCACCAAAGGCGGCACCGAGCATTTCACGCCCTGGCCCATGGCTGCGGAAGTCCTTGCGGCGATGAATTGGTCCGAACCGCAACATGCAGGCGAATATGATCCGGTTAAAATCGCATCTGTAAGGTGGACGCAATATCGCGATTTGCTGGTTAGCGACCCTGCGGCTGCTTTCAATGCGCCTGCGCCCAACGAGATGACAGTCAAGTCATATGCCGCTGAGTGACGTAATTGCCGGCGCCAGATTCAACCGGCAACGTGGATTAGTCGGTGAGTGCCACGCTTCCAAAAACCCCGACAGCCCGCGCGAGGTTTTCCTTTTCTCACCTCGGTGGCGGGCATTTCTTTGGAGGAACCGCCGTCAAAAAACAATTTTTCAACGCCCGCGTTGTTCAATGACCCCAGCCATTAGTATGGCATCTAAGTGGCTTGTTGCCCATTTGGCCTACCAGCCAAAGGCGATGACAAGATGTAACCAGCATCGTACCAACGCTTAATTACATAATTGAAATACTCTTCCGATGCGCTGGCGCCACATATTGCTGCAAGCTCGGCACCTGACCTGGTCAGCAATACCTTCCCTACGTCAATCGTATTCTCGTCGGCGGAGAATTCAATATTTATCGGTTTCCCGAAATAGAAAACAGTAAAGTATTTAGGGAAATTTCGCCGGCTGAACCCAGTCAGGTGATTTAGCGAAAGCAGGCCTAGGTCGTCTAAGTGGTTCACAATGCCAAAGTTTGCGCCATGCTCAGCGTAAATTTTCTGATCGATATCGAACACCAGCGCCGTGACATCGCCTATCATCCAACAGAACGTGCAGAACTGTGTAAATAATTGCGCGTCAGCCTTATCAAGTGTCGATACAAGTTCTATTGCGCGTTTTGAAAAAGAGCCCGGCTTATTGGCTTGGCTTGCCAGAATCTTTGCCCATAACGATTGCATTTCCTGATCTGACACGGTGCGGCAGCGGTCGAAGAAGTAACTAAGCCAATCGTTTTCGATTTTATCCGGTTCGGCATGCTCAGAAAGGTCAGGGATTGCCTTGAACGTAATCTGCTCAATATTGTCCTGCTTTTGCCCTTCTTCGTGAATCAGCCTTTCCAGTCCCCGCCTTTCTAACTCTGAGATCTGAATTCTTGCATTAGCGCGAATTATTTCGGCCTCTGCCTCTGCTTGCGCAACACGCTTGATCTGCCAAGGTCGGGCGATCCCACCGACAGCATCCGAAACCTTTTCAATCAAGGTGGTCGCGGGTTTAGCCAGATCTCCGATATTGATCGGTGGCATTGCCATGAGAAACTATCCGTTGACGCAGGAGCCAAATTCATTGGCCGCTAATCGATTAGATACTTTGCCGGATGTGCCGTAAAGCACTGCGCTGCGCGTTAGACCGCTTCGGACGGCTGCTTCCCCATAACCCTTGGGCCAATTTCGCTAACCGACGCCCAAATTTGCCCGCTGGCGGCGAAACTGCCCTTAGGGCTCTTGGGGACCAGCAAGGCCAAAACGAACGTTGCTGTAACGCGCACGTTGCGCCAACGCATCATCTACGTTCGGCCTAATTGGTTTCCATACACATCGGTCTGGCGGTTGTTTCCAAAAAAGTATGCTAAGGCCAAATAGCCGGACCAGCCTGGCGCACCGAAACTCTATATTGCAGTGTGCCGCCGTGCTTCCTTTGAAGTTCGACAATCTTGTGCAAGTTAAGCACAACTATCGATTTGTCCTTTATGTATTCCAGCACTGGCTTTGTGACACCTTCGAAGCACGCGATAATTGCGTCGTCGGCCTTGAAATCCATTTTTGCTGCATAAAGTTCGCGCGCGACACCAATAGAAACGGGTTTGTTGTGTGCCTTGCATTGCACCACCGTGGTCTTGCCACCTCTATGTAAAATTAAGTCGATACCCCCATCGCTGGTAGACGGCGTGTGCGTGACGGCATAGCCCATTAGGGAAAATAGTTTCCCTAATTCAATTTCAAATTGAATTCCCGAAAATGTGCGCCAATAGTCTTCGCGAATTTTGGCAATGCTATGCCCATGTTCCGCGAGCGCGCTTTCATACCTGCTCTGCTTTTCCGTGTAGGTATTGTACGCTATTGAGTATTCGCAATAGCTACGAAAATTGTGGTCCAGCGCGCTACGCAGCATTTTTTCAATTTGACCTATAGCCAATATAAAAATTAAAGCTGGGAGAGGGAAAAATAACCAGAAGACAAATGCAATGATTGTTCCAATGCTGAGGGCCGCAATATGAAAATACAAAAGCAGAACCCATAAAAAAACATAAGTTGAAAGGTAAACTGCAATTTCATTGTGCTGCGCAAAATGACTATTCAATCCGGCGGCATTTTTGGAGAAAAAGTTCGCGAAACAGGACTTAGAAAAGAATGAAAGCCCTGTTGCAGACAGACCAAAGTCACACAGGTCTGGTGGAATTGGCGGCGGTCCAACAGCCGCCATAGCGGCTTCATCCTGTTCTTCGGTGTGATTTGATGCGGTCATTTCAAAATCTAACCACTATGAATTCACGGGGGCGCCCGGAGCTGCCCATATCCATTCCAATTGCAGCTCGCGATTTCTAGGCGTTAGGAGGTGCAAATGCTCCCTGCCGCTAGAAAAACGATCATACAACAAAGTTTGGGCGTTGCTGACATGGCCTTTTGCAATCCCCGCCAGGGTGCCCAAATTTGCGCGCTCGAGGCCTTTGGTCCCCTCGGGCACCATTAGAGGCCAAAACAAACGTTCCTGCGACTCGCGCCAAGGCCCTTAGGCGGGGCTCCCGCTATCCAGGCTTCTGGCAATTACATGACTAAAATCGCCTTTTACCCCCGGTGATCCGGTTAAACGGGACTTGCCGAGCGTGTGCACAAGCGGTTTGCTAACGCTTAGGCCAATTGGCTGATTTGAGGCGCGCCGTTGCTGAACACAAACGAAGTCAGGGCTCGCACCGCTGCGTTCGCCCACGAGTGGAAAGACGACAGTTACGATAGGGGCAAAGCCGGGTTCCCCGATTCACTGATCTAAATAAAGGGTAGCATGGTGTCCGAACCGCTCAAAAGAATCGCAAGTGCGTGGGACGAGGTCCAACTCGATTCTATCACGCAGCCTCCAACTGACCTGAAAGAACTTCCTATCGATGATGCGGTAGAAATCATACGTGAATGGTTTCTCGATAATTTTGAAGACCCGGCCGAACATACCCCACGCGACGATGGCGACTTTGTTTATATTTGGGGCGGCCCCTACGACGCGGAAGAAATAATCAGAGAGTTGATAGGTGATGAGGCAACGGAAGAGCAGCTTGATGCAGCCATAAACAGAATTCAGCAGTACGGGATTGACTGGGCGCCAAACGAGATGCGCATTCAACCCCCCGAAGAAGAAGAGGGCGCGGAGCATGAAAGTGTGGAAGCTCTTCACGCGCGAATGCTGGAAGAAATCTCCACAGTCGAGGGCGATTTAACGGCGTTAGAGACGCCTGGCATAGGTCATAATCATCCGCCCGAAGCCATTGCTCAGCTGCCCTTTACCCCAGAGGAAAGGGAAGACCTGATCAAAGCTCTTCAAATATTGAAGGGACAACCAACGGAGCCACCCGAAGCGGAGTGGCCTGTTTTGCGCGATGCGGAAGCACGGGTCCAAAGTGTTGCTGCCAAGATTGGCGCTTACATCGCTAAACAGGCCGATACCTTTGTGACAGAGGCTACAAAAGCTGCGGGGAAAGCAGCAGGCGTTGCCTTAGTCGGTGGGGTGGGCTGGTGGTTGAGCGGCCTCCACATTCATCTTCAAGAGCTACTACACACATTGGGTAACTGGCTGACGATGGTTTCTCTGCCATTCTGAACTGCCAAATGTATTGATCGGGAGGTGGCATCACATCTTCATGGATTACCCGTTGTTTTCTGCCGGACCTTGCGCGTCTTGAAACTTCTTGAAGCAATTCTCTATCCAATGAACTAGTTTAATCGCGGCATCAAAATCGCCTCGCACGTCAGCGAGCGTCTTGTTGATGTTATAAGTTGCAAAATTATTGTGAACTAGATTGTTGCGGAGGCGACAAAAATCGAGGAATGCGAGTTGCATTTCTTCCCCTCCCGGCTTCTTGAGGTCATCTTTGGCCCAGCTGCTGAATTCGGGTCCGAATTTTGCCAAA